>JBMOGW010000068.1:0-14764 GCA_049318165.1 Ilumatobacteraceae bacterium
GGTTCTTCCTCATCCCGCAGGTGCTCGGCAAGCCGCGTGGCCTCGGCCTCGACACGGCGACGGTCGGCAACCTCGTGATCTCACGCCCGCTGGCGTTCTCGATCTCGGCGCCGCTCGCCGCCATCGTCACGCTGAAGGTGGGCGAGCGCATCGCCGGCGTGGCCGGCGCGCTCGGTTTGGTCGTGTCGATGACGATGTGGATGACCGTCGGATTCGACACCGGCTACGTGTTCATCATCGCGGCCACTGCGATGTCCGGCGTCGGTCTGGGCATCGCCTCGCCGGCCCTCACGTCGCTGATGGCGAACGCGGTCGACGAGACCGACCTCGGCGTGGCCGGGGCGATGCAGCAGTTGATGACACAGCTCGGCGCGGTGCTCGGCTCGGCGGTTCTTGCCACCATCAGCGCGACGGCGACGGCGGACGACTTCGGTCCGTTCCACACCGCGTTCTTCGTCGGTGCCTGCGTGGCCGGCCTGGGCGCGGTGGCGGCGAGCTTCGTGCACTCGACGCCCCGCGCCTGACGCGCCGATCTGGGATCAGGCCGTGATCGCCTTGATCTCGTCCTGGACCTTCTGCGTGACCTCGGTGTTCGGCATGCCGGTCTGCATCGACATCATCTTCATCATGTCGCCCTGCACCTTGATCTTGCCGCCCATGAACGCCGCCATGCCGGCCTGCTGGTCCTGGTCGACGAACACGGCCTTGGCGGTCGCGTAGTCGGTGGTGACGGTGAGGTCGGGGGTCTCCAGCGAGCCCAGCTCCATCTCGACGGCGCCCGACGACGTGTCGAGGTAGGCGTTGACGGTGCCTTCACCGAACGGCACGTCGGTGATGACCTGGTTCATCCGGATGCTGATGGTCACCGGCGGTACCTGGTCGGCGTACTTCTCGCGGATCGCCTTGGCGGCGGTCATCCACTCTTCGGACAAGAACTGATGGGTCATGGTGGCTCCTCGTGCGCACGTGAAATCTCGGTGACGCGAATGTACAGATCGTTCAAACGCTTTCGGAAACGGTGCTCGTGCCGGTAACGATGGACCAATGGCACGGATTCTGGTCACCGAGGAGATCGCCGAGGGTGGGCTCGACCGCCTGCGCTCGGCCGGACACGACGTCGTCGTCGAACTGGACCTCTCCCGTCTGCTCGACGTGGTGAAGGACGCGCACGCGCTGATCATCCGCTCCGCGACGCAGGTCACCGCCGACGTGCTCGACGCGGCGCCGGAACTGCTGGTGGTCGGTCGGGCCGGCATCGGCCTCGACAACGTCGACGTGGAGGCCGCCACCCGCCGCGGGGTGATGGTGGTCAACGCTCCGCAGAGCAACATCGTCTCCGCCGCCGAGCACACGATGGCGCTGATCCTCAGCCAGGCGCGCAACGTGCCCCAGGCACACGCCGCCCTGAAGGCCGGCCGTTGGGAGCGGGCCCGCTGGGAAGGCGTCGAACTGGCCGACAAGACGCTCGCCGTCATCGGTCTCGGCCGTATCGGCAAGCTGGTGGCCGACCGCGCCAAGGCCTTCGGCATGCGCCTGGTCGCCTACGACCCCTTCGTGTCCGCCGATCGCGCCCGGCAGATGGGTGTCGAGCTGCTGCCGCTCGACCAGGCCGTCGCCGAAGCCGACTTCCTCACGGTGCACCTGCCGAAGACGAAGGAGACCACCGGGCTGATCAACCGCGATCTGCTGCTGAAGGCGAAGCCGTCCCTGCGGGTGATCAACGTGGCTCGTGGCGGCATCGTCGACGAGCAGTCGTTGGCCGACTGCGTGCGCGACGGCATCATCGCCGGCGCAGCCGTCGACGTGTTCGCCACCGAGCCGTGCACCGATTCGCCGCTGTTCGGGCTCGACAGCATCGTCGTCACCCCGCACCTCGGCGCCAGCACCCGCGAGGCGCAGGACAAGGCCGGCGACACGATCGCCGACATGGTGCTGCTCGCCCTCGCCGGCGACTTCGTGCCGTTCGCCGTCAACGTCGACGCCGCCGAGGCAAACGAGACGCTGCGCCCGTTCCTGCCGCTCGCCGAGCGTCTCGGCCGGCTGTTCTCGTCGCTCGTCGCCGGCTCGCTGCAGGACGACGGTCGTGCGGTCATCGAGGTGTGCACCGAAGGTGACATCGCCGGCTACGACACGCGCATCGTCCAGTTGGCGGCGATGAAGGGGTTCTTCTCGGCGATCGCCGATGAGCAGGTCACCTACGTCAATGCGCCGCAGTTGGCCCAGCAGGCCGGCATCGAGGTGCGCGAGGTGAACTGCTCGACCTCCGCCGACTTCGTGAACCTGCTCACCATCCGCGGTGCCGGGCACAGCATCTCCGGCACGCTCGTCGGTCGCCGCAGTGATCAGCGCATCGTCGAGATCGACGAGCACCACTTCGACGTGCCGCCGGCCGAGCACATGCTGATGGTGAAGAACGACGACCGCCCGGGTGTCATCGGCACGGTGGGCACCCTGCTCGGCAACGCCGGCGTCAACATCGACGACATGGACGTCGGCCGTGCGGCTGTCCCGGGCACGGCGGTGATGCTCATCTCGCCGAGCGCCGCCGTCCCGGACGACGTCATCACCGTCCTGCGCCGCTCGCCCGGCATCACGTCGGTCGTCCAGCTCCAGGGCTGACCGCGCGGATCGCATCGCGGGTGCGGATCGCCTCGGCGCGAGCCGCGTCGGCGTAGTCCGCGCCGGACGAGGCGTAGAGGATCGCCCGCGACGAGTTGATCACCATGCCGTAGCCGGTGGCATCGGCGCCGGCGGTCACGGTGGCCTCCACGTCGCCCCCCTGTGCGCCCACACCGGGCACCAGCAGTGGCAGGTCGCCGACGATCGATCGCACCTGGCGCAACTCATCCGGATAGGTGGCGCCCACCACGAGGCCGCAGTCGCCGACCTCGTTCCACTCCACGACGCGACGCGCGACTCGCTGGTACAGCGGCTCGTCGCCGACGGACAACGACTGGAAGTCGCCACTGCCCGGGTTGCTGGTGCGGCAGAGCACGAACACGCCGCCGCCCGGGTGGCGCAGGAACGGCTCGATGGTGTCGCCGCCAAGGTACGGATTGACCGTCACCACATCGGCGCCGTAGCGGTCGAACGCCTCCTTGGCGTACTGCTCGGCCGTGGGGCCGATGTCGCCGCGTTTCGCGTCCAGCACCAGCAGCGCGTGCGGGTGACGATCGCGGATGTGTGTGCACACCTGCTCGAGTTCGCGCTCCGCACCCGCCGCCGCGAAGTAGGCGATCTGGGGCTTGAACGCGCACACCGTGTCGGCCGTCGCGTCGATGATCGCCGTGCAGAAGTCGAGCACCGAACCGCCGACGGCATCCGGGAGGCGTGCAGGATCCGGGTCGAGGCCCACGCAGAGCATCGAGGAGGACGCGCCCCAGGACGCGCGGAGCCGGTCGTGGAAGGCCATGGACGGCAGGTTACTGGTGGGCCACCGCGGCCTCGGCCCGATCGGCGGCCTGAGCGCGATGCTTGCGCGGTGCGTACGTGAGCGCACGGAACACGGTGAGACCGAACACGATCTCGATGATCAACAGGGCCACCCACTGCACGAGTTTGTTGGCACGGTCGGCACCGGCCTGGAAGCCGTGCACCGTGCCCACCACGAACAACGGGTACGCCAACAGGTGCGTGGCGTGCCAGTACTTGCGTGGCATCTTGCGCATCAGCCAACTGGTGATCTGCACCGCGAGCAGCATGTAGAAGGCGACGATGCCCCATGCGGTGGCGCCGGGACGCCAGTCGACGGCCATCGGGATGAACAGTTCCTTCCACCCGAAGTAGACGTAGTTGTCGGCGACCAGGCCAGCCAGGTGGACGCCCGTGAAGATGATCGCGAGCAGCGCCAGGTACTTGTGCAGATCGAGCAGCCAGGCAGGGATGCCGCGTCGGCGCAGCAGCCGGCTCGACAACGTCACGCCCCAGATGATCGAGGCCGCGACGAGCATCCACGCGATGAGCCCGCTGGCCCGGCTGACGTACCAGGCGAGCTTCTCGGTGACGGCGATCACACCCGCGAACTTACTCGGATCATGTCGGTCTCGGTGAGGATCCAGCCGGCCACGCCGAAGCTGTCGAGCAGCCGGGCGCCCTCGACCGAGCCGGAGACGATGACGGCCTTCGCCAGCGCCTCGGCGCGAGCCGCGCTGAGGGCCGCCACGGCGACCGCGACGACATCGGTGTCGGCCGGTGCGCCGGTGCGCGGATCGATGAGGTGGTGGGCCGGGGTGCCGTCAGCACGCTGCCAGCGGCGCATGCGCACGGTGCTCATCACCAGTCCGCCGGCGTCGAGGCAGTGGAAGTCGAACGGGAGGTCCGTGTCCGGATGGTGGAGCGGAACGTCCCAGCCGCCGTAGGGCGTGTCGCCGGCGACGGCGATGTCGCCGCCCACCGACACGTACGCGCCGTGCGCGCCCATGAACAGCAGGTCGCCGGCGAGCATGTCGGCCGCGAGGCCCTTGCCGATGCCACCGAGATCGATGCGCAGGCCCGGCGCGAGGCGGACGGCCTCGTCGTCACGTCGCAGTTCGAGACCGGACAGGCCGGGCGACGGGGTGCAGCGGGTGGGTGCGGTGCCACGCTCGTCGATGTCGCGGAACGTGCGGTCGTAGCCCCACGCTTCCAACGCGGTGCGGATCGACGGGTCGAAACGGCCCTCGGTCTCGTCGTGCAGTCGCTTGCACCAGCGCAGCGCGACGAACAACTCGTGACTCACCTTCACCCAACGGCCGGCCTGATGGTGCAGGCGGTTGAGTTCGGAGTTGGGGATGAAGCGGCTCCACGCCTGCTCGAGTTCGCGCAGGCGCTGGAAGGCCATCGGCGTCAGCGACGGCGGACCGTCGAACATCAACTCGGCGGTGGTGCCCATCACGGACGCTGCCGAGCGGTGCCAGGTGCGTTGTTCCAGAAGTGCCAGGTTCATCAGCATTTGCTCCCTGTGCAGGGCGGCGGTGCCGCAGTGGTTGCCGGAGGCTGGGTGGTGGCGGGCGCCGGTGCCGCCGTCGTCACCGGGGCAGGCGGCGGGGCGGGCGCCTTGGTGGTCACCGGCGCCGGGGGTTGCGTGGTGACCGTCTTGACGGTGGTCACGGGCGCCGGGGCCGGCGCCTTGCCGGCGACGGTGGTCGCCGGGGCGGGTGCGGGCGTCTTCGTGCCGCCGCCTGCCGGTGCGGGTGCGGGTGCGGGCGCGCCGCCTCCGGCAGCCACGGGTGCCGGCGTGCCGCCGCCTGCCGGTGCAGGCGCCGGTGCGGGCGCCGCGCCCGGCACGGTCGTGACCGGCGCGCCGGCCGCATCGGTGGCCGGTGTCGTGCTGTCGACCACCGTCGTGTCGCCGGTGACCACCGAGGTGTCGCCGGTGGCGACCGCCGTGGAGTCGGTCAGCGCCTGCACCGATGCGGGCGGGTCGACGGGGTTGCCGTTCTCGTCCACGTACACCGTGCGCTCGATCGTGCGCACGACCGTGCTGTCGGGCGACGGCGTGCTGGCCTGGTCGTCATGTGCATCGGCCTGGGCCAGCGCAGTGATCGTGCCGAGGAAGCCCGACGTGGCGAGGCCGGTGGCCAGCACCCGACCCGCCGCGGCGGCGTGGCGACGCCGACTGCGCACGACGGGCAGGCTGGTGGTGCGGTCGACGAGCGGCACCTCGGGTGCCGCCGTGGCGACGCCGGCCGCTGCGGCCGCATTCATCGCCACCTTCGACTCGGGCGCCGCGGCGATCGAGGCCGCACCGGCCGCCGCGGCGGCCGTCGCGTTGGCGACCGTGATCGCGATCGGCTGGGTGTAGCGCACCGGCCGATACTGCGCCGGCGGCGCCCAGGCAGCGGGCGCCGGTGCGGCCGGGGTGACGATCGGCATCACCGGGGCCGGGGCCGGCGTCGGCGTCGGCGCCGACTCGGCGACAGTCGGTGCTGCCGCTCGCGGGCCGGCAGCCCGACCGCCACCGCTGGCGGCGCGTCGCTGAGCGAGGCGTGCAACGCGCTCGGCCTGTTCCGGGTCGATCTCAGTTGTCACAGTTCCACCTTCCATTGAGTTCGAGTTGCGGCTGCTCGCAGCCGGGGGGCATCGGGGGAATGGGTTTGCCGGCCGGCCAGTCGGCGGGTACGCCGGGTGGCCGGGTCGTCGTGGTGACCGGCTTCGTCGTGGTGGTCACGGGCTTGGCCGTGGTCGTGGTGACCGGGGCCGCCGTGGTGACCGTCACGACCACCGGCACGGTCGCCGTCGTGGTGACCGGCTTCGTCGTGGTCACCGGCTTGGCGGTGGTGACCGGTGCCTTCGCCACGGTGGTCGCGGTGGACTTGGCGGTGGTGACGGGCGTGTTGCCGACCGTCGGTCGCGGCGCGGGCAGCGTCAGGATCGTGATCGGTCCGGGGGGCGCCTGCTGCACGGGCGTCTCGGCCGGTGCCACGGCGGCGGCATCGACGGGCGCAGCAGCCGTCGGGTCGACGACCGGCGCACCGGCGACGGTCGTGGTGCTGCCCGACAGGACGACCACGACGTTCTGCACTTCCTGGACCTCCGTCACCGGCACGACGACGCCGTTGTCGGCGGACATGCCGAGCATGTCGGTCCCGCCGATCGCGGCGAACGCCACCGCACCGATGCCGACGGAGACGGCGACCGCTGCTGCGGTTGCCATTGCCAGCCGACGTTCCATCCCACACCTGCGCTTCCGAACCGGGTACGCAGAATGGATCGGTCGTAGGACCCCCGACCTCAACCCAAGGAACGGTAAAGAATCGTCGAAATCCCTGGTACTTCAGCCTGCAAGCAGCAGGCAGGGGCGTCAGCCCTCGACGGTGATGGCAGCCGTCGGGCACATGTCGGCCGCCGTCTGCACCTTGTCGCGAAGCTCCTCGCCGGGCTCCTCCTGGAGCACGTAGAGGTAGCCGTCCTTGCGCACCTCGAACACCTCGGGGCAGACCTGCATGCACGCGCCGGTGCTGGCGCACACGTCGTAGTCGACACTCACCTTCATCGTTCCGTCTCCTGTGGGGCTCGGTTTCCCGGGCTGTGCAGCTCAGGCCTTGGCGCGACGGTAGCCCACGTCACGCGCCCTGGTGCCGTTCGTGCGCCGACAACACGGCGCGCAAGGCCGCGGTGATGGTGCTCGGGTCGGTGCCGACGCCCCACTTCACCGCGCCGCCGGGCACGCCGGCCTCGACGTACGCGACTGCCATGGCCTCCGAGCCCTGGCCCATTGCGTGCTCCGCGTAGTCCAGGACGTCGATGGTGCTGCCGATGCCGCTGCGCAGTGCGTGCACGAACGCGTCGATCGGACCGTTGCCCTCACCGGTCACGGTGATCGGCGCGCCGTCCACCACCAGTTGCGCGGTGATCGCGGTGCGACCCGTGGCACTGTCGCTGCGCAGCTCGTGGCTGGACAGCGTGCAACGCGGGGCCGGGTCGAGGTACTCGGACTGGAACGCGTCCCACATCACGATCGGGCTGATCTCGGTGCCGGTGTCCTCGGTGATGTGCTGGATGGTCTTCGAGAACTCGATCTGCAGGCGGCGCGGCAGGTCGAAGCCGTGCTCGGCCTTCATCACGTAGGCCACGCCCCCCTTGCCGCTCTGGCTGTTGACGCGGATGACGGCCTCGTAGCTGCGGCCGAGGTGCTTGGGGTCGAGGGGCAGGTACGGCACCCCCCATGTCGGGTACTCGCCGCCGTTGGCCTCGGCCTTCCGGTTCAGCGCCTCGAAGCCCTTCTTGATGGCGTCCTGGTGGCTGCCGCTGAACGCGGTGTACACCAGATCGCCCACCCACGGGTGACGCGGGTGCACCGGCAGGCGGTTGCAGTACTCGGCCACACGGCGCAGGGCGTCGATGTCGGTGATGTCCAGCTCGGGGTCGACGCCGTTGACGAACAGGTTGATCGCCAGGTTCACCACGTCGACGTTGCCGGTGCGCTCGCCGTTGCCGAACAGCGTGCCCTCCACGCGGTCGGCGCCGGCCAGCATCGCCAGCTCGGCAGCGGCCGTGGCCGTACCGCGGTCGTTGTGCGGGTGCAGGCTGATGATCACGCTGTCGCGGTTGCGCACGTGGCGGCCGAACCACTCGATCACGTCGGCGTACACGTTCGGCGTGTAGCACTCGACCGTCGCCGGCAGGTTGAGGATCAGCGGACGCTCGGGCGTCGGCTCGATCACGTCCATCACGGCGTGGCAGACCTCGATGGCGAAGTCGGGTTCGGTCAGCGTGAAGCTCTCCGGCGAGTACTCGTAGCGGATGTCGGTGCCGGGCAGCGTCTGCTCCAGCTTTCGGCACAGCTTGGCGCCGTTCACCGCGATGTCGATGATGCCCTGCTGGTCCAGTCCGAACACCACCTCACGCTGCAGCGGGTTGGTGGAGTTGTAGAAGTGGACGATCGCCCGCGGTGCGCCCTGCAGGCACTCGTACGTGCGCTCGATCAGCTCCTGCCGGCACTGCACCAGCACCTGGATCGTCACGTCGTCGGGGATCAGGTCCTCCTCGATCAGCTGACGAACGAAGTCGAAGTCCGGCTGGCTGGCCGACGGGAAGCCGACCTCGATCTCCTTGAAGCCCATCTTCACCAGCGCGTCGAACATCCGCCGCTTGCGCTGCGGGTCCATCGGGTCGATCAGCGCCTGGTTGCCGTCGCGCAGGTCCACGCTGCACCACTGCGGGGCCTTCTCGTGCACCTTGTTCGGCCACGTGCGGTCGTGGAGGACGACCGGCACGAACCGTTCGTACTTCTCGAAGGGCATCTTCTTGGGGGTGACGGGCTGGGGAGGCATGGCGTTCGATTCTGTGATGGTCCGGAAAAAGCAAGAAGCCCCGGCCGTTCGGCTGGGGCTGTGGGCAAGCGCGGGGATGCGGCGCTTGCCCTACGTAAGAAGCAGGAGGCCGCGTGCGCTGGTCATCGAGTCCAAGTCTGCCGACATCGCGGGCGAATGTCAACGCTCCGGTGGCACCAGGGGCAGGTACACGGTGAACGTGCACCCTCCACCGGGGTGGTTCTCGAGATGCACGTGACCGCCGTGCTGGTGCGCCAGACCGTGCACGGTCGACAGGCCGAGTCCGCTGCCTGCCTCGTTCGTGAGCGGTTTGGCGCTGAAGAACGGCTCCCAGATGCGCGTCGCGATGTCATCCGGCACGCCGGGACCCTGGTCGGTGACCGAGATCGCGACGTGCTGCGTGTCGGCCGGGTCGTCGAGCAGGTGACATCTCGCGCCGTCGCTGAGGGCCACCTGCAGCAGCACGGTGCTCCCTGGCGGGGAGACGTCGCGAGCGTTGGTCACCAGGTTCATCACGATCTGCTGCAGGTGTGCGGTGTCGGCGTGCACGCACCAGTCCTCGTTGGCGTAGGGGCGCACCAGATCGGCGCGCGGGTGCACGATGCCGCGCAGGATCGGCTCGAAGTTGCGCAGCAATCGGTCGACGCGGATGACCTCCGGGGCACCGTGCCGCCCACGGGCGAACGCGAGGAGGCTGTGGGCGAGGTCGGCCGCCCGCTGCGTCGCGACGGCGGCCGTTTCGAGCACGATCGGCCCGCGTTCGACGATCGAGCCGTTCGTCAGTTGGTGCCGGGCACGGTCGATGTTGCCGCCGACGATCATCAGCAGGTTGTTGAAGTCGTGGGCGATCGAGCCGGCGGTGCGGCCGAGCGTCTCCAGGCGGGTGCCGCTCTCGAGCCGCTCGCGCACTCGCACCTGCTCGGTGATGTCGCTGATGATGGTGATGAACCCGTCGTGCCCGCTCGGGCCCTGCCGACGCACCATGCGCACCTCGGCGGTGAACTCGCGGCCGCCGGGCACCTGGTAGCGCAGCACCGCCTCGTGACGGCCGCGTTCGGTCAGGTCGTCGGCGACGGCGTCGACCCTCGGGAGGTCGTCCGGGTGCACCAACGAGATCCACTGGCTGATGCGTCGCAGGCGGTGCATCGGCAGCCCGGTCAGCGCTTCTGCGTTCGGGCTGACGTACTCGAGCAGGTCGTCCGAGACGGACGCGACCAACACCGTGACCGGGAGGTCCTCCATCACCGCGGCGAACCGGTGATCGGCCTCGGCCAGCTTGTCGAGCATCAGCTGGTCCTGGGTGCGGTCCAGCGTCAACTCCACGATCGTGTCGCCCACGCGGCGCAACGTCTCGGTCGCCGATGTCCAGGGCGCGATGTCGGGGTCGACGGACAGCATGCGCGTGGTCGCCACGCCCTTCCATGCGGCGTTCGCGGCGATCAACCAGTCGGCGCGGTCGTAGTAGACGTCGGCCACGTGCACGCCGGGTTGTAGCCCTTCGTGGTTCAACCACATCCGCTTGGAGGTCTCGTTGCTCCACAGGATCTCGGCGTCGTCGAACGTGCCGTCCGGCAGCAGGACCGGCCGAAGGATCACCACGCCGGCATCGATCGTGTCCATCAGCTGCCGAAAGTCGTGCTCGGACTCCTGTTGGGCACGTTGGGTGCGCACCAGATCGGTGACGTCGTCGTACTCGACGAGCAGGATGTCCTCGTGCATCACCGCCGACACGAGCACCTGGCGTTCCTCACCGGCGATCAGCGCAACATGAGGCCCGGAGCGGACCGGCACGCCGGGCTGGTCGAACGCCTTCACCGCGGTGGCGATCGCCTGCAAGCGATGCTCCGTGTCGCGCACCAACTCCGAGATCCGGCGGCCGGCCTGCGTGTCGGGGTTCAGTTGCGCGCCGTGTTGGGTCGACCAGAGAATCACCGCGTCGACGATGCGGCCGTCGACCACCTCGGGGCGAACCGCGAGGATCGAACGCGTCGACACCTGGCCGAGCGCTCGGAGGATCGTCGAGTGGACCGTGGGATCCACGATCTGGGGTTCTCCCACGTCAGCGACCGTACCGAAAGGGTCTGAACTGGTCATCGGACGATCGGGGACCTTGACCGAATCTTGGCGGGAAGCTGCTCAGACGGTCAGGAAGTTGGTGAACTGCCACGGGTCGTCGTGATCGACTCCGTCGGCCTCGTCGCCGAACTTGGCGAAGAGGTCGCGGCGGCTGCTCACCGGATCCCAGTCGCTCGGTCCGGAGTGCAGCGTGCCGAGGTAACGACGCGACACGCCGAGCACCTCGTCCCACGGCAGGTCGTCGGGCACGTTGACACCCTCGTTCGGGTTGGCGATCATCCACGACACCGCGCCGACGATGGAACCTGCCACCTGCAGCGTGGTGGCGCTCTGGTCGGGCAGGATCGCCCGCGCCTCGTCGATCGACAGCAGCGATCCGGTCCACCAGGCCTTGTAGGGGTGGCCCATCAGCAGCACGCCCAGCTCGTCGCGTCCGGACACGATCTCGTTGTTGAGGATGCGCTGTTCGGTCTGCATCTCCCAGCCGCGCATGCGCAGTTCGAGCACACTGTTGATGGCCGGATCGGACGGGTGGTAGGCGTAGTGCACCGTCGGGCGGTAGATCGCCCGGCCGTGCTCGTCGTGCACCGTGAGGTGCTCGCACATCGTGAACGCCTCGCCGTGGCGCACCACCATGCCGCGGGTCTCGCCGCTGGGAACCCAGCTGCGCACCCACGTCTCCATGCCCGGGCGGGCGATGCAGATCTGATTGCAGGGACCCTCGCCAGTGTGCACGTACGCGTTCGGCGGGAGGCGCTTCTCGTGCGTGCCCCAACCCAACTCGGCGGGCGCGACGCCCTCCTCGTAGAAGCCGTCGACGGACCACGTGTTGACGAACTCGCCCGGGCGCTTCGGCACGTTGGTGATCTGCGTGTCGCGTTCGGCGATGTGCACCACCCTGGTGCCGGTGAGCATCGCCAGCTCGTTGTACGCGCGTCGCTCGAGCGCGGACTCCAGGCCTGCGGCGGCGTCACCGGCGATGCCGTCGCGCAACATCGCGGTGGCGATCTCGCCCAGGGCCTGCTTCACCCAGTGGCTGACGAGGCCGGGGTTGGCGCCGTGCTCGAGCACCGCGGTGGCGCCCTTGTTGTCGGGCCACCCGGCGATCATCCGGCGCAGGCTCATGTGACGCACGTAGAGGGTGCGGTCGAGCGGCGGCGTGTCCTCGAGACGGTCGTACGGGTCCCACAGTTCGACGCTGGTGTTCAGGTAGCGGACGTCGTGGTCGCGGCACCACTGCAGGATCGTCGGGTTGTCGATGTTCCACGCGAGGTCGAGCAGCAGGTCGCCGCTGCCGACCCGTGCGCTCAGGAACTCGTCGAGGTTCTCCTGGGTGAGCCGGTCCTGCTCGTACCGCACGCCCTGCGCGATGGCGTCGGCGATGCGCGCGCGGTTGTCGACCATGTCGACGACCGTGACGCGCTCCGGCTCGATGCCGAGATCACGGACGAGGAGCGGGACGGTGCACTGGGCAACCGATCCGCATCCGAGGACGAGCACCCGTTGGGGTGCCCGGCTCATTCGGCGTGGGCCGGAACGAACGCGGCGAGCTGGCTGTCGAGCGTTGCTGCCTCGGCGGCGGCGTAGAGGCTGTGCCAGTCGTACGCGATGCCCTTGCGGCCGGACTGCGAGTCGACCGGATAGGTCTTCGTGGTGTCGTTCATTGCCGCCCCTTTCGACGCTGATGGGAGGTGAGCGATGGGGACCATAACCACCCCTGCAACCGCATTGCTACGAACTGATGCAACGGATAGTGGGACTGACTGGCTAGTCAGACTGACCGACGCGTCGATCAGTGACGAGGGTCGCCCCGCAGGCAGCGAGGCCGGGTTGGCTACCGTGTGCACGCTCCATGGACGTCCGCTCGTTGCTCCCACCCGCCGAGATGAAGGGTCACCGCGTGTCGATCGTCTCGATGGCGGTGGCCTCCACCCTGGGCGGTCTGTGCGAGGCGGCGTTCCTGGTGGTCGTCACGCGCCTCGCGTTGGCGATCAGCACCGGTGACGACCGGCCGGAGATCCTGCTCGGTCACACGCTGACCGTCGGCGCAGGGCTGTGGATCGCGGCGGCGTTGGTCGTGGCTCGCTTCGCGTTCGCCTGGTTCGCCAACCGGCTCGCCGCCGACATGGGCGTCAGCATCGCCGCCCGACTGCGCCGCGAGCTGGCCGCCGCATACCTGGGTGCGTCGTGGAGCCGCCAGCAGCAGGACGCCACCGGACGGCTGCAGGAGTTGATGACGGCGTACGCGACGTCGGGCTCGCAGTTGGTCGGTGGCTTCACCTCGGCGCTGACGTCGGCCTTCGGCCTCGTGGCGATGCTGGCGCTCGCCATCGCCGTCAGCCCGGTCGGTGCGCTCGTGGTGATCGTCGCCGTCGCCGTGCTGGGCCTGGCGCTGCGGCCGGTCCGTGAGCGGTTGCGGCGCCAGTCGATCGACACCTCCGAGACGGGAATGGCACTGGCAACGGGCCTGGGCGAGATGGCGACCCTCGGCCTCGAGTTGCAGGTGTTCGGTGTGGGCGATCGTATGGAGTCGCGCATGCGCGGGCTGATCGATGAGGGCGGCGATGCGAACCGTCGACTCGCCGCGCTCCGAGGTCTGGTGCCGCACCTGTACACGACCCTCGCGTTCGTTGCGCTCGTCGGAGCGTTGGCGCTGGCGTCGTGGAGCGACGTCGCCAACATCGGCTCGCTCGGCGCGGTGATGCTGGTGATGCTGCGCTCGTTGGCGTACGGCCAGCAGTTGCAGGTGGGCTGGGCGGTGGTCACGACGGCCGGTCCGTACGTGCAGCAGTTGGAGGCGGAGATCGAGAGCTACCGCGCGTCGCCCGCGGTGGCCGGCGGAGAGCCGGTCGGAACCGTCGGCGCGATCGAGCTGCGCGGCGTCGGCTTCGAGTACGTCGCCGATCGGCCGGTGCTGCAGGACGTCGATCTGACGATCGCGCCCGGCGAGGTGGTCGGCTTCGTCGGCGCCTCGGGTGGCGGCAAGAGCACGCTGTTGCAGCTGCTGCTCGGCCTGCGCGAGCCCACCTCGGGCGTGGTGTTGGCGGGCGATCGCCCGTTGCCGACGCTCGACCGCGCCGACTGGGTTCGCCGTGTCGCGTTCGTGCCCCAGGCAGCGCACTTGGTGCGCGGCTCGATCGCCGACAACATCCGATTCTTCCGTGAGGGCATCTCCGACGCGGCGGTGGAGGCCGCGGCGCGTCTCGCCCATCTGCACGACGAGATCGCGGCGTTCCCCGACGGTTACGGCCACGACGTCGGCGAGGCCGGCGGCAAGCTGAGCGGCGGCCAGCAGCAGCGCCTGTGCATCGCCCGCGCGCTGGTCGGGGCCCCCGAGGTGCTGGTGCTCGACGAGCCCACGAGCGCGCTCGACCCGCGCTCGGAGTCACTGATCCGCGAGACCCTCGCCGAGCTGGCGCACCGCACCACGGTGATCCTCGTCGCCCATCGCCCGAGCACCCTCGAGGTCTGCGACACCGTCTACGACGTCACCAACGGCTCCGTGCACCCGCGTTCGTAGCGCCACCGCCGGCACGCGAGGGCGCAACGTTCTGGGAATGCCCAGAAGGGAACGGCGGCTTCCGGGTATGCCCAGAAGCTCGGGTCGAGCCGATAACGAGTGTTTCGTGCGCCACGGGGCACGTGAAACCCTCGTTATCGCTGAGGGAGCGCAGTGCGCCCGCTCGGAGTTGCCACGTCAACCGCACCGATCGGCAACGATGCGCTCGCGACCTGCCCGCCGCACATCGGATGCGGCATTGCTCTGGAAGTGGGTGGTGGTCGGGCGCGTTCGGCGACCTTCGTGTCGCTTCCCGGACCCATGGGTGCGAAATGCGACGGATTCGGTGGTGAAACGCGCCCATGGGTACGGACTGCGACACTTCACGGCGACGCTCGACCGCACCCGCTTCGAGAGCAAGCAACCTCGCCACGGA
>JBMOGW010000069.1:0-14588 GCA_049318165.1 Ilumatobacteraceae bacterium
GCGGGGAAGGGGGGTTTAAGCCCCCCGTGTCTGCCAGTTCCACCACCCGGGCGCAGAAGCGGCACCAGCCGCCGACTCCCCAAGAGTAGTGCCGGGGACGAATGGCCGACCCCTGCACCGCCCGAACGCGCCTCAGGTGCAAGGCTCCTCGTGCCGATACCACGATGACGAACGTCGTCACCCTCCTCACGCCGATGCCCACCGAATCCGAGATCCGTCACCTCCTGCGCCGCACCGAGTTCGTGGCGAAGCCGTCTCGTGTCGCGTCCCTGCTCACGAAGCCGACCCTCGCCGCCGTCGTCGCCGACATCCTCACGACGGTGGCGGACCCGGGGACGGTGACGTTCACCACCGGCACCGAGAGCGAGAAGGGCTCGCAGCTGGTGGCGTACTGGATCGACCGCATGGCCTACTCGTCCCGCCCGATGCAGGAGCACATGGCGCTGTTCTGGCACGGCCACTTCTGCTCGTCACAGAAGAAGGTCGTCTACGTCGCGCCGATGCGCGACCAGATCGACCTCTACCGTCGACTCGGCATGTCGGACGTGCCGGGGCTGCTGCAGAAGCTGTCGATCCAACCGGCGATGCTCCGCTACCTCGACAACTCGAAGAATCGGGCCACCTCGCCGAACGAGAACTTCGCCCGCGAGCTGATGGAGCTGTTCACACTCGGGGTCGGCAACTACAGCGAGGCCGATGTGCAGGCCTCGACGCTCGCGTGGAGCGGTCACTCGCTCGACACCTCGGTCCCGGGTCGGATGACCTACCTGTGGCGCGGCGAGTGGCACGACAGCAGCGCGAAACAGTTCCTCGGCAGGACGATCAACACGGGAACGAACCGCACCCGACACGCGTTCGACACGATCACGACGATCTTCGGCAACGGTGTCGTACCACCGTCAGCCAACGAGGTCGCGAACCGTGGTCGACCCACGCGCGAGGTCGCGGCCGAGTTCCTGTCGCGCAAGCTCTGGGCGGAGTTCGCCGGCACCACCGCACCTACGGCAGTGATCGACGCAATGCGCGCCACCGCGCTGGCGACGAACTTCTCCGTGAAGCCCTGGCTGACCACGATGTTCCTGCGACCCGAGTTCTACTCGACCGACGTTCGCCGCGGACTCGTTCGCTCCCCCGTCGCGCTGGCTGTGGCGATGCTGGCCAGCACCCGCCTTCGCGGCAGTGCGATCTCCGTCACCCACCTCGCCGCGGCCGGCCAACGCCCGCTGTACCCGCCGGACGTCAGCGGATGGAAGACGAATCGGTACTGGATCGACTCCGGCTCGATGGCCGCCCGCGGTGCGATGGCCGCCGCGATCGCCGCGAAGGCCGGTTCGGGCTACTGGCACGGTGACGGGTTGATCCACCTCGTGGGCGGCACCATCTCGCACGACGAGATCACGAAGACCTACGCCACCCGCCCTGCGGCGCTGGTCAACCGGATCCTCTACCTCATGCGTGTGCAGGTGTCCCCCACCACGCTGCGCGCCCTCGTCGACTACGCCACCAACGTCCCCGTGACGGAACGCCAGCACCTCGTGAAGCTGATCCTCACCTGTCCCGACATGCACCTGGCTTAGGAGCGATCGTGCTGGATCCCGACATCTCCGCCCGCGACGCCCTTCGTCATCTGCACGTGCCCGACGACGACGCGCCCGAGGCCGTCGGTCGCCGGCAGTTCCTGCGCCTCCTCGGCATGGGCGTCGGGGCCGGGCTCGCCGGTGGCGTGTTCGGCTCGTCGCTGCTCGACCCGCTGCTCGCCGGCCACGACCCGAGCGCCTGGGCACAGGGCCCGATCGGCGCACACGACGGCGTGCTCGTCCTCGTCGGCCTGTACGGCGGCAACGACGGGCTGAACACGTCGGTCCCCATCACCGACGGCAACTACTACTCGCAGCGCGGCTCGCTGGCCATCAGCCCGCAACGCGCCCTGCCGGTCAACGCGTCCACCGGGCTGCATCCCCAGTTGACGAAGCTGCAGCAGTTCTGGAACAGCGGCCAGTTGGCCATCGTCGAGGGCGTCGGCTACGCGAACCCCGACTTCTCGCACTTCAACTCCCTCGGATACTGGATGGGTGGCAGGCCCAACACACGCTCGTCGACGGGATGGCTCGGCCGCTGGCTCGACGGGTACCTGGCGGGGCGCCGCGACCTGTTCGCCGCCGCCCACGTCGGGAGCAGCCTGCCGTTGACCCTCATCGGTGCCGCCTCACGGGGCACCACCGTGCCCGCTGCCACACCGAAGTTCGGCGCCGACGCAACCCTCGCCGATCGGCACGTGTCGAACGCCCTACGAGCGATGCGCACCACCACCGCGGGCACATGGCAGAACCTCGTCTCCGGCGCGATCGTCGACGCGCTCGACGTCGGCAAGACCCTGGCGCCGAAGGTGCCATCGGCAGGAATGGCCACCGGGCCGCTCTCCACCCAGATGGAGGTGGCGGCGCGCCTGATCAACGCGAACATCGGCTTCCGAGTGGTGACGACGGGTTTCCACGACTTCGACCAGCACGCCGACCTCCCCAACGAGCACTCGGCGCGCATGGCCGAGCTGAACGCCGGCATCACGAGGTTCTTCCAAGTCCTCGACCCGTCGTGGGCGTCGCGAGTCACGGTCGCCACGTTCTCCGAATTCGGCCGCACGTCGTGGGCGAACCAGAGCCTCGGCACCGATCACGGCTCGGCTGCCCCGCAACTGGTGTTCGGCCGCAACGTCAAGGGCGGCATCTACGGCCAGCGGCCGTCACTCGCCGGCCTCAGCCGATGGGCACGCATGGGACACCACGTCGACTTCCGGTCGTACTACGCATCGCTGCTCGACGGTTGGATGGGCGGCGGTTCGTCCACGGTGCTCGGTGGCACGTTCGCCGACCTCGGCCTGTTCCGCACCGGGCCGGGCAACGCCTGACGGTCCCGGTCGGGACCGCCATGCCCACCCGGCTACGGTCCACACCATGAGCACCGAAGTGATCGACCGCCTCACCCACCTCGTCAACGAGTTCGACGCCCGAGTTCAGGCCGCGCCCGCCGACAGCTGGAGCAACCCGGCACCGTGCGAGGGTTGGACCGCCACCGACGTGGTGGCCCACATCTCGCGCAACTTCAACGGAATGGCCGCCGCGCTCACCGGCACGCAGCCCGGCGAGTTCGACGCCGCCGACCCCGTCGGCAGTTGGACCGCCGCACGCGATCGCATGCTCGGCGCGGCGACGACCGGCGACCTGAGCACCCCGGTCCCCGGCCCGGCCGGCCCGATGCCGGCCGAGCAGATGATCGGCCGCTTCATGTGCATGGACGTGCTGGTGCACACATGGGATCTGGCTCGCGCCGTGGGCGGCGACGAGCGCCTCGACCAGGACGCCGTCGAGCGCGGCTACTCGGGCCTGAAGCCGATGGACGCAATGATCCGTCAGCCCGGCGTGTTCGGCCCGAAGATCGAGCCCGCCGAGGGCGACGACCTGCAGACCGAGTTCCTCAAGTTCCTCGGCCGCGCCGTCTGACCGATCGACCACGACCACCCTGCGGTCCTCGGGCCGATCGACCCGCGACGCGCTCGCACACTCACATCCGGGCGGTACCGTGCACCTCGATGCGAGCGGGCACGCGTGTCCTCCTCGCCGCGGCGTTGCTCGCGGTGGCCGGGTGCAGCTCCGGCGCGGGCGTGACCGCGACGGCTCGGGACGCAGGGGGCGACGCAGCACCCGACACGAGCGACGGCGGGCAACTGGTCGACTCGATGGAGTGGGGGCCGTGCACGGATGACGCCGTCACCGACGACACGCTGGAGTGCGGCACGCTGACGGTGCCACTGGACCACTCGAACCCGGGTGGTGACACGATCGACCTCGCACTCGTGCGGGTACCGGCCACCGACCGGCGTGAGGGCGCCGTGCTGATGAACCCCGGTGGGCCCGGCGGCTCCGGCTTCGATCTCGTCGCCTACAGCGGCACCGTGGTCCAGTCGCAACTCGGACTCGGTGCGTTCGACATCGTCGGGTTCGACCCGCGCGGCGTCGACCGCAGCAACGGCATCCGATGCGTCGACGACGCCTTCACCGACCGCCACCTGTACCTCGACGACACCCCGGACACCCCCGAGGAGGAGCAACTGTTGGCCGAGTCCGACCGAGGCTTCGTCGACGGCTGCACGCAGAAGTACGGCGACACGCTGCGCTTCTATTCCACCGAGGCCACCGCCCGCGACATGGACGAGATCCGCGACGCAATGGGCGACGACCAGATCAGCTACCTCGGCATCAGCTATGGCACCTACCTCGGCGCGGTGTACGCCACCCTGTTCCCCGACCGCGTGCGGGCAATGGCGCTCGACAGCGCGTACGAACCGAACGGTGACTCGGTCGACGAGCAGTACCTCACCCAGATCGTCGGGTTCGAAACGGCGTTCGACGACTGGCGTTCGTGGTGCGAAGGCACCGACGAGTGCGCCTTCCGCACCGCCGACGTCGGGAAGCGCTGGGACACCCTGCGCACCATGCTCGACGAGTCACCGCTGGCCGACGCCGATGGCCGCCCGATCAACCAGGCCACGATGGACACCGCGACCCAGGCCGCGCTGTACAGCGAGAGTGACTGGCCCGTCCTCGGTGCTGCACTGGCGAATGCCGAACGCGGCGACGGCAGCGGCCTGCTGTCGCTGGCCGACGCCTACAGCGGGCGCAATGCCGACGGCACGTTCGACACGCTGTTCCAATCGCTGACCGTCATCCAGTGTGCGAGCGGCATCGAGCAACAACCCCCGGACGACCCCGAGGCGCTGCTCGTGACGATCAAGCGTCAGGCGCCGCGCTTCGGCGCCGACCTGACCGTCGACGACTTCTCCGAGTCGAGTGAGTGCGCCGACCTGATGCCGTCGCAGCAGCCGACCGAGATCGCATACGAGGGCGACGCCCCGATCGTGGTGATCGGTGGCACGAAGGACCCCGCGACACCGATCCGCTGGGCGAAGGAGATGACCGCAGCCCTCGGACCGAACGCCCGCATGGTCACGTTCACCGGGGAAGGCCACGGCCAGTTGCTGGTGAGCACGTGCGTGACCGACATCGAGGCAGCGGTCCTCGCCGATCGCACGCTGCCCGACCCCGACACCACCTGCGACCCGGACCCGGCGGTCGAGCGGCCGTCGTGGTGGGGCGACCTGCCGGTGCCGACCGGCCACACGCTGCAGGACATTCCCGCCGTGAAGGCCGCCCTCGGGCTGACCGATGGCCTCGGCTACGGCCAGACGTGGGTGACCGACGAGGCGCGAGACGTCGCCGACCAGGCATGGGCCGACGCGATGACCGATGCCGGCTACCGCGATCTGGGCTCGCAGGACCTCGGCCTGAAGGACGTGCTGGAGCGCGGCTACATGTCGCGCGACGGCGACCTGGTGGTGGTGATCACGCTCGGCGCCTCGGCGTTCGACAGCGACGAACTGGTGGCGGCCAAGGGCGCCGTCCCACCGGGGAAGACGATCGTGATGGTGGCGTACCTGCCACAGTGACGCGTCACGCCACCCGGCGTACGGGCGGCGTCTGAGTGGGACGAGACGGCGGCGCCGAGACCGCTTCGCCGGTGAGGGCCGTCCACAGTTCGGTGCGCAGCCGGTCGGCGTGCGGCGGCTGCAACCGGTTGGCGACCACGACGCCCTCGATCATGTCGCCGAGCACGGCGAGCCACGGTCGGCCCTTCAACTGCACGGCGACGACGGCACCGTTGGGGTGCCGGCGCAGTGAGCGATCGACCCCCACGATGCGCGGCGGGCAGCGGAAGCTGGGAGCCACCAGCCCGCGCCGGCGCGCCTCGCGACCCAGTTGGCGGGCGGCGGTGGCGAAGTCGAGCGTGGTGTGCTGGGTGGCCATGGCTGCATGGTGCCAGAGGGGTGTCACAGGGTTCCTCTAGCCTCCGACGCGTGACCGACAGTCCTCCGATCGTGTCCGGCGCGCCCGCGCCCACCCCGCTCACGCCCACCCAGGAACGCACCCTCGCCCTGCTGCGTCGACCCGACCAGCCCGTGCTGTTCGACGACGAGTTCATCGACGAACTGGTCGGCATGGCCGCCGAGGAGATCGCCGACCTCAGCACGCGCCTGCAGGGTGAGACGCTGTGGGTGAGCAAGAGCTTCCTGAGCCGCGTGCACGGCTGCGAGGTGCTCTACATGACGCCCGACGAGTTCGCGTGGAAGCCGTCCACAGCCGCGGGCTTCGTGGCGCACAAGGCCATCGAACTGGCCTTGAACTGGCGCGGCGAGCCGCACCCGGCTTCCGTCGTCGACGAGGCCATGGCCCGCTTCGCCGACCAGCCCGACGGCCGCGGTGCGTTCGTCGCCGGGCTCACCGACGGCGAATGGGCCGAACTGCGCAGCCGCGCCATCGACCGCACCACCAAGTTCCTGCAGGACTTCCCGCCCATCCCCGTGGCCTCGCAGCCCGTGCTCGAGGCCGTGGTGAAGTGGAAGCCGCCGGGCACCATCGAGTTCTCCGGCAAGGTCGACCTGCAGGTCGGCCGCCCACAGGGACGCGAGGCTCGACTGCTGATCGTCGACTTCAAGAGCGGCGGCCGTTCCGCGCATCACCGCGACGACCTGCGCTTCTACGCACTGGTGCAGACGCTGCGCCAGGCCGTGCCGCCGCGCAAGTTGGTGACGTACTACCTCGACTACGCGGAGAGCGAGGCCGAGGACGTCACCGAGGGCATCCTCCAGGCTGCGCTGCACCGCTCGATGGAGGGCATCGAGCGGCACATCGAGCTGAAGGTCGAGGACCGTCCGCCGGTGAAGCGCCCCGGTATCGCCTGCCGCTGGTGCCCGCTGCAGGCCGACTGCGCCGAGGGCAAGGCGTTCCTGAACACCAGCAGTGACGAGGACGCCGACGTCGACCCCTGACGGGCGCCGACTGCAGGCCGGCTGACGCGTCAGCTGATGACGTGGACCTTGTCGCCCTGACCGAGCCAGTCCCAGATCTTCACCGCGTCGTCGGGCAGCACACGGATGCAGCCGCTCGACTGGCCGTGGTACTGCTCGGTGCCGACACCGTCGAGCGGCATCACCCACTCGCCGCTCGGCAACTTCGGCACGCTGTGGAACGCGACGCGGGCGCCCTTGTACTTGCCGCGAGTGAACGCCACGAAGTGAGTCATCGTGCTGTAGTGGCCACCGAAGGTGCTGCTCGCGTTGAGGTCCTTCGCGTAGACGGGGTACACGCCAGGGTCCGGCTGGCTCCAGGCCGACGTGATCGGGAACTGATAGGTGATCGCACCGCGCTCGCACAGCGCGCCACGCTGATTGGCACGGTCGACGATGGCGCCGTGCGCCGTGTCGGGGCAATCGCCGTCGGTCGCCGGTTGAGGCCCGGTCGGGCCGCCCCAGATGCCGAGCGATTGCGCCGTCTTGCGGCCGGCGATGCCGTCCACCTCGAGCGACTTCGACTGCTGAAAGGCGCGCACCGCTCGGTCGGTGGCGTCGTCGAACGCACCATTGGGCGATGACACCGTGAAGCCGGCCTTGGCCAGCTGCGACTGCAGGCATGCCACCTGGTCGCCGCTCGCACCGAGCTGCATCGATTCGGTGACGGTGCAGTCGCCGGGGGCGGGTGCGGCCGTGCTGGTCGGTGCCTCCGGCGCCGTGCCATCGGCTTCGTCGGTGGCCACCTGCGAGCCGGCTGAGTCGGTCGGCTGAGCGCTGGCGGTGGCCGACGGGTCCGTGCCGGGAGGCACCCCATCGGTGCCGACCGCATCGGTCGAGACCGGGCCGGCTGCCGGCGGTTCCTTGCCGTCGTGACCGGTGGCCACCTGCGCGAGCCCGACGATGACCAGCACGCCGAGCAGGGCGAGAGCGAGCGTCCGGTAGCTACGCGACATGAAGGCCGATTCTACGGTCGACGGATCGGCGTGGGGCGTCATCGGACCGGTGTGACCCAGGTCGGTGTACGGCGGCGCGTCAACGCGGCGTCATCAACGCCAGCGCAACACCTGGCGCAGCGGCGGACCGGACCGTGGCGATGAAGCGGCCGCTCTGCACGGCCGACTTCGGCAGGCCGACGCGCTCGGGGCCGAGGTGGTCGCACGCGGCGTACAGGTCTTCCACGTTCCAGACGAAACCCCAGAACGCCGCGGTCGGCAACGTGAACCGCTCGCTCTCGACCACCTCGACGATCACCTCACCGAGGCGGTGGAAACCCTGCCGCACCGGGCCGGCCTCGCGGATGCGGCGCAACTCGGCGCCCGTGGCAGCCTCGATGGCTCCGCACGTGCGTTCGAGTGACGACGTCATCACCACGACGTGATCGAAGCCCAGCACGCGCAGCGGGTGCGGATGCGGCTCGCCATCGCACGCGGCGACGTGCGTGGTCGCGAGCCCGTCGATGTCGGTCGCCGCGGTGGCCGAGCCATCGAGGCCCCAGCCCACCACTCCCCTGTCGCCGGGCACGAAACGAAGACGAACGCCGCCGATCTGCGCGACACCGTCGTCGTCGATGTGCAGTCCCAGTTCGCGCCAGCGATCCACCGGCGACTCGACGGTCAGCTCGACGATGCGCGCGTTCACACTCGGTCCTCGATGTCCAACTGCCAGCTGAAGAACGCCAGCACGTCGGCACCTTCGGCGACCCGCATCGCAGCGGGCTTGCCGACGCCGTGTCCGGCGCGACCCGCCTGCGCCAGCAGGATCGGCCGCTCGTCCTGAGACGACGACGCGTGCGTCAGCGCCGCCGCCATCTTGCGGGCGTGGCAGGGGTCCACCCTCGTGTCACCCTCCGCCGTGGTGAACAGCACCGCCGGGTACGCCTGCCCCTCGTGCACGTGGTGGTACGGCGAGTAGCCCCACAACCAGTGGAACTCGTCCTCCACGTCGGGGTCGCCGTACTCGTCGGTCCACAACCGGGCGATCAGGAACTGCGGGAAGCGGATCATGTCGAGCAGCGGGACCGCACACCACACCGCCGGGGCCAGGTCGGGGCGTTGCGTCATCGCCGCGCCCATCAACAGCCCGCCGTTGCTGCCGCCGTGCACGGCGAGCAGCGCCCGGCTCGTCCAGCCCTCGGCCACCAACCAGTCGGCGGCGGCGTGGAAGTCGTCGAACACGCGCTGCTTGAGCTCGCGGCGGCCGGCCTGGTGCCAGGCCTCGCCGTACTCGTAGCCGCCGCGCAGGCCGGCGATGGCGTAGACACCGCCGGCGCCGCACCAGGCGGCCAGGTTGGGCATCCAGATCGGCGACTCGGAGATGGCGAACCCGCCGTACCCGGTGA
Organism: Ilumatobacteraceae bacterium; assembly: GCA_049318165.1. GTDB lineage: Bacteria > Actinomycetota > Acidimicrobiia > Acidimicrobiales > Ilumatobacteraceae > UBA668. Next base: position 9,240 of record JBMOGW010000069.1, read on the forward strand.
GGATCAGCGGCGTCTCGGCAGACGGCACCACGTCGGCGCGGTGCGCCACGAACACCGGGATCATCGTGCCGTCGAGCGACGGGTAGAACACCTGGCGCACCGTCATCGCCGGCAGCGCATCCCCACCTGCCTCGATCCACGCCTGCAACCCGTCGGCGGCAGTGAAGCGGCTGAGCCCGACGGGCGCGGTGAACGTGCCGATGGCGACGAAGGCGCGGCCCGTGTCGCGGTCGGCATCGAGTGCCACCACGCTCGCGGCGCCGAGATCGATGGTCGCGAAGGGCGCGCCGCCGGTCAGCGGATAGCGCTCGATGCGATCGACGGCCACTTCGCTGACCACCAGCAGCAGTTCGTCGCCGCACCGGGCGACACGGCTGACCACCGCGTCGGGGCGTTCGGCGATGATCGTCGTCCAGGTGGCCGGGTCGGCGAGGGGCGCCCGCACCACGCGCCCGTTCGGTGCATCCAGCGTGGTGACGCCGAGCAGTGAGTCGCCGTCGATGCGGAAACCGGTGAGCGCGTCGACACCCTCCACCACCACCGTCCAGGTGCCGGTGACCGAGTCGAGCAGGTGGACGTCGGTGCGACCCCAGCCGACCATGGCGTGCACGAGCACCCAGCGGCCGTCGGGGCCGACGCTCACGTCGGGCCAGGTCTCCGGGGTCGCCAGGCGATCGAACACGACCGGGTCGTCGGTGTGCGGCGTGCCGAGGCGGTGGAAGCGCACATGGCGGTGGTACTCGTCACCCGCGGGGTAGACGGTGTACCAGAAGCCGCTGCCGTCGGGCAGCCAGGCCACACTCGCGCCGCGGGTCTCGGGGATGCGGTCGGTGACCAGTTCGCCACTGTCGACGCGCAGCACGTGCAATGTCGAGTGCTCGGTGCCACCCTCGCTGACGCCGTAGGCGACCAGATGGCCGTCGTGCGACGGGTGGAACCAGTCGAGCGCGACGGCCCCGTCGGCGGCCATCGTCGCCGGATCGATCAACACCCTGGCGGGTGCGTCCGGGTCGACCGCGCTGTGCAGGACCAGGGCGTACTGGTCGGCGCCCGCACCGCGCTCGACCACGAACAGTCGATCGCCGGCGACCTGCGCTTCGAGGACGGTCGGCAGGCCCACGAGCGCGGAAAGGCGCTCGTGCCACCTGCCCCTGGAGGGCCTGGCATCGAGCGCCTGTCTCGTTCGTTGGTTGTGATCGGCAACCCAGTCGATGACCTTGGACGACGTTCCGTCCTCCAGCCACCGGTAGGGGTCGTGCACCTCGACGCCGTGAACGACGTCGACCGCCTCGCCTCGCCGGGTGGCGGGCGAAGGGGTCAAGGGTGTGTCAGCCACGCCCCATGTTGGGACGCTTGCCGTGGTTCGCCTTGCTGCGGCGCAGGCGGGCCTTGCGCTTCTTGGTCTTCTTCGACATAGGGATCAGATGCTACCGGGCACCCCACCCGAGACCCAACGGAGGAGCTCATCGAGCGCGAAGGTGTTGATGATCCGGTCGATCGGCACGCCCACTTCGGCGGCGCGGTCGCAGCCGAGGGGCTGCCATTCCAGCTGGCCGGTGCTGTGGGCGTCGCTGTCGATCGAGAACCAGCAGCCGTGGTCGACAGCGATCTGCAGCAGCGGACGTGGCGGGTCGAGTCGTTCCGGCCGGGAGTTGATCTCCACCGCGGTGTGGAACGCGGCGCAGGCTGCGAACACGTAGTCCGGGTCGAACGACGACGGATCGCGCTTGCCGATCAACCGACCCGTGCAGTGGCCGAGAATGTCGACGTGCGGACTCGCCACCGCGCGCACCATCCGCTCGGTCATCTGCTGACCGTCCATGCGCAACTTGCTGTGCACGCTGGCGACGACCACATCGAGTTGCGACAGCACCTCGTCGGAGTGATCGAGGGTGCCGTCCTCGAGGATGTCGACCTCGATGCCGGTGAGGATGCGGAACGGGGCGAGCTGCCGGTTCAGTTCCGCCACGTCGGCCAGTTGCTGGGCCAGACGCTCCGCACTCAGCCCATGCGCCACCGTGAGCCGCGGCGAATGGTCGGTGAGCACCATGTACTCGTGGCCGAGCGCGATCGCCGTGGCAGCCATCGCCTCGATCGTCGCGCCGCCGTCACTCCAGCGGCTGTGCAGGTGCAGGTCGCCGCGTAGGGCCTGGCGGTAGCGGGCGCCGCCCTCGGTCATCCGCACCTGCGTCTTCGCGTCGAGCGTGTCGAGGTAGACGGTGCTGCCGGCGAGTGCCTCGCGGATGACGGTGGCGGACGAGTCGCCGATGCCGTCGAGGTCGGTGAGGGTGCCGTCGGCGACGCGGGCTTCGATCTCGGCCGGCGGGGTGGCGCGCACCACGTCGAGCGCGCGGACGAAGGCCTTGGTCTTGAAGCCGGACTCGTGCGCGCGGTCCAGGCAGTGCACCACTCGCTCGAGCGCTTCCACCGGGGTCATCGCCCCGATGTTACGAGGGCCGGCCCGCCCCCGTGACGCGCCGGTGGCCCGTCAGGGTTCGACACGGCGCACGGTCGGCATGCGTTCGACGGCCCGGTCGAATGACGCGACGGCACCGACTCCGGAGCGTTCTGCGTTCGCGACGAGATATGCCTCGGCGAAGTCGAGACGGTGCACCTCGTAGACCTCGACAGCCCGGAGCAGCAGCGCCGGGTCGGCCGTGACCATCGAGCGCATCGACACCAGCGATCGCATGGCCGCGGCGATCTGGTGCCTCGGCGCCTCGAAGAACGACTCCAGCACGTACACCGTCTCCGCGACGATCAGGTCGGCGAGGTACAGCGCCGGCTGTTCGGTGAGGAACGCAGTGGCCCGAGCGGCCATGGCAGGCGGATCCCCGGTGAGATGGCGAACGAGGACGTTGGTGTCGACGAAGGCCGTCATCGGCGGGCAGCGGCCCGCCTGACGCGCGCCACGTCGACGGCCTCAGCCCACGGTGCACCGCGGCGGGCTGCAGGCACCTCGATGGTTCCCGCCAGGGCGAGGAAGTCGGGGGTCCGCGCCAACACGGCCCGATCACCCTCGACCCGGAACACGACCTCGTCGCCCTCCTCGAGGCCGAGCGCGTCACGGACCGCCTTGGGCACGGTGATCTGACCCTTCGAGGTCATTCGTGCGGCAACGTCCATGTCGACTCCTTACTGACTCGTTGAGGTAAGGATACCGCGCCGCCGGCGGACGGTGCCGAGCAGCCCGGCGCCGCCGACGAGCAGAGCCGCACCCAGCCAGGCGATCAGGCTGTCGGTGCCCCGGCCGGTTCGAGGCAGCGGCGTGCTGACCGGCACCGTCGTCGGAAGGGTGGGCGGGACCGTGGGCGGCACGGTCGGGGGCACGGTGGGCGGGGCCGTCGTGACCGGCGGGATCCGGGCGACCGTGGTCGTCGCGGCCGGGACCGTGGTGGTGGGTGCCACGGTCGTCGTGGTCGACGGCAGGGTCGTCGTGGTCGGGGCGGCGGTCGTGGTCGGGGCGGCGGTCGTGGTCGGCGGGATCGTCGTGGTGGGCGGCGCAGCGAGGCTCGCTGTGGCGCGCAGCACCTTCGGGGCGCCGGCCACCGCGAGGGTCTGGGCGCCCAGCGGGTTCGGTGACGCCGGCGTGCCGCGGTACACGAGCACCGGTCCGGGTGCCTCGGTGGTCGCCGCCACGGTGACGGGCCCCGGGGGGAAGGGCACCGTCACCGTGGCCGTCCCGTCCTCACCGGTGGTGGCGGTGCGGGAGACGTCGTCGCCACTCACCAGGACCATGACGGGGCGATCGGGTACCGGCGTGTCGCCGGACATCACGGCGACCGAGATCACGACGTCGCCGCCGACGGTCGGGCGGGCGGCGACGCCGAGCGCCCAGGGGTGCGCTGCGAGTCGGCGCGCCTCCGCATCGAGGGCGACCGCCACGGCCTGCAGGTCGGGACGGCCGCTCATCGCCGCGATCCGATCGAGACGAGGCACCAGCGGTGCAGTCGGGTCGGCACTGCGGTTGCTCCCCGCAGGGTCGAGCGCGTAGTGGTGGAACACGGCCCACATCGCCGCCGCCGTCATCGCGTCGGTCGTGCCGCCGTATCGCCAGGCCAGGTATCCCGCCTTGGCGCCGCCCGGGTCGTTGGGGAACCGCTGCGACACCACCTGCGACGGGCTCGACGCCGTCGGGTGCGTGCCACGGTTGAACGTGCAGGTGCCGGTGCGGTAGCGGCCGGTCTCGTCGCGGAACAGCCATTGTCCGGCCCAGATCGGGCCCGGGCTGGTTCGGGCGCCGGCCGTGTGGAAGTCGACCGCCAGGCCGGCGCAGCGGTAGTCGCCCGCCACGTCGGCGCCGTCGCTGAACGAACTGTGCGCCACGCAACCGACCGGCAGCGGGGCCGGTTGCGTGGCGCGGACACGGTTCGCCGCAGCGGCCCCGGAGGGGCGCCACGCGCCGAGGAGGATGACCGACACCAGGGCGGCGACGGCGAGGGGACGAAGGGCGTTCGGTGTCACGGTCCCACTGGGCACGGCGAGATCCGCAGATCGGCAAAATCCCCGCGACGCACCTGCCCGGTAGCCTGGCGCCCGTCATGGAACGCTTCGGCCTGGTCGGCCTCCCCAACGCGGGCAAGAGCTCGCTGTACAACGCGCTCACGGGTGGCGGCGCGCTCGCCGCCCCCTACGCCTTCGCCACCAAGGACCCGAACATCGGCGTCGCCAAGGTCCCGGACGACCGCGTCGACCGGCTCGGCGCGATGTCGAAGACGAAGACGCTCGTCCACGCCGCGGTGCAGGTGGTCGACATCGGCGGCCTCGTCGAAGGCGCGTCGAAGGGTGAGGGTCTGGGCAACAAGTTCCTCGCCAACATCCGCGAAGTCGACGCCATCGTGTTCGTGCTTCGAGCGTTCGTCGATGACGACGTGCCCGGCCCGTCCGACCCGATCGAGCACCTGCGCGTGGTCGAGATCGAACTGGCGCTGGCCGACCTCGAGACCGTCGAGAAGCGGCTCACCCAGGCCACTCGTCAGGCGAAGCTCGACAAGGGCGCAGCCGCCGAGCTGGAGGCACTGCAGGCCGCGTACGACGCGCTCAGCGAAGGCCGCCCCCTGTACCGCGCCGGCCTGAAGGCCGAGTGGCGCGAACAGTTGCAGCCGTACTTCCTGCTCACCAACCGCTCGGTGCTGGCCGTCGTCAACGTGGGCGAGAACGAGCTCGACACGATCCCCGCGGTCGAACAGCGCGTGCGCGACGAGTTCCAGTCGGCGGGCGACAACGTCGAGGTGATCGGCATGTGCGTGCAGCTGGAGGCCGAGGCCGCCACGATCACCGACCCGGCCGAGCGGGCCGAGATGCTCGAGGGCTTCGGCCTCGGCGAAGGCGCATTGTTCCGGATGGTGC
>JBMOGW010000070.1:0-14449 GCA_049318165.1 Ilumatobacteraceae bacterium
TGTTCTTCATCTTCTTCGAGATCGTGCTCGTGCCGATGTACTTCCTCATCGGCGGATGGGGTTACGACGACCGCATCTACGCGGCGACGAAGTTCTTCCTCTTCACGATGATCGGCTCGGCGTTCATGCTCGTCGGCATCATCGCCACGGCGATCATCGCCAAGGCCGACAACGGACAGGTGACGTTCGACCTCGTGAAGATCGCCGAGAACGGGTCGTTCGCCGCCGGTACGGGACGATGGCTGTTCTTCTCGTTCGCGATCGCGTTCGCGGTGAAAGTGCCGCTGTTCCCGTTGCACACGTGGCTGCCCGACGCGCACACGCAGGCGCCCACCGGTGGTTCGGTGATCCTCGCCGGCGTGCTGTTGAAGATGGGCACCTACGGCCTGTTGCGCTTCGGGGTGTACCTGTTCCCGGAGGCCGCCGTCTGGGCCCGTCCGGTCTTCCTGACGCTCGCCACCATCGGCATCCTGTGGGGTGCGGTCGCCGCGACGATGCAGACCGACCTGAAGCGCGTCGTCGCGTTCTCGTCGGTCGCGCACCTCGGCTTCATCGTGCTCGGCACGTTCGCGCTCACCTCGCAGGCGATCACCGGTGGCGTGATGCAGAACATCAACCACGGCATCAGCACCGGCGCGCTGTTCCTCCTCGTGGGCATGATCTACGAGCGCCGCCACACCCGAGAGATCGCCAAGCTGCGCGGCCTGCAGAAGGTGGCACCGGTGTTCGCCGCCGCCTTCATGGTGGTGATGCTCTCCAGCATCGGCGTGCCCGGCCTGAACGGTTTCGTGGGCGAGTTCCTCGTCCTGATCGGTTCGTTCGGCACCGCCCGTTGGTGGGTGGTGGTCGCCGCCACCGGTGTGATCCTCGCCGCGCTGTATCTGCTCTGGGCCTACCAGCGTGTGTTCCACGGCGAGCCCGACGAGGACAACCGCACGTTCCGCGAACTGCGCTGGAAGGAGGGCATGCTGCTGCTGCCCTTCCTCGCCATCATCGTGTTCACCGGCGTCTTCCCCAAGCCGATGCTCGACCGCATCGAGCCGTCGGTCGACAAGCTGCTCGAGCACGTCCAGGAGCACTCGACCTGGCAGGTGCCGGCCACTGAAAAGGGAGAAGGGTGATGGGCGTGCTCGCTGCCGACACGCTGCAGGGGCCGAAGATCGGCTGGTTGGAGCTCAGCCCGCTGTTGGTGCTGCTGGGCGGCGCCATGGTGCTGCTCGTCGTCGCCGCGCTGACGCCGGTGTGGCCGAAGCGCTGGTACGCGACGTTCAGCGCTGCTGTGGCGCTCGGATCGTTGGGGCTGTGCTTCCCGCTGTGGCATCGCATCGACGTCGACGGTCCGAAGCTGCTCGTCGGCAACGCGATGCACTTCGACCACATGTCGGTCTGGGTGATCGCCACCATCAGCGTGGCCGTCTTCCTGGCCTCGTTGGTGACCGACGACTACCTGCGTCGTGAAGGCCTGGACGGCCCGGAGATCTACGCGCTGTACATGATGGCCGCCATCGGCGGCATCGTCATGGGGTCGGCCAACGACCTCGTGGTCCTGTTCCTCGGCCTGGAGATCCTGTCGATCGCGCTGTACGTGCTGGCTGCCAGCCACCGTAAGCGGATCCAGAGCCAGGAAAGCGGCCTCAAGTACTTCGTGCTCGGCGGCGTGTCGTCGGCGATCTTCCTCTACGGCGTCGCGCTGATCTACGGCGGCACCGGCAGCACGAACTTCGACCGCATCCTGTCGGCGCTCAGCCAGTCGCTGCCGCTGACCCGCCCCGGCGACGACGCAATGCTGCTGGCCGGTGTGGCGTTGCTGCTCGTCGGCCTGGCGTTCAAGGTCGCCGCAGTGCCGTTCCACTTCTGGGCACCCGACGTGTACGAGGGTGCACCCACCCCGGTGAGCGGTTTCATGGCATCCGCCGCCAAGGCCGCGGCCTTCGCCGCGATGCTGCGCGTGCTGCTCGAGGCACTGCCCAACTTCAGCAACGACTACCGCCCGGTGGTGTGGGTGCTGGCCGCCATCACGATCCTCGGTGGCTCGATGATGGCCGTGGTGCAGACCAACGTGAAGCGCATGCTCGCGTTCTCCAGCGTCAGCCACGCCGGATTCATGCTGGTGGGTGTCGAGGCCGCCTCGCGCACCGCCGGTGGTGTCGCCAATGACGGCCGTTCGTCGGTTCTGCTGTACACGATGATCTACTCGGTCCTCGCGCTCGGCACGTGGGGCGTCGTCACGGCGGTCGGTCGCACCGGCGACGGCGCCACCGACCTCGGTGCGTTCCGGGGTCTCGGCCGTGCTCGTCCGGCGCTGGCAATGGGCATGACCGTGCTGCTGCTCGCCCAGGCCGGCGTGCCGCTGACGGCCGGCTTCATCGCCAAGTTCGGCGTCATCCGCGCTGCGGTCGATGCCGACAGCAATGTGCTCGCCGTCGTCGCGATGGCCGCTGCGGTGATCGCCGCCTACCTGTACCTGCGGATCATGATCTCGATGTGGATCGCCGAGCCTGAGGCAGGCGACGACGCCCGCGAGCAGGTGCGTGTCCCCGCGTACCTGAACATCGGCATCACGCTCGCCGTGGCCTTCACCCTCGTCGTCGGCTTCTTCCCCGACTGGCTCGTCTCCCTCGCCCCCTGATCCGGCACGTCGGGCGCGACTCCCGCCAAATCGGTGGGAGGTCGGGCGCGAAACCCGCCGATCAGCTGCCCGGTCGGGCGCGAAACCCGCCGATCATGTCGCCGGCATCGCCCACGGGGCCGGAATGCGACACATCAAGTGGTGGATCGCGCCCTTGGGCGCGTGATGCGACAGGTCACGCCGCACGAGCGCGGATGATCGCGCCGACATCGCTGACGGCTTCGTGGACCGGGCCCTCCACGTCCAGGCGAGTGATCCGGGCGATGAACCAGCCGACCATCGTCGCCTTCCGATCCCGTCGAGCGTCACGCTGCGACTCCAGCGACCCGTCGTGCCAGGTCGGGTCGTCGACCTCGATGCCGACCTTCCAGTCGGGCCAGCCGAAGTCGAGGTGGATGACCGAACCGTCCGGCAGTGTGACCGGGCATTGGGCGAGCGGCGCGGGTAACCCCTGGCGTTCGATCTCGAGGAGCACGCGCAACTCCAACTCCGAGTGGAGCGCCTGTTGCCAGCGTGGCTTCGACTCGAGCACGGCGCGCATCGTGCGAGACCCCGGCCGGTTCGGGTGGTAGAGCCTCGACGTGGTGTCGACCATGGTCTCGACGGTGCACATCCGGTCGCGCAGCATCTGCTCGAGCACCGAGCGCGTGGTCACGAAACCCAACATGTCGGCTGCGTCGAAGAGGCATCTCGGCGGGCTGGCGACACGGATGCCATCGGGTCGTTCGACGATGTCGACCGGGTCGATCTGACGGCAGCGGTGGACCACGACCGCCGGCAACTCCGGTGTGGCCCCGTGGTGTACCAGCGCATGCACGCTGCGATTCTCCACACTGCGCCGGCCCCAGAGCTTGAGCCCGGTCGTGAAGCTGATCAGCACCGACTCGTTGCGAGCGCATGCAGCAGCGCACCGTTGCTCGAGCGAGTCCGGCCACTGGGGACTGCGGTACACGCCGGGCATCAGCCGTTCGAGCCGACGCTCGTCCGCCCACCGTTGAGCGGTGCGCGACGACAGTCCGCAGCGTTCCATTCCTTCCTTGCCGATGATGCCGTGGTGCGAGCGGAACCACTCGTCGACCAGGCGGTGCATGTTCCCCATCGGGCGTCCCTTCGTCGTCGTTGACGGAAAGGGGAAAGCCGCATGGCGGACCATATCGACGCGAACCACGGTTCAGTGCTGTCGTCATTCGGACCCACGGGCGCGTCACCCGTCCGATCTGTCGGGGAGTCGCGCCCGTGGGCGCGAAGCGCGATCCGGGTGTCGCTGATCGCGCCCGACCACCTCTCCTGATCCGGCGGGCCTGCGCGTCCTCGCTCAGGCGTGGGCGAGCAGCGCCGCGAACAGGCGCTGCTGCTGGGGATCGCCGTCGGCGGAGTCCTCGGGGTGCCACTGCGTGGCGACGCACCACCGGGCGCCGCGCAGGTCGGCGGCGTGAACGATGCCGTCGGCCGTGCGGCCGGTGACCTCGAGTTCGGGCGCCACGACGTCGAGTGCCTGGTGGTGCACGCAGTGACAGGCGTCGGGGTGGGTGGTGCCCATCGCCTCGGCGACGAGCGAGCCGTGATCGAGGGACACCTGCGTGTACTCCATCCAGTGGTCCTCGGTGCCGATGTGCTGCTGCAGCGTGCCGCCGAGCGCGACGTTGAGCACCTGCATGCCACGGCAGATCGCGAGCATCGGCACGTCCTGCTCGAGCGCGGCGCGGACGACGGCCAGTTCCACCTCGTCGTGCTCCTCGACGATGCCGTACAACTGTTCCGCTGACGGCTCCTGGCCGTAGTGGCGCGGGTCGACATCACCGCCACCGTGCAGCACGATGGCATCGACTCGGCGCAACAGGTCGGGCACATCGTCGACCAACGACAGGATCGGCGGCAGCATCAGCGGCGTGCCGCCGGCGTTGGCGACGGCGTGGAAGTAGCGGCGGCCGGCGGCGAACGGCTCGCCACGCACACCCTTCGCGTCACCCGCCATCCGGCCGACGATCAGGACGAGAGGGCTCATCGCCGCAGCCTACGCGTGGCGTGCCGCGTGCGTGGCGGCACGGCGAACCAGTTCGTCGTAGATCGCCTGCTGCTGCGGAGTGTGCGTCGCGGTGTCCTCCGGGTGCCACTGTGCGCCCACCACCCACGTCGCGCCGGGCAGCTCCACGGCCTCCAGTTGGCCGTCGGGCGCCCACCCGCAGGCGACGAGCGGCTCCGCCAGGTCGCCGAGTCCCTGGTGGTGCACCGAATGGCAGTGCTGCAGATCCGTGGTGCCGGCGGCCTCGGCCAGCCTGCAGCCCTCGGTCAACTGCACGGCGTGCTCGCGCATCCAGTGGTCGCTGTTGCCGATGTCCTGCACGAGCGTGCCACCCAACGCGACGTTGAGCACCTGCATGCCTCGGCACAGCGCCAGCATCGGCAGGTCGAGCTCGATGGCCGCGAGGCACACGGCGATGTCGAGGTCGTCGTGCGCGGGCACGATGCCGTACAACGTGTCGTCGTCGGGCTCCTGCCCGTAACGCCGCGGGTCCACGTCGCCGCCGCCCGGCAGCAACACCCCGTCGAAGTGCTGCAACACGGTGAGCGCGTTGCGTGACAGCTCCTTGATCGGCGGCACCAGCACCGGCACACCGCCCGCCCGGGCGACGGCCCGGCTGTAGGGCTGGCTGCTGCTGAACGCATCGCGCTTGCCCTCGTCCGAGAACGTGAGCGTGCGGGCGCACAGCGCGATCAGAGGCGGCGGAGTGCTCATCGACCTCATTCTGACCGATGGGCCAGGGCTACCCTCCAACCCGTGACCGACACCATGATCCTGCGCAACCCGGCGACCGAAGAGGTCATCGCTCAGCTCACCCACGCGACCGTCGACGACGTCGACGCCGCCGTCGCCAAGGCAGTCGCCGCCGGCCCGGCGTGGCGAGCGATGGCGCCCGCCGACCGCACCCGGCTGCTGCGTCGCTTCGCGGACACCGTGGGTCAGCACGCCGAGGAGTTGGCGCAGCTCGAGACCGCGAACATGGGCATGCCCATCGGCAGCAGTCGCTGGTGCGCCAATGCGGTCGCCGACGTGCTGCACTACTTCGCCGGCGCGGTCGAGAAGCACACCGGCTCCACCATCCCGGTGGCGGGTGGCATGAACGTCACGTTCCACGAGCCGCTCGGTGTGGTCGGCCTCATCACGCCGTGGAACTTCCCGATGCTGATGGCGTCGTGGAAGATCGGCCCGGCACTCGCCGCGGGCAACACCGCCGTCATCAAGCCGGCCGAGATCACACCGCTCACCACCATCCGCCTCGGTGAACTCGCGCTCGAGGCCGGCATCCCCGAGGGCGTCCTCAACGTGGTCGTCGGTCCCGGTGCGACGGCCGGCTGGCGTCTGGTCGAGCATCCCGACGTGCGCAAGGTGGCGTTCACCGGCTCCACCGCGGTGGGCAAGCGGCTGATGCAGGGCTGCGCGGATCAGGTGAAGCGACTGACCCTCGAGCTCGGCGGCAAGAGCGCCAACATCGTGTTCGCCGACGCCGATCTCGAGAAGGCAGCCGCCTCGGCCCCCGGGGCCGTGTTCGACAACTCCGGCCAGGACTGCTGCGCCCGCAGCCGCGTGCTGGTGCAGCGCAGCGCGTACGACCGCTTCATGGAGTTGTTCATCGACGCGGCGAAGGCGTGGAAGGTGGGCGATCCGCTCGCGGCCGACACGGCGATGGGTCCGCTCGTCACCGCCGACCATCTCGCCCGCGTGCGCCGCTACACCGATGGCCTCGAGACGCTCTACACGGGTGACGTTCCCGCCGGCCCCGGCTATTGGCACCCGGTGATGATCGCCGCGCCGGCCTACGACCACCCGGTGTGCCACGAGGAGGTCTTCGGTCCGGTGGTCGCCGTCATTCCCTTCGACGACGAGGCCGACGCCATCCGCATCTGCAACGACAGCATCTACGGCCTGTCCGGGTCGGTGTGGACGCAGGACGGCGCGAAGGCCATCCGGGTGGTGCGCGCAATGGAGTCCGGCACCCTCAGCGTGAACTCGAACTCGTCGGTGCGGTACACCACCCCGTTCGGCGGCTTCAAGCAGAGCGGCCTGGGACGCGAGCACAGCATGCACGTGCTCGACCACTACACCGAACTCAAGAACGTCTTCTTCGCCAGCTGAGGGTACGGTTGGGTCGATGCGTGCGCTGATGATCGCCAACGGGAACGACGCCGACGCCGGGTTCATCGGCGATCGCTTCCGCGAGCACGGCTACTCGTTCGACGAGTGCCACCGTGAGCACGTCGACGACTGGCCGCAGCTCGAGGGACACGAGCTGGTGCTGCTGCTCGGCAGCGAGTGGAGCGTGTACTGGCCGCACGTGGCCGACGAGGTGCAGGCCGAAGTGGCGATGCTGCAGGAGGCCGCCCGTCGTGGCGTGCCGGTGTTCGGCATCTGCTTCGGCAGCCAGTCGATGGCCCACGCGTTCGGTGGCGAGGTGTTCAAGGCCGAGATCGCCGAGATCGGTTGGCAGGACGTCGAGACCGACATCCCCGACGTCATCGCACCCGGTCCGTGGATGGAGTGGCACTACGACGTGGTGCGCACCCCGCCGCACGCCACCGAGCTGGCGCGCACGGCGTCCGGCCCGCAGGCGTGGCAGCTCGGCCGGATGTTCTGCACGCAGTTCCACCCCGAGGTGCACGAGGGCATCATCCGCCGCTGGGCCGTCGGGTTCGGCGAGGAGGAGTTGCTGCGCATCGGGTCCAGCCCGGCCGAGTTGATCGAGCGCACCCAGCAGATGGTGGCGCGCAGCCGGCCGAACGCCGAGCGACTGGTCGACTGGTTCCTCGAGAGCATTGCGCCTGCGCCGTATCGCGACGTGCTCGGCGTTCACTGAACCACCGCCCGTCACCAGTGTCGGAACCTTCTTCATCGGTGTGCTAGGAACTCGCTGACCCATCGGTCTCCCAGGGGGAAACACGGGACCCGGTCGGTCGTTCCGCGACTTACACAAGGGGGTTCTCCATGGCTGACACCGTGGACGACGACCGCGATCATCTCCATTCATTGGGCTATGCCCAGGAGTTGCATCGCGGCATGAGCACGTTCAGCAACTTCGCGATCAGCTTCTCGATCATCTCGATCCTGGCCGGTGGCATGACGAGCTTCTGGCTCGGCCTCGTGACGGCCGGTCCGCTGGTCATCACGCTCGGCTGGATCATCGTCGGCTTCTTCGCGCTGCTGGTCGGCATGGCGATGGGCGAGATCTGCTCCGCCTACCCGACGGCCGGCGGCCTCTACTACTGGTCGGCGAAGCTGGCGAGGAAGAACGCCGCCGCCTGGAGTTGGTTCACCGGCTACTTCAACCTGCTCGGCCAGATCGGCGTCATCGCCAGCGTCGACTACGCGTTGGCGATCTTCACCGGGTACTTCATCCGCATGTTCGACGACAGCTTCAACCTGTCGTCGTTGAACATCTTCGTGATCTACCTCATCATCCTCGTGATCCACGGTGCGCTCAACACGTTCAGCGTCAACCTGGTGAAGGTGTTCGGTGACATCAGCGTGTGGTGGCACGTGGTCGGCGTGGTCATCATCGCTGCGATCCTGTTCATCGCACCGACGAACTCGCGTGGCATCGGTGCTGCGTTCGACCGCATCCCGGACAACCTCACCGGGTGGACCGGTGGCGTGTTCATCACCGTCTACATGTTCTGCCTCGGTCTGCTGCTGGCGCAGTACACCATCACCGGTTTCGATGCGTCCGCACACGTCAGCGAAGAGACCGTCGGTGCCCGCACCGAGGCACCGAAGGCCATCGTGCGTGCCATCTACGTCAGCGCCATCGCCGGTCTGGTGATGAACCTGGCGATGATCGCCGCGTTGCCGAAGGAGGGTGCGACGCTGGCCGACGGCTCGGACGCGTACACGTTCATCGCGTTCGGTGGCGGCGGCGAGGCGTTCCTCGTCAACGCTGCACCGCGACTGTTCGACTACGCGCTCAGTGGTGGGCTGGCGAAGCTGCTGGTGTTCATCGCCCTCATCGGGCAGTTCTTCTGCGGTCTCGCGTCGGTCACCGCCAACAGCCGCATGATCTACGCGTTCAGCCGCGACGGTGCGCTCCCCGGCTCGAAGCTGTGGCACAAGATCAACCCGCGCACCCGTACGCCAACGAACTCGGTGTGGCTCGGCGTGACGCTCGCCGCGATCACCGGCACGCTGTCGCTGTACCAGAAGGGCGGCTATTCGACGGCCTTCTTCGCGCTCACCGGCATCTGCGTGATCGGCCTGTACATCTCGTACGCCATCCCGATCTACCTCCGCCTGCGGAACCCCGACTTCAAGGTCGGTCCGTGGAACCTGAAGGGCTACCACAAGCTCGTCGGCTGGGTGTCGCTCGCCTGGATCGCGTTCATCACCGTCCTGTTCTTCGCGCCGCTCTTCTACCCGTTCTGGCCGATCTGGGGTGACGGCAACGTGCAGAAGGACGCGGACGGCGTGCCGACCGGGTTCTTCAACCAGAACAACTTCAACTTCACCGGACCGCTGATCATCCTGGCCGCCCTCTTCATCTGGGGCTACTGGCAGTTCAGCGGCAAGAAGTGGTTCACCGGGCCGAAGGTGCAGGGCACGCCGGAGGAGCTGCGTGCCATCGAGCGTGAACTCGACGCGCTCGAGCACGGCGCAGTGCCCGAGGGTGTCGAGCTGAAGGACTGAACCGTCTCACCCTGACGCGAAGAGGTACCGACGTCGATGCCGGCCCGTTCAACGGGCCGGCATCGCCGCGTTAGCGTCGCGGCATGGAGCTCCATCCCGCACTGAAGGACGCGATCGACGCCGGCGTGCACGGCCACCTGGTCACCATCAACCCCGACGGGTCACCGCAGGTGACGGTGGTGTGGATCGGCCGTGACGGTGACGACCTGCTGGTGGCCCACATGGGCGCCGGCAAGAAGATGCGCAACCTCGAACGCGACCCGCGCTGCACGGTGTCGTTCGAGCTCGATGGCGTGAGCGGACCCGGCCTGATGAACTACGCAGTGCTGCACGGCGACGCCACGATCACCGAGGGCGGAGCACCCGAGGTGTTGCGCGAACTGGCGCCGCGCTTCCTGGGCGAGGGCGTGAAGTTCCCGCCGATGGACAACCCGCCGCCAGGCCGCATCGCGCGCATCACCGTGCGCCGCATCACCGGCATGGGGCCCTGGGTCGGCTGAACGTCAGGTCGTGCGCGCCGCGTCGTCGAGCCAGCGCTCGAAGTCGGGCAGCGCGGCGAGCCGTTCGCAGTTGGCCAGCCGCTCGTCGGCGTAGGCGACGAAGTCGGTGTCGAGCGTGCTGATGGCTTGCTGCACGACGGCCCACATGCCTTCGCGGAACTCGCTCATCACCTTCATCAACTGCAGACGCGCCCACTCGGCGTTCGAGCGTGAGCCGAAGTAGGCCTGCAGCAACCGCTCGTCGGCGGCCTCGTCGAAGCCGCAGTTCACGCTGAGGTTGCCGAGGTCGAAGCTGCGCTCGTTCATCCCGGCGTACTCGAAGTCCAGCAGCCACGCCCGGCTGTCCCGGTCGTCGAACAGCACGTTCGCGGGCAGCAGGTCGTTATGGCAGGGGACAGCAGGCCGTGGTGCGGCGGCGAAGGCCTGCTCGATCCGCCGACTCTGCGCGTGCAACCGTGCGTACGCGGTGGGCGGCTCGACCCCGTGCGCCGCGGCGTCCCGCGCGTGCCACTCGACCACGCGGTGGATCGGGAACGCGCCGTGCAGCGGTCCGCTGTCGTGGAACCGACGGAGCAGTGCCACGACGTCGTCGAGCCGGGCCATGAACGGCTCGGGCCCGAGATGCCCGCCCGGCACCAGTTCGGTGATCAGCGTGCCGACCTCCGGGAGCGTCGCGACCACCGGGGGAGCGAGGCCGAGATCGGCTGCGCGTCGTGCGGCCTCCACCTCGTTCGCCCGGTCGATGGCCAACAACTCGGTGCGCTCGCCCGGCACCCGCACCACGAACCGCCGCCCGTCCACGTCGGCGACGAAGTTCGAGTTGGTGATCCCGCCACCCAGCGGTTCCAACCCGCCCACCCTGCCGTCCCAGCCGGGCACCCGTGCCACGAGACCGGCCAACTCCTCACGAAGCATGGCGACGGTCTAGCACCTGGCAATCTGTCGCCGGGGAGGGGACACTCGCGACGAGGCGGACCGCATCCCTCCCGACACCGCCGAACACCGCCGAACACCGCCGAACACCGAAGGAGCCCCCATGGGCCTGTACCCCTACGCCGACCGCTACCCGGTGGTGCGCGAGTTCCCCGAGCACGGCCGCTCGCGCGCCGAGATCCTCGGCGAGATCGAAGCCATGGCCGAGGTGGAGGACTCGCCCTACCACGAGGGCAAGATCAGCGGCTCCATCTACTCCGGTGACGAAGCGCACTACGCCTTCCTCAACGACGTGTTCGGCCACTACAGCCACGCCAACGTCATCCAGCGCGACATGTACCCGAGCGCCACCCGCTTCGAGGGCGAGATCATCGCCATGACCGCCGACATGATGCACGGCGGCGCGGTGCCCGAGGGCACGGTGTGCGGCGTGCTCACCAGCGGTGGCACCGAGAGCCTGATGAACCCGCTGCTCGTGTACCGCGAGTGGGGTCGCGAGCGGGGCATCACCCAGCCGAACCTGGTGATGCCGGTGACGGCGCACCCCGGGCTGGTGAAGGGCTGCCACTACTTCGGCATCGAGCTGCGCCTCGCCGCGGTGACCGATCAGTACGTCGCCGACATGGATTCGATCCGCTCGCTCGTCGACGAGAAGACCGTCGCGCTGGCCGGCTCGGCCGGCACCTACCCGCACGGCCTCATCGACCCGATCGACCAGCTGTCCGACCTGGCCGTCGAACGCGGCATCAACCTGCACGTCGACGGGTGCCTCGGCGGCTTCATCCTCGCCTGGGGGCAGGACCTCGGGTACGACGTGCCCGTCTTCGACTTCCGCCTGCCGGGCGTGACGTCGATCAGCGCCGACACCCACAAGTACGGGTTCGGCCTGAAGGGCTCGAGCGTGCTGCTGTACCGCAACCCCGAGCTGCGCCGGAAGCAGTACTTCATCGTCCCCGACTGGCCGGGCGGCGCGTACACGTCCCCCGGCATGAGTGGCTCGCGCTCCGGCGGCATCATCGCCGCGGCGTGGGCGTCGATGGTGTCCCTCGGACGCGAGGGCTACCTGGCGATCGCCGCCGACATCTTCCGCACCGCGAAGGAGATCCGCCAGGCGGTCGAGTCGTTCCCCGAACTGCGCGTGCTCGGCGACCCGTTCTTCAACGTCGCCTTCACCACCACCGACGACAGCGGCCTCGACATCTTCCTCGTCAACGACTTCCTCGCCTCGCGCCGCTGGCGGCTCAACGGCCTGCAGAAGCCGAACGCGCTGCACTTCTGCGTCACGCGGCCCAACACGCAGGCGGGGGTCGTCGACAACTTCCGCGCCGACCTGGCGGAGGCGGTCGAGCATGCGAAGGCCCATCGCGGCACCGCAGCACGCTCCGGAGCGATGTACGCCTCCGGCATGACCCCCGAGCAGCTCACGTCGGGGGTCGCGTGGTGGCTGGATGCCACCCAGGCCCTGCCTCCGGCATGACGCGCACCATTTGTGATGCCGTTCACACGGCGTAGTAGCGTCGGCGCCGATGTCCGAATTCCTGCGTGACTACCTCACCGTGGTGTGGTTCGCCGCCATTGCACTCGTGCTGGCGGGCCTGCTCCTCGGGATCGCCGCCCTGGTGCGGCCTTCCAAGCCCTCTGCGGAGAAGAACCTCGCGTACGAGAGCGGCGTCAACCCGGTCGGCGACGGCTGGTCGCAGAGCCAGGTGCGGTACTACATCTTCGCCCTGCTCTTCGTGGTGTTCGACGTGGAGGCCGTCTTCATGTTCCCGTGGGCCACTCAGCTCGAACGGTACGGCGCCTTCGGCCTCGTCGAAATGGGCATTTTCGTCTTCGTCCTGCTCCTTGGCCTCGTGTACGCGTGGCGCAAGGGCGTTCTGCGCTGGGTGTGACCTGATGGGAATCGTCGACAAGGGGCGTCTGCCCAAGCCACTCACGTCCCTGTTCAACATCGGGCGTTCCTACAGCCTCTGGGTGTACCAGTGGGGCCTCGCCTGCTGCGCCATCGAGATGGGCGCCGCCTTCGGCTCGCCCCGCTACGACGTGATGCGCCTCGGCGTCATCCCGCTGCCGGCCAGCCCGCGCCAGGCCGACCTCGTCGTCATCTCCGGCACGGTCACCGACAAGATGGCCCCGAGCATCAAGCGCCTGTACGAGCAGATGCCCGAGCCGAAGTACGTCATCAGCATGGGCTCGTGCGCCAACTGCGGCGGCCCGTACTGGGACAGCTACTCGGTCACCAAGGGCGTCGACCAGATCATTCCGGTCGACATCTACGTGCCGGGCTGCCCGCCCCGCCCGGAAGCTCTGCTCGAGGGCGTGGTGCTGCTCCAGCAGCGCATCAAGAACGAGGACATGGGCGCTCGCTGGCGTGGCGAGGGCACCGTCCCGCTCGTGCGCGAGCCCATCGTGGTGGGAGGTGGCCCGATTGAGTGACGAGACCACGACACAGGAGACGCCCGCGCTGCCGGGTGATGCGTTGCGCGAAGGCGTGGTGCAGGCGCTGCGCGATGCGCTCGGCGACGCGCTGCTCGACAGCGTCATCGTGCCGAACACCGACGTGTGGGTGCGCGTGCGCACCGATGCGTGGCGCCAGGCCGGCATCGTGTTGCGCGACACGGTCGGCTGCGACTACTTCTGCTTCCTCTCGGCCATCGACTGGTTGCCCAGCCCGTTCGGCCGCGGCGAGGACGACCCCACCGAGCCTGCGCCCGAGCGCGACACCGAGGTGCGCTCCGGCGTGGCCGGCGGCGACACGCGCATGCAGGTCTTCGCCCGCGTCACCAACATCGGCAAGCACTTCGGCGTCACCATCAAGGCCGACGTGCCCGACGACGTGCAGGTCGTCGACAGCTGGGTGCCCGTCTACGCCGGTGCCAACTGGCACGAGCGCGAGACCCACGAGATGTTCGGCATCGACTTCGCCGGCCACCCCGATCTGCGCAACATGTACCTCCCGATCGACTTCGAGGGGTACCCGCTGCGCAAGGACTTCCCCCTGCTCGCCCGTCTCGTGAAGCCCTGGCCGGGCATCGCCGACGTCGAGCCCCTGCCCGGCGACGACGCCGAAGATGGTGGTGACGCATGACCGATCTCGCCGATCGTCAGAAGCTCAGCTACATCGCCGCCCAGGCCGCCGACGCGCGCCTGAACGTCGAGCTCGAGACCGAGGGCATGACCCTCAACATCGGGCCGCAGCACCCGGCCACGCACGGCACGCTGCGCATCATCGTCCGCCTCGACGGCGAGCAGGTCGTGTGGGCCGAGCCCGGCGCGGGCTACATGCACCGCGGCTACGAGAAGCTCACCGAGGTCCGCACCTACCCGCAGATCAACGCGCTCATCAACCGCATCGACTGGCTGGGCAGCTTCGCCAACGAAGTGCCCTTCATCCTCGCGGCCGAGCAGCTGATGGGCATCGAAGCGCCCACCCGCGCCCAGTGGATCCGCACGATCTTCTTCGAGCTCTCGCGCATCGCCAACATCTCGCTGTTCCTCGGCGACCTCGGCGTGCAGCTCGGTGCCGTCACCCCGGTGTTCATGGCCTTCCGCGACCGCGAGCACGTGCTGAACCTCATCGAAGGTGCCACGGGCGGCCGCTTCCACCCGAACTTCGACCGCATCGGCGGCCTGAAGGACGACCTGCCGGCCGGCTGGATCGCCGAGACCAAGCAGGTGATGAAGAAGCTCCGCAACTTCTGCGACGAGATCGAG
>JBMOGW010000071.1:0-14413 GCA_049318165.1 Ilumatobacteraceae bacterium
GTCCACGACGTGCTCTGCAAGTCGCTCGGCTCGGCCAACGCCATCAACGTGGCTCGCGCCACCATCAACGGTCTCAAGTCGCTCCAGCGCCCGGACGAGGTGGCCGCACGCCGCGGCCTCCCGGCTGACGAGTTCGTGCCGAAGGGCATGCTCAACGCGTACAACGAGCGCAAGAAGCAGATCGCAGCAGGGGAGTCCCACTGATGGCTACCAACAGTGACACGGAGAAGACCATCACCGTCACGCAGGTGCGTTCGGCGATCGGCAACAAGCCCAAGAACCGCGGCACGCTCCGCGCGCTGGGCCTGCGCAAGATCGGCGACACGAACACCCTGCCCGATCGTCCCGAGATCCGCGGGATGATCGCCCGCATCCCGCACCTCATCGAGGTCACCGAAGGCACGGAGAGCTGATCATGCGCGTCGACGAACTTTCCCCCGCACCGGGGTCCAACAAGGCCAAGAAGCGCGTCGGTCGCGGCATCGGCGGCAAGGGCGGCAAGACTGCCGGCGCCGGTACCAAGGGCCAGCACTCGCGTGGTCGTGGCAAGGTGGCCCGCGGCTTCGAAGGTGGCCAGATGCCCCTCAAGCAGCGCGTCCCCAAGCTGAAGGGCTTCAACAACCCCTTCCGCGTGGAGTACAGCCCCGTGAACCTCGACCAGATCGAGGCGACCGGCGAGACCACCGTCGATCCCGAGGTGTTGATCGCCAAGGGTCTCGTCCGCAAGAACACCTTCGTCAAGGTGCTCGCCCGCGGCGAGATCACCTCGGCGGTGCACGTGACGGCGCACGCGGTCTCGAAGGCTGCGGATGCCGCCATCACCGCGGCAGGCGGTAGCGTCACGCTGCTGCCGCTGCCGTTCAAGCAGGGCCGTCCTCCGGTCCAGGGCAACCAGTTCACCAACCGTTGATCTCTTGACCTCCGATCCCGCGGCCCGTCCGGTCCGCGGAACCGACCCTCGCTGGGAGCCGAGCCTGTGTTCTCCAATCTGAAGAACGTCTTCCGGGTGCCCGACCTGCGGAACAAGATCTTGTTCCTGCTGGCCATGATCCTGCTGTATCGACTGGGCAACGCCATTCGCGTGCCCGGCATCGATCGTGACGCCGTCGTCCAGTTCAAGAAGGGTGTCGAGTCGCAGGGCGCCCTGGGTTTCCTCGACATGTTCTCGGGCGGCGCCTTCGGCAGTTTCAGCATCTTCGCCCTCGGCATCATGCCGTACATCACGGCGAGCATCATCATGCAGGTGCTCGGTGTGGTGATCCCGAAGCTGGAGCAGCTCCAGCAGGAGGGTGCGGTCGGCCAGCGCAAGATCACGCAGTACACCCGTTACCTCGCCATCGGCATCTCGCTGCTGCAGGCGACGGCGCTGACGTTCATCTTCGGCAACGGCAACGGCAACGCGTTCTTCGGCGCGGCCCAACGCCTGCCACAGAACGTCAAGCTGCTGCCCGACGGGATGTGGCCGCGCGGCTACCTCGTGATCGTCACGCTCGTCGGCGGCACCGCGCTGCTGATGTGGCTGGGCGAGCTGATCAGTCAGCGAGGCATCGGCAACGGCATGTCGATGATCATCTTCGCCTCGGTCGTCAGCGGCCTGCCCTTCGGGTACTACTCGATCCTGCAGGAGACCAGCTGGGTCCCGTTCGTGCTGCTCGTGCTGATGAGCGTCGGCATCGTCATCGCCGTGGTGCGTGTCGAGCTCGCGCAGCGGCGCATCCCGGTGCAGTTCGCCAAGCGCGTCGTCGGCCGGCGGATGTACGGCGGCCAGAGCACCTACATCCCGCTCAAGGTCAACCAGAGCGGTGTGGTGCCGATCATCTTCGCCAGCTCGATCCTGCTGCTGCCGGTGTTGCTCACCAACCTGCTCGGTGGCTCCAGCGGCGAGGGGTGGCGTGCGTCGATCCAGAAGTGGGTGGACACCTACCTGGTGAACAGTCAGAACTGGGTGTACATCACCCTGTTCGCGGTGATGATCATCGCCTTTGCCTACTTCTACAACTCGATCGCGTTCGACCCGATCCGTCAGGCCGACCAGATCCGCCGCCAGGGTGGCTTCATCCCCGGCGTGCGCCCCGGTCCGCAGACCGAGCGCTACCTGTCCAAGGCCGTCAACCGCATCACGCTGCCCGGTGCCGTCTTCGTGGCGGCCATCGCGATCATGCCGTACCTGTTGTTGATGGCGTTCAACGTCCGCAACTTCCCGTTCGCCGGCACCACCGTGCTCATCGCCGTGGGTGTGGCGCTCGAGTTGATGCGCCAGATCGACAGCCAGCTGATGTTGCGAAACTACGAGGGCTTCCTGAAGTGATCCCGGGCGCCCGGCTGATCCTGCTCGGGCGCCAAGGCGCTGGCAAGGGCACCCAATGCGTGAGGCTCTCACGCCACTTCGTCGTCCCGCACATCTCCACCGGCGACATGCTGCGTGCGGCGGTGCGTGAGGGCACGGAGCTGGGTGTGATGGCCAAGCGTGTGATGGACGAAGGTGGCCTCGTCGGCGACGAGATCATGGTGGGCATCGTGCAGGAACGGCTGTCGCAATCCGACGCGCTCGGCCGCGGCTACATCCTCGACGGGTTCCCGCGCACGGTGCCTCAGGCGCAGTCGCTCGACACCATCACCGCCGACCTCCCGATCGACGTCGTGATCGACCTCGACGTACCGCGCGAGATGGTGTTGCAGCGCATCTCGTCGCGTCGCGTGTGCCGCGACTGTGGCACCAACTACGTCGCTCGTGGGGACGAGAAGCTCCCGTGGATCTGCGAGGTGTGCGGTGGCGACGTGATGCAGCGCGACGACGACACGCCTGCGGCCGTCGAGCACCGGCTCGACCTCTACGAAGAGCAGACGTCGCCGCTCATCGAGTACTACGGCGACAACGGTCGCCTCGCTGTGGTCGACGGCGTGGGACATCCTGACGAGGTCTTCCGCCGCCTGACGTCGGCCGTCGAAGCCGCGCGCCGGATCGCCTGATGGCGCGCTTCGGTCGCGCCGGGATTCCGCGGCGGACCGCCGACGAGTTGCGCCAGATGCGCGCCGCCGGTCGCGTGGTCGCCGAGATGCACGAGGCCGTGCGCGCCGCTGCGCGCGCCGGCGTGACGACTGCCTCGCTCGACCGGGTCGCGGCCGATGTCATCGAGCGGCGCGGCGCACGTTCGAACTTCTTCGGGTACCACGGCTTCCCGGCCACGATCTGCACCTCGGTCAACGACGAGGTGGTGCACGGCATCCCGGGCAGTCGAGTGCTGGCAGTGGGCGATCTGTTGTCCGTCGACTGCGGCGCGATCGTCAACGGCTGGCACGGCGACGCGGCGTTCTCGATGATCGTCGGGTCGGGCACCGCGGACGCGCAGCGCCTCATCGACACGGCCGACGCCGCACTCGCCGCGGCCATCGAGCAGATGCGCCCGGGGCGCACGCTCGGCGACCTCGGCAACGCGATCGCCACCGTCGTACGTCGCGCCGGCTACGGCAGCCCGCGAGACTTCTGCGGTCACGGCATCGGCCGGGCCATGCACGAGGATCCGGATGTCGAGAACCGCGGCCGCGCCGGTCGTGGCCTGAAGTTGGAGGTCGGCGTGGTGTTGGCCATCGAGCCGATGCTGATCGCCGGTGGCAAGGACGACGTGCGCCAACTGAAGGACGGATGGACCGTGGTGACCGCGGACGGGTCGCTCGCGGCACACTCCGAGCACACGGTTCTCGTCGGCGACCACGGGCCGGAGATCCTGACTCGGGCCTGATCTGTCGCTGCTCGCGCGCACAGTGATGGAATGAACGAGGCTGGTGGGATGAGCCGCGCTCTCGGCGCGAGTTTCATGGCTGGGTCACCGCGAGGTCAGGCGCTGTTCATATGGCCGTCACGTACCCCTCCTACGGTCGGAGCCGCATGGAGACCCTGGTCGACACAGTTGTGGACAGTACTTCGTCCACCGAGCGAAGCGGTGGAGCCGCGTTCCTCGCGGTCCTCGAGGCCGAGCAAACGCGTTACCTCGATGCCATCGGGCGCGCCCGTGCGGCGCTCGGTCTGGACGCCACGCACCTCGCCGAGATGTCGGCCGTGCAGGGGCGCCTCACTCGGCGCTTCTTCGATGCCCAGCGCGCGATCCTCCGTCAGCGTTCTGAAGCGGACGACGCCCTCGGCTCGATGCTCGACGGGATGACCTTCGTCGGTCCGAACAACATCGACCACGGCCGTTTCGAGCGCCAGCTCGACGCCCTGCTCGACGAGTGGTGGCAGGCCGAGCAGCGCTCGTGCGTGGGTCTCGTGGCCGAGACGCCGCAGGTCGAGGCGGTGGAGGACCGCAGCTCGACAGCAGCGCCGCTGCCGTTGTCGCTCGTGGACGCCCTCACCTCGGCCGACCCGGCGGACCTCGACCGAATCCTCGACGATCTCGTCGCCGACTTCACCACGCACGCTGCGGTCGCGGCCGCCGCACGCACCGTCGAGGCGCCCAAGGCGCCGGCGCGGTCCTTCGTGCCGTTCGCCCCGCCGTCGGAGGACGACCTCGCGATCAAGGGCGACACCCTCGACGACTTCGAGCTGTTCTGGGCGCCCGAGGGCGAGCCGGCGCCGGTCGTCGTGCAGGACGCCGCCGAGCCGACAGCGCCGAGCTTGTGGTCGCAGGTGCCCACCGGCATCGTGCTGCCCATCGCCGGCGTCACCGCCGGCCTCGCACTCGTGATGGCGCTGGTCGGGTGACGTGATGTCGAATTCGCTCAACGGGCATGCACACCTGAACGGCGCGTCGCACGAGCCGGCGGACGGCAATGAGATCGCCGAGGAGCACGTGGCTGTCGAGGTGGTGCAGGACGCGGTCGACGAGCCGGTTGACGAGCCGCTCGACGAGCCGCTCGACGCCGCGGCACCGTCGACTGCGGAGGGCAACGAACGCGAGCAACTCGAACGCGAGTTGGCCGACACGCACGAGGCCATTGCGGCGGCGCGTCAGCGGCTGGCGGACCGCGAGGCCGCAGTGAAGGAAGCCCTGCGCGAAGAACTGGTCGCATCGCGAGAGCGACTCGCGGAAATGGACCGTGCGCACGATGTCCGCATCACGGCCATCCGCGCGGAGGCAGACGCAGCAGTTTCTGTCATCATGCGCGACGAAAGCGTCGATACGGAAGGTGGAGCATGAGCGAGCAGGCGACCCTGCCCGTCGGCATGTCGGATCGCGCGGCGGTGGCGATGTTGACGCTGCAACTGCGCAACGCGCAGCGTGAGTTGCTCGAGCTCGAGAGCGCCGAGCGCTCCGTGGACGAGTCCGTCGCGCGCGAGCAGTTGCGCGCCAAGCTCGCGCCGCTGGAGGACCAGCGTCGGCAGTCGCTCGACGAGGGTCTCGACGAGGCCCGCCGCGACGCGGCGGCAGCCGTCGCCGCGGCCCGCGACCGTGCCGCAGCACTCCGTCGTGAGCTGGCTGAGTCGCAGCCCGTCGTGGTCGAGCCGGCTGCCGTGGCCGAGGCCGTGGCCGTGCCGCTGATCATCGACACCACCGCGACCGACGAGGACGAGCTCGTCGATCAGGACGACCTGCTCGATTCCGACGGCGTGCCCGGCGAGGACGAGTTCCTGGACGCCGACGACGAGTTCCTCGACGAGGACGAGTTCCTCGACGACGACGAGTTCCTCGACGAGGACGAGGCACTCGCGGAGGAGCCGATCGTCATCGCGCCGCGCACCGCCGAGGTGCCGCCTGTAGCCGCCGCCTTCGCCCCGCCCCCGCCGCCGATGGTGCCGGCGCAGGTCACGCAGCAGATCATCTTCGACAGCGAAGCATTCGCTCGCGTGTTCGCCACCGTGCTCGCCGAGACCATCGAGAAGACCCGCGCGGAGATGATGGCGCAACTCCAGCCGCAGCCCGGTCAGATGCCGTTCGTGCCGCCCGTGCAGTACTCGCCCGGTCAGCCCTACGGCCAGTACCCGATGTACTACCCGCCGATGCAGCCGGAGAAGAAGGACGGCTTCTGGAGCCACGCCAAGCACCCGGACGTCATCCTGCTGGGCATCGCCACCATCATCGTCCTCGTCATCCTCGGGGCGTGGCTGTCGTGAGTGCCATCGAGATGACCGACATGACGGTGATCCCCGAGCGTCCGGACACCGGTAGCCCCGAACCGCGGGTGATCGATGAGCGACGCGGACGCAGCGACCGACTGTTCCACGGTGGTGCATCGCTCAGCGGCGCGCTGGTGCTGGCGATCATGGTCGCCGTCGGCCTGTTCCTGTCGATCCAGGCCTTCCAGGCCTTGAAGTCGCAGGGTCTGTCGTTCTTCACCACGTCCGAGTGGCAGCCGGACCGCAACCAGTTCGGTGTCGCCGCGGTCCTGCTCGGCACGGTGCTCATCGCCGCGGTCGCCGTGTCGATCGCCTTGCCGATCTCCACCTTCACCGCGCTGTACATCGTCGAGGTCTCGCCGCCGCGTCTGCGCTCGACGCTCATCGCGCTGGTCGACCTGATGGCCGCCGTGCCCAGTGTCGTGTACGGCCTCTGGGGCCTGTTCCTGCTGCAGGGTCAACTCGTCGGTGTGGCGCGCTGGATCAACACCTGGTTCGGCTGGCTGCCGTTCTTCTCCGTGGCGGGTGCCGACCCCACCAGCCCGCTCTCCAGCGCGTCGGTGTACACGGCGTCCACGTTCATCGCCGGCGTCGTCGTCGCGATGATGGTGATGCCCATCCAGTGCGTGGTGATGCGCGAAGTGTTCTCGCAGGTGCCGCCCGGCGAGCGCGAGGGCGCGTTCGCGCTGGGTTCGACGCGTTGGGGCATGGTCCGCGTCGTCACCATCCCCTTCGGTCGTGGCGGCATGATCGGTGGCACGATGCTCGGCCTCGGCCGTGCGCTCGGCGAGACGATCGCCGTGTTGCTCATCATCTCGCCTCGCTTCGACATCAACTTCCACATTCTCGAGGCCGGAGCGAACTCGGTGTCGAGCCTCATCGCGCTGCGGTACACCGAGGCGTCCGGCTTCGGCCTGTCGGCGCTGATGGCGGCGGGCCTCGCACTGTTCGCCGTCACGCTCGTCGTCAACTTCACGGCCTCGTGGTTCATCGCAAGGTCCCGTTCGGGAGCGAGCAGCGAAGCATGACGTCGACGCTCGACCACACCAGCGCGACCGCCACCGAGACGCCCGCGCCTCCGGCTCCCGCGACGCCTGCACCGCGCACGGTCATGCCGGTGCGGCCCGACGCTCGCGTCGATGCACCGGCCCCCCGTCCCATCGGCGGGTTCTCCCGTCGCGAGGCGCTGAAGCTCGGTGGCGCTGCGCTCAGTTCGCTGTGCACGACCGCACTGATCTTCGGCCGTCTCACGCCGCTGCACGGCAAGTTCGGTTTCACCGTCGTCGCGCTGCTGACGTTCCTCGTCATCTACACGGCCCTCGTCGCCCTCGACGACAACCGCCCGGCCGTCGTCGACCGTGGCATGTCGGTGCTGATGACGATCAGTGCCCTGATCTCGTTCACCGCACTCGGTTCGGTGATCATCTTCGTGTTGGTTCGCGGCTGGTCGGCGCTCACCAAGGCGAACTTCTACACGCAGGACCTCAGTGTCACCGGCCCGCAGGAGCCGCTCACGTCCGGTGGCATCCTGCACGCGATCTTGGGCACGCTCATCATGACGGCGATCGCCCTCGTCATCACCGTGCCGCTGGGTGTGGCCTGCGCCGTGTATCTCAACGAGTCGACGAGCCGGGCGGCCACGCTGGTGCGTACGGTCGTGACTGCGATGACCGCGCTGCCGTCGATCCTCGCCGGCCTGTTCATCTTCGCCACGTGGATCCTCGTGCTCGGCCAGGAGCGGTCGGGCCTCGCCGCCGCGATCGCGATGAGCATCATGATGCTGCCGATCATCATCCGTTCGGCCGACGTCGTGCTGCGCCTCGTGCCGGGCAGCCTGCGTGAAGCCTCGGCCGCCCTCGGTGCGCCGCAGTGGCGGACCGTGTGGCACGTCGTGCTGCCCACGGCGCGTTCCGGCCTGACGACCTCGGTGATCCTCGGCCTCGCCCGCGGCATCGGCGAGACGGCCCCCGTGCTGCTGACCGCCGGCTACACCGCCACGTTGAACCTCGACCCGACGCGCAACCCGATGGTGTCGTTGCCGCTCGCCGCGTACGAGCTCGTGAAGTCGCCGCAGGAAACCCTCATCCAGCGTGGCTTCGGCGCCGCAGCTGTGCTGATGGTCATCGTCCTGATCCTGTTCTCCATCGCCCGCATCATCGGTGGCCGTCCCGCCGGCCGTCTGTCCAAGCGTCAACTGAAGAAGGCGCGTGAGCAGTCCAAGCGCGATCTCGAGCGCATCGAGATCGCCCATGGTGTCCGACCCCTCGAGGTGACTCAGTGAAACTCCGTCCCGTCCGCGCACGCCGCGCCGCACTCGTCGCCCTCACGACGCTGTTGGCGGTCCCGGCAGTCGTCGCCCCCCGGACCGTGTCGGCCGAGAACTATCAGCGCATCTCCGGCGAAGGTTCGTCGTGGGCTGCGAACGCCATCGACGCGATGCGCGTGAACGTGAAGCAGTTCGGCATCACGGTCGACTACAACCCGAGCGGCTCGACCGCCGGTCGTAAGAACTTCCTCAACGGCACGGTGGACTTCGCCGCGTCGGACATCCCGTTCCAGTTCAAGCCGGAGGACGGCTCCGCCCCGGAGAGCCCGGCAGCCGGCAGCTACGCCTACATGCCCATCACGGCCGGTGGTACGGCGTTCATGTACAACCTGCAGATCAACGGCAAGCGGGTCACCAACCTGCGTCTGTCCGGTGAGAACGCGGTCAAGATTTTCACCGGCAAGATCACGCTGTGGAACGACCCCGCGATCGCGAAGGACAACCCTGGCCTGGTGCTCCCGGCACGCAAGGTGGTGCCGGTCGTGCGGTCCGACGGTTCGGGCTCGAGCGCCCACCTCACCGAGTGGATGATCGCCAACCACAAGAACCTGTGGCTCGACTACTGCAAGCGCTCCGGTCGTGCGCCGGCGTGTGGTGAGACGTCGTTCTACCCGACGATCAGCGGCATGATCTCGCAGTCGGGCGACCTCGGCATCGCCGGTTACGTCAGCCAGGGTTTCGCCGAGGGCGCCATCGGCTACGTGAACTACTCGTACGCGCTCGGCTCGCAGTTCCCCGTGGTGAAGCTGCTCAACAAGGCGGGCTACTACACCGAGCCGACGCCGCAGAACGTCGCCGTGGCGCTGCTGAAGGCGAAGATCAACACCAACTCGGCCGACCCGTCGCAGTACCTCACGCAGGACCTCTCCGGCGTCTATGGCGACGCCGACCCGCGCAGTTATCAGCTGTCGTCGTACTCGTACCTGATCCTGCCGACGAAGGTGCAGGGCCAGTTCAGCGAAGCGAAGGGCAAGACGCTGGCGGCGTTCTCGTACTACGCGATGTGCCAGGCCCAGCAGCAGTCGGAGTCGCTCGGGTACTCGCCGATGCCGATCAACCTGGTGAAGGCGAGCTTCGACCAGATCAAGAAGATCCCCGGCGCCGTGGTGCAGAACGTCAACATCTCGTCGTGCAAGAACCCGACGTTCTCGGCCGACGGTTCGAACACGCTGGCCAAGTCGGCGCCGCAACCCAAGCCGTGTGACAAAGCAGCGGGCGTGAGCCAGTGCCCGGACGGCACCGGTGGTCTGAAGAACGTGCCCACGGCCGTGAAGGCCGACCCGAACGCCGGTGGTGGCGGTGGTGGCGGCGTGACGCAGACGACGGCCCCTGCCGCAGGTGGCGGCGGCAACGCCGGCGGCGGCGGCAACGCGGGCGGTGGCGGTAACGCAGGTGGCGGGAACGGCGGCGGCTCCGGTGGCACGGTGGCCCCTGGTGACACCACGCCGACCGGCGACACGGTCGCCCCTGGTGACACCACGCCGACCGGCGACACCGTGGCGCCCGGCGACACCTCGAACTCCGGTGGCGGCGTCGTCGATCCGGGCACGGGTGGCGATGGTGGTGGCGGCGGCGCTGCCTGTGACCCGACCCTCGGTTGCGAAGGTGCCGTGTCGCCCGAGGTGGGCGCCGTGCAGCCCACGACGCTCGCGCTGCCCACCAGCCAGGTGAACTCGTTCGCACTCATCCTGTTCGTGTGCCTGCTGATCATCGGTGTGGTGGTCGTGCCGGCGTTCGCGTGGCGATGGTTCAGCAGCAGGAAGCCCGCGTCATGAGCGTGCGACGCAACGTGCGCCGCGTCGTCAACGGTTGGACGCTCGGCGCGATCTCGATCATCTCGGGCGTCAGCCTGATGGTCGGCGGGGCAGTCGCCGCCAGCGTGACGCCCGGCCAGCAGGGCACCGACACCTCGTTGCCGCTGACCCCTTCTGCGGTCACCGTCAGCGGACGCGGCGCGTTCGCCGACATGAAGTTCACGATCAACCAGACGCAGAAGCTCACCAACCAGGCGATCTCGATCACCTGGACCGGCGGCAAACCGACGACCCGCCAGAACACCCGCTTCGGCAACAACTTCGTGCAGTTCTACCAGTGCTGGGGTGACGAGGACACCAGCGTCCCGGAGAACCCGGGTCCGCCGCCCGAGCAGTGCCAGGCGGGTGCGTACGGGTTCTCCGCGAACGGCGGCTCTGCCATTCTCTTCTCCGACCCGATGGTGTACTCGCGCATCATCTCGCGCAGCGATTGGCCCGGCTTCGATGCCAGCCAGGGCGTGCTCGACAAGGCCGGGTTCCAACTCTGGAAGCCGTTCCGTGCGGTCGACGGCACCGAGATCGGTGAGGCCGTCAACCCGGACTACAACCCGTTCGTCGGCAGCAACTTCTGGCTGAACCCGTACTTCAACAGCATCACCACCAACGAGGTCCCGGGCGCGGTGACCAATGCGAACGGCACCGGCGCCGAACTGTTCCAGGTGCTCACCGGCGACGAGGCCTCCGGCCTGGGTTGCGGCAAGAAGGTGCAGTCGGTCGCCGGTGGTGGCACCAAGGTGCCGAAGTGCTGGCTGGTGATCGTCCCACGTGGTGATCAAGCGTTGGAGAACGCCGGCACCCCGTTCGCCTCGTTCGGCAACTCGATCGGCGTGTCCACGTCGCCCCTCGCGCCGAACGCGTGGAAGAACCGCATTGCGATCCCGCTCGGGTTCAACCCGGTCGACTCGCCGTGCAACTTCGGAGCGGTGGAGCGGCGCATCGCCGGCAACGAGATGGCCGTCCCGGCGGTGGCCAACTGGCAGCCGACGCTCTGCGAGTCCGGCACGCTGCCGCCGTTCTCGTACGCGCCGGTGTCCGACGGCACCGCTCGGTCGTTGGTCGCCTCCGGTGTCTCCGGTGGTGCCGGCATGGCCGTGGTCGGCAAGCCACTCGATGCCACGACGCTCGGGCCCGACAACCCGGCGGTGTACGCACCGCTCACGCTGTCGGGTCTCACGATCGGTTTCAACATCGAACGGCAGCCGGGCGTCACCGCGCCGCCGGAGATGACCGAACTCGAAGGCGTGCGCCTTGCGTCGCTACAGCTCACGCCGCGACTGCTGGCGAAGTTGCTCACGCAGAGTTACAGCTCGCAAGTGCGCATCTTCTCGACACCGACGGACGCCGTGCACTCGTTCACGAAGACCAACCCCGACAACATCGCGCTCGACCCCGACTTCCTGCGCTTCAACCCCGAGTTCGAGTTGCTGTTCGTGTCGCAGTCTCGTGTGATGGGCGGATTGCAGTTGCCCGCCGGCAACTCGGATGCGGCGGAGCAGTTGTGGAAGTACGTCCTCGCCGACCCGGAGGCCACGGCATGGCTGAACGGCGCTGCCGACGAGTGGGGCATGACCGTGAACCCCTACTACAACGCGAAGCCGTCGCTGAACCCGTCGAAGTCGACCTTCTATCAGCCGATCCCGAACTCGTTCCCGAAGGCGGATCCCTACTGCTACCAGGCGCCCGCACAGGGTGCTGGCGGCAACGTCGTCCCGCCGCTGCTGTGCGGCACGGACTGGATGCCCTACGCTCGTGGCTACCGCGACACGGCGCAGATCGGACGCGCTGCCGCCGACGGCGCGCGCATCGCGCAGAACCCGCTCGCCGAGACCGCGTCTGCGGTCTGGAGTCGCAACCAGCCCCAGGGCGTCGGCCAGCGCGCGATGCTCGTGCTCACCGACACGCCGTCAGCGAAGCAGTTCGGTCTGCAGATGGCCAGCCTCAGCCGAGCCGGCGACAATGGCGCGAACCGGACGTTCATCGCCCCGACCGACGACTCGTTGATCAAGGGTCTGTCGACCATGAAGGCGACCGCGGGCACCAATGTCCTGGAGTCGGACCCGAAGGCCAAGGTCGCGGGTGCGTACCCGTTGACGACCGTCACCTACGCCGCGCTCACGCCGCTGAAGCTCAGCACTGCTGAGCGAAAGGACTACGCAGGCTTCCTCGAGTACGCTGCCGGCAAGGGCCAGGTGGCCGGCTTGAGCTTCGGCCAGCTCCCCCGTGGCTACACCCCGCTGCCCACGGCGCTGAAGAACCAGACGTTGGCGGCCGCGAAGCAGGTCCGCACGCTGCAGCCCACGCCCACCACGACCACCACGACCGCGACGACGATTCCCCCCACGACGCCCACCTTCGATTCGGGCGGTGGCGGCTTCGGCGGTGGCGGTGGTGGTGGCGGCGGCGGCGACGGTTTCCCGGTCGTGACCGATCCGGTCGTGATCGACACCACCACGCCGCCGGTGACGGCCACGACGGCACCCTCGACGACCGTGGTCGTCGACACCACGTCGGCTCCGGTCATCACCGATCCGCCGGTCACCACGCCGCCGGTCGACCTGAAACCGAACCGGATGCTCATCCCGGGACTCGGACTCATCGCGCTCGGCTCGGGGCTCGGTGCGCTCGAGATCACGAAGCGGCCGCGGCGCCGCGCGGGTGGTGGCACGTGAACACGATGATGCGTGCGGCGGCGGCCCTGGCCGTGGCCGCGGGTGTGAGTACGGCGTGCGCCGGAGCGGCGAGCGCGACCTCGCAGCCGACGGTGCCGCCTCGCCCGGACACGAGCAAGATCGAAGCCACCCGCGGAGGCGACCTGACGCTGGTGGACGCCAACCGCCGCGGCGTCGTGCTCGAGAACGGTGGCAGTGCCACCGAATTCAGCTTCGACCTGCCGAAGGGCTCGGTCTGCCCAGGCGACAGCATGAACGACAGTTGGCGCGTCCAGACGTTCATCATTCCGAAGGCGGACGAACCCTCGTCGATCGAGTACAGCGCCAACGGCCCCACCGGAAAGGGTCAGTACGCGGCGTACGACGCGTTCACCCAGTCGGTGGTCGACCTGCTCACCGTGCCCAACGACACGGCGGGCCTTCCGGGCCGAATCGAGATGTTCCCGCCGCTGAGCTTCAAGGTGTTCCCGAAGGGTGAGCTGGCCGATGGCGACTATCGCATCGGCACCGCTTGCACCTGGTTCGGTGCCACGGGTCCGTACTGGGACACCGTCATCACGATCAAGTCGAACGAGAAGGACGAGCCGGCGGGATTCACCTGGCGGCTCCCCGATGCCCCTGAGGCGACGTTGAGCGGAACGTCGTCGCCCACCAAGTTCCCCATCACGGCGGTCTTCATCGCGGTCGCCGCGGTCGCCTTGCTGTTCGTGGTGGTCCTGAACCGCCGTGAACGCACCAAATCCCCTGTCGGCTGAGCCGGCACCACACCTCTCACGAAAGTCACCCATCACATGGACGCCATCGAGCCCCAGCCCCGATCGAGCCGCAACACGGCCCGCAACTACATCCGAGCCGCCGGTGCCGTCGCCGGCGCGCTGCTGACGCTGAACGTCGTCACCGCCATCCGTGATCGCGCCTTCGAGGCCGACGCGGCTCCGGCGGGCACGATCACGATCGTCAAGGGCGCGGCGCCGGGTGCCGGCACCGTGATCACTTCTGGTGGCAGTGCGGTGGTGTTCGCGCTGCAGGCCCCGGCCGGTGCGGCATGCACTGGCGACGCAACGCTCGGCTACCGCCTGCAGACCTTCGTCGTGTCGAGCAACGTGGTGGTCGACACGATGCAGTTCGACGCCAACGGTCCTGCCCCTGCCGCGAGCGGCGCCACCGTGCGTCTGCCGTTGTTCTCGGCTCAGCAGCCTGTGGTGGACCGCAACCCGGCGCTGACGACCGGCGCCGTGACCGGCCTGCCGCCGTTCGACTTCGGCGTGAGCGGTTTCTCGCCGGCGGTGTTCCCCAACGGCGACTACACCATGGGCATCGCCTGCACCCGTGACACCGCCACTGGCAAGGTGCTCGACAAGTACTGGTCGGTCGGTATCACCATCACTGCGTCGGCCGCCGACACGCCGTCGGGCTTCACGTGGGCGCTGACGACGGCGACGCCGCCGCCGACGACCACGACGACGATCGCGCCGACCACGACGACGATTGCGCCGACCACGACGACGATCGCGCCGACCACGACGACGATCGCGCCGACCACGACGACGAT
>JBMOGW010000072.1:0-14406 GCA_049318165.1 Ilumatobacteraceae bacterium
CAGCAGCCCGTGGCACGAGCGTGCCAAGAAGTACGGCGGCGGCAAGGGCTACGGCTCGGTGCTCGCATTCGACATCAAGGGCGGTCGCGAGGCCGGCCAGAAGTTCGTCGGCGGCCTGAAGCTGCACAGCCACGTGGCCAACATCGGCGACGTGCGCAGCCTGGTGATCCACCCGGCCAGCACCACCCACAGCCAGCTGACCGAGGAAGAGCAGGCGTCCACCGGCGTCCGCCCGGGCCTCGTGCGCCTGAGCGTCGGCCTCGAGTCGATCGACGACATCCTCGCCGACCTCGAGTTGGGCTTCGCTGCGGCCAAGTGACCTGACCCGGTCCACGGACCGGTGAGTGATGACTCGAGGGCGTCCCGCACCACCGGTGCGGGACGCCCTCGAGTCGCGTCCGGGCACCTACGCTGGCCCGGTGGACCTGCTCGACGTGACCGACGCCGCGGCGCGCATCGACGGCTGGGTGCGACGCACGCCGCTGCTCGACGTGGCTGCGGGTGACGAGTGGCTGCCATCGGGCGGTGTCGTGAAGCTGGAGCTGACCCAGCACACCGGCACGTTCAAGGCGCGCGGTGCGTTCAACCGCATCCTGTCGGCCCGTGAGCGCGGCGAGCTGGACCCTGCGGTCGGCGTGGTGGCAGCGTCCGGTGGCAATGCCGGTCTGGCCAACGCGTACGCCGCGATGCGGCTGGGCGTGCCCGCCACGGTGTTCGTGCCGCGCACCGCGCCCGCCGCGAAGGTGGCGCGGCTGCGGTCGTACGGCGCCACGGTCGTGGCCCAGGGCGACGAGTACGCCGAGGCGTTCGACGCGGCGATGCGCCACGTGGCCGAGACGCACGGGGTGTACTGCCACGCGTACGACCAGCCGGAGGTGGTGGCCGGTGCCGGCACGCTGGGCCTGGAGTTGCTCGCGCAGTTCGACGCGCTCGACACGGCCGTCGACACGGTGATCGTCGCGGTCGGTGGTGGCGGCCTGGTGGCCGGCGTCGCAACGGCAGTGGGCGACCGCCTGCGAGTGGTGGGCGTCGAGCCGGCCAACGCGGCCACGATGCGCGCTGCGCTCGCTGCGGGCGAGCCGGTGGACGTGCCGGTCTCCGGTGTCGCCGCCGACTCGCTCGGTGCCCGCCGCCTGGGGTCGATCGCGTGGGACGTCGTCGGCCGCCACGGCGTGCAGAGCGTGCTGGTGGACGACGACGCGATCGTCGCGGCCCGCCGTGCGGTGTGGGACCGCTACCGCATGGTGGTCGAGCACGGTGCCGCAGCGGCCGTCGCCGCGGTCACCAGCGGTGCATACCGCCCGGCGTCCGGCGAGCGAATCGCCGTCATCCTGTGCGGCGCCAACACCGACCCCTCCGACCTCGCCCACTGACCCTGTTCGGCATCTCGGGCTGATCCGTCCCGTCCGGGGCATCTCGGGCTGATTCGTCCCGAATCGGCTTCTCGGGCTGATCCGTCTCGAAAAGTGCGACAGCCGGCGATGAGATCGGCGCCCGAGCCGCCCGTCAGACGGTGGCGTCGGCCGAACCGTGGCGCACGAGCGCGGTGAGCCGGGCGAGGCTCACCGCAGTGCCGAGCGCCACCAGCATGTCGCCGGCCGCCAGCGAGCCGTCGGCCTCGTGCCAACGGCGCACCTGATCGCCGTGACGCAGCCCGAGGATGTGCACGTCCGGGGCGAGATCCATCAACGACCGCAGGTCGGTTCCCTCTGCACGAGACCCGTCGCCCACCTCCACCTCCTCGACGCGCATGTCCGAGCCGGGCACGGCCAGAACCCCGAGCACCTCGGCGTCGAGTGCGGTGGCGGCCATGCTCGCGCCGACGCTCTCGTACACCGGCACCACGTGCGACGCGCCGGCGCGCATGAGCCGGTCGCTCCAGTTCGAGTCGGTGACGCGGGCGACGATGCGCAGGCCCGGGGCGATGGACCGTGCCGTCAGTGCGACGACGGCGTTCGACGGGTCGTCGAGGCTGGTGATCAGCGCCGCGGCGCGCGTGACTCCCGCGGTGCGCAGCACGGTGACGTCGCGTGCGTCACCCTTCAGGAACACTGCGCCGACCAGGTCGACCGCGGTCTCGAGTGCCTCGGCGGAATCGATCACCACGACGGCATGGCCGCACCGCAGCGCGGCGTCGGCCGAGGCGCGACCGACGCGGCCGAAGCCGACGATGACGACATGGTCCTGCAGCTGCTCACGCACCTTCGATCTCCTTCGTTCGCGCAGCGCCGCCGCGACGTCGCCGGAGACGAACAGCGCGGTGAGCGATGCGGCCGAGTACACGAACACGGCGAAGCCGGCGAGGATCACGGCCATGGTCCAGTAGCGGCCGGCGTCGGTGAGCGGATGCACCTCGCCGTACCCCACCTGACCCATCGTGATCATCGACATGTAGAGGGCGTCGTCCCAGCGCCAGCCCTCGACGACGACGTAGCCGGCGGACGCCACCGTGATGGCGACCGCCGCCGCCACCAGGGGTCCGCGCAGCCGGCGGATCACGAGCGACCGCGTGTGCGGGCGTTCGACCACGTCCTCCATGGCCTCACTGTGTCGCACGATGACCGCCTCGCGACATGGTCGAACGGCCCTGCCGGGCGGGCATTGCGCCGTCGTACCGTCGTAGGCGTCGACCTGGGAGGTGGACCCATGCGCACCTGGTGGCGCTCGATCGGAACTTGGCTGTCCCGGCACACGCTCGTCGTCCTGCTCGCCGTACTCGCGCTGACCGCTGTGTTCGCGATCGGACTGAACCGTCTCGACTTCGCGACCGGACAGGACAGCTACATCGACCCGGCCTCGCAGGTGGCGAAGGACAACCGCGCGTACCAGTCGCTGTTCGGTGGCGAGAACATGGTGGTGCTGTTCACGCTGCAGGGCGATCAGCAACTGGAGGCCCTGTTCACCGCCGCCAACGTCGCTGCGATGAACGAGATCGAGCAGACACTCGGCAGGGACCCGGCGATCGTGTCGGTGGTGTCGCCGGTGCAACTGCTGCAGTGGACCAACGACCTGATCGCCAAGGGCACGGCGAGCGAGATCCTCGCGAGGGCAATCGAGCGCGACCCGTCGGCGGACGGCAAGGCGCTGCGCACTGCCGATGCCACGCTCACCACGCTGCGCCTCGGTGCGGCGGGCGAGCAGTCGCTCGACAACCCGGCGTGGCGCACGTTCCTGCTCTACGACAACACCGGCTTCAGCCTCGGCCCTGACAACCAGCTCGTGTCGCCGCCGCCCGACCGGCTCGTGGTGCGCAAGGCGCTGCGCGCTTTCATGCCCGACCCGCACCACGCCGTGATGGCCGCGGTGCTCGTCGGCAACGCCCCGCTCGACGACCTGGCAGCCGGCTCGGCCGCCGTGCGCGACGCGTTCGACGGCCGCACGTTCGACAACGCCAGGGTCACGATCACCGGCACGCCGACGTTCCTCACCGACATCAACGACTATCTCCAGGGCGGCATGCTCACCCTCGGCGGCATCGCCGTGTTGGTGATGTTGGTGATCCTGGTCGTCGCGTTCCGCGTCCGGTGGCGCCTACTGCCGATGCTCGGCATGGTGGTCGGCGTGCTGTGGGGCTTCGGCGCGTTCGGGTTCACCGGTACGAAACTGTCGCTGGTGACGATCGCCGGGCTGCCGATCCTCATCGGCCTCGGCATCGAGTTCTCCATCCAGGTGCACAACCGCATCGAGGAGGAACGCACCATCGAGCGCGTCGCCGACCCATACGGGCAGACGTTGTCGTACATGGGGCCGCCGCTGCTGGCCGCGACGATCGCCGCCGTCATCGCGTTCCTGACCGTGAAGATCTCGAAGGTGCCGATGGTGCAGGACTTCGGCGTGCTGCTGTCGATCGGCATCGTGGCGTTGCTGATCGCCGGCATCGTGATCCCGCTGACGGTGATCGGCGGCCGTGAACGTCGTCGCCCGACCACCGACGCGCCGAAGCCGAGCTGGGTGGAACGCACCGTGCGCACGCTCGGCAGCCTGCCGCGTGCCGCGGTGCTGCCGCTGGTGATCGTGGCCATCGGCATCCCTGTCCTCGGGCTGCTGCTGGAAGGCGGAACCAAGATCGAGAGCGACCCGATCAACTGGGCCAACCAGGAGAGCGTCGCGATCCAGAACGCGCGCACGCTCGAGCGGGAGACCGGGTTCTCCAGCACGCTCGGCGTGTTCGTGGAGGCCGACCCCCAGGTGCCGAGGAACGGTGTCTTCACCGACCAGATGGGCGCGTTCCAGATGCAGCTCGTCGAGTCGCAGCTGAAGGAGAACCCCGAGCTCGCGCAGGCGTCCAGCCTGGCGACCACCGTCGGGTGGCTGTCGGAGGTGCCCGGTGCGACACCGCTGCCTCCCACCGGGCTGGACATGCTGCAGGCGTACGACGTGGCGCCCGCCGCGCTGCGATCGCTGCTCGTGGCCGACGATGGCAACGCCGCGCAAGTGCTGTTCCAGGTGGGTCCGTCGTCGCTCGAGCAACGCTCGGTCGTGCTCGACAACGTGCGGTCGGCGATCGCCTCACCGGCCACCGACGCCAAGTTGCCCCAGGGTGCGATCGCCACGACCGGTGGCCTTGCCGTGGTGGGCGTTGGCTTGTTGGAGAACATCACGGCGAACCGCGCCGAGCTGACGATCGTCGCCCTGTTGCTGGTGGCGGCGTTCGTCATCATCCGCTACCGCGATCTGGCGCGTGGTCTGATCACGATGATCCCCGTGTTGTTGGCCGTGGGCATGTCGGCGGTGCTGGTGCGGCTGCTGAACATCACGCTCAGCCCGCTCACCACCGTCGGCGGTCCTTTGGTGGTGGCCACCTGTGCGGAGTTCTCGATCCTCCTCGTCGACCGGTACGCAGAGCAACGTGATCGCGGGTTCGAACCGGAGCAGGCGAACCGCATCGCCGCAGAACGCACAGGCCGCGCGTTCTTCACGTCCGCGCTCACCACGCTCGGCGGATTCGCAGTGCTGATGTTCAGCACGCTGCCGCTGCTGGCCGACTTCGGCATGGTGGTGACGGTCAACATCGCGGTTGCGCTGCTCGCGGCGCTGGTGGTGGTGCCGCCGCTGGTGAAGGAAGCCGACCTGCGCCGTCTGCTGGTGATGGGCCCGCGCCACAAGCTGGCCAGCACGACGCGCCGCAACATCGCCATGGCGCTGTCGTCCGTCGTGTTGGTCGCCGCCGGCGCAGCATTGGTGTCCCGTGCGGTCAGCGGCACCGAGGCCGCTGCGCCCGACATCCAGTACACGCCGGGCACCGAGCAGCCGGCCACCACGCCGCCGTCCACCACCACGCCGCCGACGACGTCGCTGGCACCGGACGCGACGTTGCCGCCCGGCCCGCCGGAGAAGCCGACCGGTCTGGTGGCCGGCGTGTTCTACGACGGACTCGTCGGCGTGGGCGTCGAGCCCGGTGTCGCTCGCTGTGCCGCCGACGACCTGCTCGCCACGACGTCCGAGGCCGACCTGTTGGCGTTGGGCATCGCGTCGGTGCCACGACCGGCGGAGGTGGACGCGCTGCTGGAGGCGTCGGCGAAGCGCTGCGGCGTCACCCAGGAACAGCTCGACGCGGCCGCGAAGGCCACCGGCGGCTGAGTCCGCCCGTCGTCCCGTCGTTCGCGGTTTCCGTGCGCTCCCTGTTGCAGTTTTCGAGACGAATCAGCCCGAGAAGCCTGATTGGGACGATTCAGCCCGAGAAGCCCGGAGGGTGATGCGGCGCTACTCGTCCTCGTCGTCGCGCTGCTCGCGCAGGAACTTCTCGAACTCGGCCGCGAGGTCGTCGGCCGAGGGCATCGCCGCCTCGACGCGGCGGTCGTAGTCCTGCTCCAGCATCGCCACGTACGCGCTGGCGTTGTCGTCCTCGGCGACGGCTTCGTCGTGCAGGCTGCGCCACCGCATCGCGTCCTCCGCCAGGTCGGCGTGACCGGTCGGTACACCGAGCACGTGCTCGAGGTGACGCAGCAGTGCGGCCGAGCTCTGCGGGTGCTTGGCGTTGCCCAGGTAGTGCGGCACGCCGACGCGCAGCGATACGGCCGGAATGCCGGCCCGGTCGAGCCGCTCCTGCAGCACGCCCACCAACCCGGTGACGCCCTGGTACTGCGGGCGCGACAGACCGAGCGCCCGGACGAGGCCGTCGTTGGTGCTGCTGCCCACCACCATGGGCGGGCGCGAGTGGGGGACGGCTTCCGGCGCGGCGCCGAGCGTCACGACCACCTCGCACCCCAAGGCCTGGGCCACTTCGATGATCGCGTCGGCGAACGTCGCGTACCGCAGGTGCGGCTCCACACCGCTGAGCAGCACCAGGTCGTGCGCGTAGCCGGGGAAGCGGGCGACGCGGAACTCGTTGTCCGGCCAGATGACCATGCGCATCTCTGCGTGGTCCATCACCACCTGCGGACGCTCCTGGGTGAAGTCGTAGAACGGGTCGGGGTCGATGGACGCCACGACCGGGGCCACCCGACCGTCCGCCAGCGTGTCGACCGCGTCGGTGGCGACCTCGGCGATGTCGAACAGGCCGCGCAACGCCAGCACCATGATCGGCTGGTGCAGTGGGGCGAGGCCGTCGAACGCCGTGGTGAGCACGCTCACGCAAGCGCCTCCACCACGTGGTCGATGCAGCGAGTGAGCGCCAGCACGTCGTCCGGTTCGACGGCCGGGAACATGCCGATGCGCAGCTGGTTGCGGCCGAGCTTGCGGTAGCTGTCGGTGTCGACGATGCCGTTGGCACGCAGGGCGGCGTTGACATCGTTGGCCGACACGCCGTCGACGTCGATGGTGCCGACCACGTTCGAGCGCTGCATCGCATCGGCGACGAACGGCGTCGCGTACGAGCTGGCCTCGGCCCACGAGTACAGGTGGCCGGCGCTCGTGCGGCAGCGGTCGACGCACCAATCGAGACCGCCGTGCGACAGCATCCAGCGGATCTGCTCGTCGAGCAGCACCAGGGTGCCGAGCGCCGGTGTGTTGTAGGTCTGGTTGGCGACCGAGTTGTCGAGCGCGATGTTCAGGTCGAGCGACGCCGGCCGCCAGCGGTCGCTGTGGCCGATCTCGCGGATGCGCTCGAGTGCCGCCGGCGAGCACGCGGCCAGCCACAGGCCGCCGTCGCTGGCGAAGCACTTCTGCGGGGCGAAGTAGTACACGTCCACCTCGTCGGGCACCCACGGCAGACCGCCGGCGGCAGACGTGGCATCGACGACGACGAGCGCGTCGCTCTCCGGTCGGCGCAGGTGCATCATCACGCCGGTGGAGGTCTCGTTGTGGGTGAGAGCCACGACGTCGACGCCCCCGTCCTCGGAACTGGCTTCGCTGGACCGCAGCGCCGGGTGCGTGCCCGGGTCGCTCTTCACGATCACCGGCTCGCCGAGGTGCGGGGCGGCGGCCGAAGCCTCGGCGAACTTCGACGAGAACTCGCCGAACACGTAGTGCTCGCTGCGGTCGCGGATGAGGCCGAACGTGGCGATGTCCCAGAACACCGTGGAACCACCGTTGCCGAGCAGGATCTCCCAGTCCTTCGGCA
This sequence comes from Ilumatobacteraceae bacterium, assembly GCA_049318165.1. Lineage (GTDB taxonomy): Bacteria > Actinomycetota > Acidimicrobiia > Acidimicrobiales > Ilumatobacteraceae > UBA668. The sequence goes on from JBMOGW010000072.1 coordinate 7,502, forward strand.
GGCCGAACAGGTCCTTCAAACCCTGCCGCACGGAGCCGACGAGGTTCTTCACGGGCGCCTGGCGGTGCGAGCTGCCGAGGATGTGTGCGTTGGCCTTCGCCAGGGCGAGCACCTGCTCGGGCCGCACCTTCGAAGGCCCGCATCCGAACCGGCCGTCGACCGGCAGGAGGTGCTGGGGGATGACGATGTCGTGGGGGTCGGTCACGTGGCACAGTCTCGCACCGGGCAGGGCCGCTCCATCAACGGCGTTGTACGGAATGACAAATCCGGGACAGTGCGAAAACGGCCACCGATAGCATTCCCACACGTGAACCGCACCTCTGCACGTCTCGCCGCCATTGCCGAATCCGCCACCCTCGCCGTCGACGCGAAGGCCAAGGCACTGCAGGCGAAGGGCGAGAACGTCATCGGCTTCGGCGCCGGCGAACCCGACTTCCCGACGCCCGAGAACATCGTCGAGGCCGCCGTGCGCGCCTGCCGCGACCCGAAGATGCACAAGTACTCGCCGGCGGCCGGTCTGCCCGCGCTGCGCGAGGCGATCGCCGCCAAGACGATGCGCGACAGCGGCTTCAGCTGCCAGGCCAGCCAGGTGCTGGTCACCAACGGCGGCAAGCACGCCGTGTTCACCGCGTTCGCCGCGCTGTGCGACGAGGGCGACGAGGTCATCTGCCCGGCGCCGTACTGGACCACCTACCCGGAAGCCATCACCCTCGCCGGTGGCGTGCCCGTCATCGTCCAGACCGACGAGAGCACCGGCTTCAAGGCCACCGTCGAGCAGCTCGACGCCGCGCTCACACCGCGCACCAAGGTGCTGCTGTTCGTCAGCCCCGACAACCCGAGCGGCGCCATCTACAGCCCCGCCGAGGTGGAGGCCATCGGCCGTTGGGCGGTCGACAAGGGCGTGTGGGTGCTCACCGACGAGATCTACGAGCACCTCGTGTACGGCGACCACCAGTTCGTGTCGATGCCGACCGTCGTGCCCGAGCTGGCCGACCAGTGCGTCATCGTCAACGGTGTCGCCAAGACGTACGCGATGACGGGCTGGCGTGTCGGCTGGATGATCGGGCCGGCCGACGTGATGAAGGCCGCGATCAACTTCCAGTCGCACAGCACGTCGAACGTCACCAACGTGGCGCAGATGGCGGCGCTCGAAGCCGTCAGCGGCGACCTGTCCGCCGTGTCGATGATGCGTGAGGCGTTCCAGCGCCGGGCCATCACGATGCACCGGATGCTGAACGAGATCCCCGGCGTCAGCGCCATCGAGCCGCAGGGCGCGTTCTACTGCTACCCGAACGTGAAGGGCCTGCTCGGCAAGCCGCTCGGCCCCAACGGCACGGTGTGCAACAGCACGCTCGAGCTCGCCGACGCAATCCTCGGTGAGGCGAAGGTGGCGTTCGTGCCCGGCGAGGCCTTCGGCACGCCCGGCTACGCACGCTTCAGCTTCGCCATGGCCGACGCCGACATGGAGGAAGGCATCCGCCGCATCCACCAGTGGGTCACCGCCTGACCCACCCCCGACCGCTGGGCACGAAATCTGGCCGTATCCGCCAGATTCCCACCCCAGCGATCCCGGGTCAGTGCCGCTGCTCGGTCACCAGGTCGCTCACCGGCCAGCGTGTGCGCAACGAACCCGAGCGCTTCTCTGCGCTCCCTGTCGCGGTTTTCGAGACGGATCAGCCCGAGAAGGGGGTTTGGGACGATTCAGCCCGAGATGCCCGGGGCAGGATCCGGGCTCGGTCAGACGACCTGGGCGGTGAGGACCACGAGGCAGAGGATCTCGGCCACCTGCTCGGTGGCGCCGAGCACGTCGCCGCTGATGCCGCCGATCTTGCGTCGCGCCAGCAGCCCCGTACCCAACACGGCGACCAGCACCGCACCGGCGAGGGGCAGCGCCCACCAGCCCACCAGCGCCGTGGTGACGGCGACGCCCGACGCGCAGCCGACCAGCGCGCGCACCGGCGTGGTGCCGCGGCCGTAGTCGGCGCCGAGTCCTGAATGTGTGGCGAGCGGCATCGTGCCGGCCATCGCCACCGCGGCCACCCGGCCCATCGTGTGTGCGGCGACCGCCGCGGTGAACAGCATCCAGGGCCCGGTCAGCGAACTGAGTGCGACGACGCGCAACACGATCGACGTGCAGATCGCGGCGACGCCGTAGGTGCCGTGGCGCGAGTCCTTGAGGATCTCCAGCCGGCGCTCGACCGTCCATCCGCCGCCGAACGCGTCGGCGATGTCGCCCAGCCCGTCCTCGTGGAACGCGCCGGTGATCAGCAGTCCGACCGCGATCGCAACGGCTGCGGCCACCATCACCGGGATGACGTGCCACAGGCCCGCCGCCACGCCACCGACCGCGGCACCGATGACGGCACCGGCGAGCGGGAACCACGCGACCGTGCGGTTCAGGTCCGGGGCCTTGCGCAGGCGGATCGGCACCCGGGTCAGGAACTGCAGCGCGGCGAGCACGGCGTCAGCCGAACCACTCGCCGAACGTCGGCACCTCAGTGATGCCCGCGCAGGCCATGCGCACCAGCGGTACGGCGGCCATCGCGCCCGACCCCTCGCCCAGGCGCATGCCCAGGTCGAGCAGTGGATCCTTGCCCAGATGTGCGACGAGGCGGCGGTGGCCGGGCTCGGCCGAGCAGTGGCCCACCTGGCAGTGGTCCAGCGCGCCCGGCGCGGCGATGGCCAGCGGCAACGCAGCCGCCGAGACGACGTAGCCGTCGAGCAGCACCGGGATGCCACGGTGCCGTGCGGCCACCACGGCTGCAGCCATCGCCACCAGCTCGGCGCCGCCCACCTGGCGCAGCACCTCCAGCGGATCGTCGATGCCCTGCACTCGCGTCACGGCCTCGGTGACGGCGGCGCGTTTCAGCGTCAGTCCGTCGTCGTCCACGCCCGTGCCGCGACCCACCCACTCGGCGGGGTCGCCGCCGAGCAGCGCGGCCGTCACCGCGGCTGCCGCGGTGGTGTTGCCGATGCCCATCTCGCCCAGCACCAACAGGTCGGCGTCGGCGGCGTCGACCGCGACGCGCGCCGCGGCCACGCACTCGTCGAACCGATCGGTGGACAGCGCTGCCTCGAATCGGATGTCGCCGGTGGGCCGACCGACGCCGACGTCGACCGCCTCGACAGTGGCGCCGACGGCTGCGGCGAACGCGTTCACCGTGCTCTTTCCGGCGCGGTAGGCGGCGAGCATCGCGCCCGTCACCTCCACCGGATACTTGCTCACACCGGCCGCGGCCACGCCGTGGTCGGCGGCGAAGATCAACCCGACGGGTCGGTGCACGGCGGGCTGGTCGGTGCGCTGCCAGTCGGCCACCCACGCCGCCAGATCGTCGAGCCGCTGCAGGGCGCCGGCGGGGCGCAGGATGTCGGCGGCGCGGGCGCGCACGGCATCGCCGGCGGCGACGTCGGCCGGCGGCATGGCGGCCAGTGCCTCGCGCATCCAGTTCATCCGAGCAACTCCCACGGGTCGTCCAGGCGGACGGCTCGCCCGGCAACCAGCAGCAGCGTGGTGTCGGCGACGGCGGCCACCGCCTGGTTCAGCCGCCCGAGTTCGTCACGGTACCGGCGCCCGAGGTCGGTGTCGGGATGGATACCCATGCCCACTTCGTTGGTGACCACGACGGTGGGGGCGGTGCGGGCCCGGAGCGCGTCCACCACGCCGCCGGCATCACCCGAGCGCTCGTGCACGAACAGGTTGCCCAGCCAGACGGTGAGGCAGTCGACGATCACGAAGTGGTCCGCCGGTGCGTCGCCCACTGCGCCGGCCAGGTCCACCGGGCATTCGACGGTCGCCCAGTGCGCAGGCCGTTCGAGCCGATGGCGGTCGATGCGGTCGGCCATGTCGTCGTCGAACGGTTCGGCGGTCGCGATGAACGTCACCGGCCGTTGCTGCCGTTCCGCCATCTGCACCGCGAGGGTGCTCTTGCCGCTGCGCGCGCCGCCGACGAGCAGCGTCAGCATCAGTAGTCGATGCCCCGCTTGGCGAGGATGCCGCTGTCGTACGCGTGCTTGACGTGGCGCATCTCGGTGACCGTGTCGGCGATGTCGATCAGTGCCTGCGGCGCGTCGCGGCCGGTGACGATGATGTTGACGTGACGCGGGCGATCGGTGATGGCGGCGACGACGTCGTCGGTGGGCACCCAACCCCACGTGCACAGGTAGGTGAGCTCGTCGAGGATCACCAGGTCGTGCTCGCCGGCAGCGATGACACCCGCCGCGGTGGCCCATGCGGCCTTGGCGAGGTCGATGTCGTGCTGCAGGTTGTCGGAGTCCCACGTGAACCCGCCGCCGAGCGAATGCCACTCGACGCCCAGCGTGCGACCCACCTTCTCCTCGCCGACCTTCCAGTCGCCGCTCTTCACGAACTGCAGCACGGCGACCTTCCAATCACGTGCGACGGCGCGGACCATCACCCCGAACGCGGCGCTGCTCTTGCCCTTGCCGTTGCCGGTGTTGACCAGCACGAGCGAGTCGGCCTGGCGACCACCCGAAGGGCGCGGGTCGTCGGTGAGTGGTTGCAGGTCGTCGGTGCTCATGTCGGTTGGAGCATAGGCAGGGGTTTGCTACGGTGACCCTGTCCGGCTCGGAAGGAGTGCCGGATACGTGGAAGTACAGCGAAGTCCGGTGAGATCCCGGCACTGTCCCGCAACGGTGGTCCGTGTCCAGCACGGCGAGTCCGGTCGCCTGGCTGCTGCGTGCGACAACCAGACCCTCGAGGCAAGGGCGGTCCGCGGCAGGTGCAATCCCTGCCGGTTCCCAACTTGTCCTCCCAACGGAGGACCCGTGCAACGTTTCACATCCATTGCAGCGCTCACCGCGCTGCTGCTCACCGCGGCGGCGTGCGGGAGCGACTCGTCGTCGGCCGGCACCACGTCGGCCCCCGAGACCACCGGAGTCGACACGACGGTCGACACCACGGCACCCGCCTCCAGCGCGCCGGACACCACGACCGCATCGACCGATGAGGCCCAGGCTGCGAAGGCCATCGTCAGCTTGTCGCCGACGGCCACCGAGATGCTGTTCGCCATCGGCGCCGGCGATCAGGTGATTGCCGTCGACGACCAGAGCAACTACCCGGCCGAGGCGCTCGACAAGCCGCACGACCTGTCCGGCTTCGAGCCGAACGTCGAGGCGATCGCCGCCCTGCAGCCCGACCTGGTGATCATGCAGGACCCGACGATCCAGGAGCAGCTCGAGGCGCTCGGCATCCCCGTGTGGATCGGCTCGGCCGCTGCCACGTTCGACGACGTCTACACCCAGATCGAGCAGCTCGGCGTGGCCACCGGCCATGTCGCCGAGGCCGCCGAGCTGGTGGCGCAGATGCAGTCCGACATCGACGCCGCGGTGCAGGCCGCGCCGACCACGTCGAAGGGCCTCAGCTACTACCACGAGCTCGACCCGACGCTGTACAGCCTGACGAGCAACACGTTCGCCGGTCAGGTGTACGCGCTGTTCGGCCTGACGAACATCGCCGACGGCGCCCAGGAGGGCAACGACTACCCGCAGCTGAACGCCGAGTACATCGTGCAGCAGAACCCGGCTCTGGTGTTCCTCGCCGACACGAAGTGCTGTGCTGAGTCGCCCGAGACCGTTGTGGCCCGGCCGGGTTGGGACGCCATCGACGCCGTCGCAAAGGGCGACGTCGTGGCGCTCGACGACGACATCGCTTCGCGCTGGGGGCCGCGCATCGTCGACTACGTGCAGGCGGTCGCCGACGCACTCGCCAAGGTGCCGGCCGGAGCCTGACCCGATGTTCACCCGTCGTCGTCTCAGCCGTTGGTGGATCGCAGCAGCCGTCGTGCTGCTCGCGGGCGCCATCGTGCTGGGTGCGATGGTGGGGCCGGCGGGCGGCATCTCCGCCGCCAACTGGGACATCATCTGGAACATCCGGCTGCCGCGTGTGGTGCTGGCCGGCATCGTCGGCTCGATGCTGTCGCTCGCCGGTGCCAGCTACCAGGGCGTGTTCCGCAACCCGCTGGTGGACCCGTACCTGCTCGGCGTCGCCGCCGGCGCCGGCCTCGGCGCCACCCTCGTGTTCGCCTACGGGCGCACGGCGACGTCGGGCTGGTTCGTCGACCCGCTGCCGCTCGCGGCCTTCATCGGCGCGCTGCTGGCCGTGCTCGTCACCTACGTGGTGGGCGCGTCGTTCGGCGGCAGCGGCCTCAGCCTGGTGCTCGCCGGCGTCGCAGTGGCGGCGCTCGGCACCGCGCTGCAGCAGTACCTGCTGCTGCGCAACAGCGACGTCATCAAGGAGGTGTACAGCTGGATCAGCGGCCGCGTCAGCACCGCCACGTGGCAGGACGTGAAGCTCGTCACCCCCTACGTGCTGGCCGCCACCGTCGTCCTGCTGCTGCACCGTCGCCACCTCGACGTGCTGCGCGTCGGTGACGAAGAGGCGGCGACGCTCGGCTCGGAGGTCGGCCACGTGCGCCTCGCGGTGGTCATCGCCGCCACGCTCGGCACCGCGGCGGTGGTGAGCGTCAGCGGCCTCATCGGCTTCGTCGGCATCATGGTGCCGCATCTCGTGCGGCTGGTGGCGGGCTCGTCGTACCGGCTGGTGCTGCCGATGAGCATCCTGGTCGGCGCCTCGTTCCTCATTCTCGCCGACATCCCCGGCCGGATGATCGAGCACGGCGGCGAGACCCCGATCGGCGTGGTGACGGCATTGGTGGGCGCCCCGATGTTCATCTTCGTCCTGCGCACGCGGCGGGTGCCGGCATGAGTTCGCTCGGCTTCGAATGCGTCAACGTGCTGTACGGCCAGCGCGAGGCCGTCTACGCGCTGGACGAGCAGGTGCGCCCCGGCGAGTGGCTGTGCCTCATCGGCCCGAACGGTGCCGGCAAGTCGTCGGTGCTGCGGGCCGTGGCCGGCCTGGTGAAGTACCGCGGCATCATCACCGTCGA
>JBMOGW010000073.1:0-14321 GCA_049318165.1 Ilumatobacteraceae bacterium
GCGGCGATGGCCGCGGTGGGCAGCACGTTCGGCGGCTCGGTGACGGTGATGGTCTGTGTCTGCGTGTCGGTGTCACCGTCGCCGTCGGTCACCGCGAGCGTGGCCGTGTACGTACCCGGTGTGGTGTAGACGGTCGAGCCGGTGGCCCCCGTGGCGGTCTGGCCGTTGCCGAAGTTCCACGCGTAGCTGATCGGCGCCTTCGCCACGCTGGAACCGGTGCCGTTGAAGTTCACGGTGAGGGGGGCCGAGCCGCTGAGGGCGCTCGGCACGTTGGAGGCGCGCACACCCTTGAGGACCTTGGGCGTGCCCTCGAGTTCGAGCACTGCCGAGTTCGACCCGGCCGGTGCCGGCACACCGAGTGCGTCGTTGAGGGGGCCGTTGCCCAGACCCAGCGGGCCGCAGCCGGAGGCGCCCGGCACGCTGAAGGAGTTGTTGACCACCGTGGCCCGGCCCGTGGTCTCGTTGTAGGGAACCCCGGTGATCGGCGTGTTGGGTGCCGGCGGGTTGGTGGTGCCCGAGATCATCGCGAGCGTGAACGGCCCGACGCTGCAGTTCGAGCCCAGACTCACGCCGGAGGGGGAGCCCTGGATATTGATCCGTAGCGAGATCGACAGCGACGCCACCCCGGTGAGCGGGTTGATGTTGCCCGTGCCGACCGCGGTGGGCTGCACCTGGACGGTCAGGACGGCACCCTGCTGGTACTGGTAGATGACCGGGAAGAAGATCCCGGCCTGCGGCACGCTCACCGCGCCGGTGCCGGTGACCGTGCCGGAGATCACCGTGTCCTGCTTCGGCTGGAATCCCGACTGCACCTCGGAGTTGTCGTCGGGGCTGGAGCACTGGGGATCCGCCGGGTAGTCGACGAGCAGGTCCTGGACGGTGCCGGACGCGCCGCCCTCCTCGCCGTCGTTGTTCTTGCCGTCGTTGCACTCGGTGGTGTCGGACGGCTTCAGGCCGAACTTCTGCGTGCCCAGCTTGATCTCACCGTCGGTGATCTTGAAGTTCAGGTTGCCGGGGTTGGCCACCTTCTGGGCGCCCACGCCCAGTACGGGCGCGCCGAGCATGCCCACGGCGGCCAGCAGCGCGGTCACGAGCGCGGCGATGCCGACCTTCCGTGCCGTCCCACCACCGGGGAACCGGCCCCGCCGTCCGTGCGCTGCACCCATGTGTGTCCCCTTCCGGTTGCCCGTCCGGATGTGTCCCGTCATCGACCCGTTCCCTTCACCCGTTGCACCGTGTGCGTCCCGCCAGCTCATGACACCGTCACCACCACGGTGGAGGTGCCGATGGCGCCGTCGTTGTCCGTGACCGTGAGGGTCACCGTGTAGGTGCCCGGGTCGTTGAAGGTGTGCGACGGGTTCTCCGACGTGGAGGTCCCGCCGTCACCGAAGTCCCAGGCGTAGGAGCTGATGGTCCCGTCGGGGTCGGTCGAGCCGGCCGACGACAGGTTCACGTCCAGCGGTGCCGGGCCGTCGGTGACGTCCGCGCCGGCCACCGCGGTGGGCCCGGCGTTGGCCGCCACCTCGACCGTCACCGTGGTGGTGGCGGTGGCCCCGTCGTTGTCGGTCACCGTGAGGGTCACCACGTAGGTGCCGGCCGTGGCCCAGCTCTTGGTGGGGTTCGCCGCGGTGGAGGTGTCGCCATCACCGAAGTTCCAGGCGTAGGAGCTGATGGTGCCGTCGCTGTCGCCGGAGCCCGAGGAGCTCAGCGACACGGCATCGCCCACCGTCACCCCGGAGCTCGGCGTGGCTGACGCCGCCGCGGTGGGCGCCACGTTCTCCGGGGAGACCGTGACGGTGACCGTGGCGGTGCCGGTGGCGCCGTTGTCGTCGGTGACGGTGAGGGTGGCCGTGTAGGTGCCCTGCGCCGCGTACGTGTACGAGGGGTTGGCCTGCGTGGAGGCCCCGCCATCACCGAAGTTCCAGGCGTAGGAGCTGATGGTGCCATCGGTGTCCACGGAGCCGGCCGAGGAGAAGTTCACCCCGAGCGGCGCCTTGCCCGCGTTCGGCGTGGCATTGGCCACCGCGGTGGGCGCCACGTTCTGGATCACCGTGATCGTCCGGCTCGTGGTGCTGGTGGCACCCTCGTCGTCGGTCACGGTGAGCGTGGCCGTGTAGGTGCCCGCCGTGGCGTACACCTTCGTCGGGTTCGGGGCGTTGCTCACCGGCGAGCCGTCGCCGAAGTTCCACTCGTAGGACACGATCGACCCGTCGGGGTCGCTCGAGCCGGCCGAGGAGAACACCACGGTCAGCGGCGTCTTGCCCGAGTTGGGCGTGGCCGTCGCCGAGGCCGTGGGCGCCGTGTTGGCCGGCGTGCGGGCCACCCGCAGGCCGGACCCACCGGCGTTGCCGACCGTGCCGGCGCCGCCGTCGGTGCCGTTCGTTCCGGCCGTGCCGTTGCGGGCGGCGTTGCTGGAGGTGCCGCGGGCACCACCGGTGCCACCGGTGCCACCGGCACCGGCCGCCCCGCCGGGACCGCCGGAGCCGGCGTTGCCGAGGTTGACGGTGGTGCCGCTGACCTTCAGCGTGCCGGTGCCGGTGCGGTAGGCGCCCACGGACGGACCGCCCAGACCACCGCCGCCACCGGCGCCGCCGCGGCCACCGCCGCCACCGCCACCGCCGCCGCCGCCGGCCACGGAACCGACCGTGCCGCCGTTGCCGCCGTTGCCACCCGTGCCGCCGGTCCCGCCGGCACCACCGGTGCCGCCGTTCCCGCCGTTGCCGGTGGTGAGCGTCGAGTTCGTCACGGTGAGGGAGGCGTTGTGGGCGTAGACCGCGAAGGACCCGCCGCCGAAGCCGCCGCCGGTGCCGGCCGCGCCCGCCAGGGCGCCACCGCCACCACCACCGCCGGAGCCGCCCTTCGTGGCGCCGGAGAAGGCGTTGAAGCCGCCGCCACCCCCACCGCCGCCACCGCCGCGGGACTCCACGCCGGCACCACCGGTGCCGCCGGTCGTGCCGGAGAAGGTGTCACCCGTGGCACCGATCGCGGTGGCCCCGGAGCCGGCCGAGCCGGCCGTGCCGTTGCCGCCGGCACCACCGCCGCCGCCACCGGCGCCGTTGCTGTTGGCCGGACCGGCCGAACCGCCGGCCGCGGCCGGCGAGCCGCCGCCCGCACCGCCGGTGGCCCCGGCCTGCTGGCTGGTGGAGAAGGCGAAGCTGCCACCACCACCGTTGCCGCCGTTGCCGCCGTTGCGGGTGGTCGGGGTGTTGCCGGACGAGCCGTTGCCGACCGTGCCGCCGCTGGCGTTGGCGCCGTTCGTGCCGTTCGCCCCGACACCGCCGTTGGTGCCGAAGGTACCGGCCGCGCCGTTCTGGGCCACCACGGTGGAGTCCTTCACGGTCACGTTCGAGCCGGAGAGGCTGCGCACGCCGTAGGCGCTGGAGCCCGCCCCCGTGGGCGTGCCGGAGTTGACCGACACGTTCTCGAGGGTGAGGTTCGAGTTGGTCTGGGCCAGAACGCCGGTGGCGTTGACGCCACCACCGCCCTGGACCGTCACGTTGCGGACCTTCGTGGCCACGGTGATGCCGGTGGCGCTCACGCCGGGCTGGCCGGTGCCGCCGGTGAAGGTCACCGTGGTGGCGCCGTTGCCGCCGCCGAGGTCGAAGCTCTGGTCGTAGCCGCCGACCACGTCGATGCCGCTGGCCACGGTGAGCGGGCCGTAGGAGCCGCCGGCGACCCGCACCTGGGTCTGGCCGAAGCCCTGGGCCGCGGTGAGCGCCGCGGCGAGGGTGGCCTTCGGGGCGGCCTTCGTACCCGCGTTGCCGTCGGAGCCGTCGGAGCGAACGTAGGTGGCGGTGTCGACCACGCGGATCGCCCGGGTCGCCGTGCCGGTGGCCCCGTCCTCGTCGGTCACCGTGAGGGTCACCGTGTAGTCACCCGGCTGGGTGAACGTGTAGGCGGGGTTCGCCACCGTCGACGTGTCGCCGTTGCCGAAGTTCCAGGCGGTCGCCGCGATGGTGCCGTCCGGATCCGCCGAGGCAGCCGAGGAGAAGTTCACCGCCAGCGGCGCGATGCCCTGGGTGAGGTTCTGGTTGATCACCGCGGTGGGCGCCGCGTTGGGCAGCACCGTCACCACCACCGTGCGGGTGCCGGTGGCGCCCTCGTCGTCGGTCACGGTGAGCACGGCGCTGTAGGTGCCGGGATCGGCGTAGGTGTAGGTCGGGTTCGCATCGGTCGAGGTGCCCGAGCCGTCACCGAAGTTCCAGCTGTAGGCGGCGATGGTGCCGTCGTTGTCCACCGAGCCGGCCGACGAGAACACCACGTTCAGCGGGCGCTTGCCGGTGCTCGGCGTGGCCGATGCCTGGGCCACCGGGGCCTGGTTGTCGAGCACGTTGACCGTCACGGTCCTCGTGGTGGTGGCGCCGTCGTCGTCGGTCACCACCAGCGAGGCGGTGTAGACGCCCGGCGTGGGGTAGGTGGTCGACGGGTTCGGATCGGTCGAGGTGTCGCCGTTGCCGAAGGTCCAGGCGTAGGACACGACCGAGCCGTCGGAGTCGGAGGTCCCGGCCGAGGAGAACGCCACGGTCAGGGGCCGCTTGCCGGAGCTCGGCGTGGCCGAGGCGGCCACGGTCGGCGGCACGTTGAACGCGCCCACCGCCACGCTGACCGTCGCGGTGCCGGTGGCGCCCTGGTTGTCGGTCACCGTGAGGGTGGCCGTGCGGGTGCCCGGCGTGGCGTAGGTGTTCGTGGGGTTCGGGTCGGTGGAGGTGTTCCCGTCACCGAAGTTCCAGAGGTACGAGACGATCGAGCCGTCGGTGTCGACCGAGCCGGCCGAGGAGAACCCGACCGCCAGCGGGGCCTTGCCCGAGGTGGGCGTGGCGTTGGCCACGGCCACCGGGTTCCGGTTCCGCTCGGTGACGGCCAGGGCGACCGTCGCGGTGGCGGTGGCGCCGTTGTCATCGGTCACGGTGAGGGTGGCGGTGAAGTTGCCCTCCTCGTAGACGTGGACGGGGTTCGGGTCGGAGCTCACGGGCGAGCCGTCGCCGAAGTCCCAGCTGTAGGCCACGATCGAGCCGAGCGGGTCGTTGGAGCCGGCCGAGCTCAGCTGCACGCTGAGCGGCGCCTGGCCACTGGCCGGGGTGGCCGAGGCCACGGCCACCGGCGGCTGGTTGGCCAGCACGTCGATGGTGGTGGTGGCGGTGTTGGTGAGGCCGCCGTTGTCGGTCACGGTCAGGCTGGCCACGTAGGAGCCGGCCGCCGCGTACGTGTGGTTCGCGGTCGGGCCCGTGGCGAGCGGCGAGCCGTCACCGAAGTCCCAGCTGTAGGCCACGATCGAGCCGTCGTCGAACGAGCCGGTGGAGGCGAAGGCCACGTCCAGCGGCTCCTTGCCCGAGGTGGGTGTGGCGACGATGGCCGCGGTGGGCGCCGGGTTCGGCGAGGCCGTGATCGTCAGCACGCTGGTGCCGGTGGCGCCCTCGTTGTCGGTCACGGTGAGCAGCACCGAGTAGGTGCCGTCCGTCGCGAAGGTGTGGGCCGGGTTCGCCTCGGTGCTCACGGGCGAGCCGTCACCGAAGTTCCACTCGTAGGAGGCGAGGGTGCCGTCGGGGTCGACCGAGCCGGCCGAGGAGAAGGCGACCGCCAGCGGGGCGTTGCCCGACGAGACGTTCGAGTTGGCCACAGCGGTGGGCGCCACGTTCGGGAACGAGTCGATGAACACCGTCGCGGTGTCGATGTCGCCGCTGTCGTCGGTCACCGTGAGGGTGGCCGTGTAGGTGCCCGGGGCGTAGAGGTGGGTGGGGTTCGCGTCCGCGCTGGTGGGCGAGCCGTCTCCGAAGTCCCAGGCGTAGGTCGCCACGGTGCCGTCGGAGTCGGTGGAGCCGGCCGAGGAGAGCGCGACGGTGAGCGGGCCCTTGCCGGAGCTCGGCATGGCGGAGGCGATCGCGGTGGGCGCGATGTTCGGCACCGCCACCACCGTCACCGTGGTGGAGCTGGTGGCCCCGTCGGAGTCGGTGAGGGTGAGGGTGGCCACGTAGGTGCCGGGGGCCGCGTACGTGTGGGTGGGGTTCGGGTCCGCGCTCACGGGCGAGCCGTCACCGAAGTTCCAGGCGTAGGCGGTGATGGTGCCGTCGGAGTCCGCGGACCCCGCGGAGGAGAACTGCACGGGCAGCGGGGCCTTGCCGTTGGTCGGCGTGGCCGAGGCCACCGGGGTGGCGGCCACGTTGGGCAGCGCCACGTTGACCACCACGTCGGCCGTGGCGGTGTCGCCCCGGTCGTCGGTGATGGTCAACCGGGCCGTGTAGGTGCCGGGCGTGGAGTACACGTAGGCGGGGTTCGCGTCGGTGGACGTGCCGCCGTCGCCGAAGGACCAGGCGTACGAGACGATCGTGCCGTCGGTGTCGACCGACCCGGCGGAGGAGAAGGTGACGCCGAGCGGCGCCTTGCCCGCGGTGGGCGAGGCGTTGGCCACGGCCACCGGCAGGACGTTCACCGGGAGGGTCACCACGTTGACGGTCTTCGTGTCGGTGGCGCCCGAGTCGTCGGTGACGGTCAGCGTCACGGTGCGGGTGCCGGGCGTGGTGTAGGTCTTCGAGGGGTTCGGGTTCGCGCTCACGGGCGAGCCGTCACCGAAGTTCCAGCGGTAGGAGACGATCGTGCCGTCGGGGTCGACCGAGCCGGCCGAGGAGAGCGCCACGGTGAAGGGCACCACGCCCACGGGCGGCGTGGCGGTGGCCTGGGCCACGGGGGCCTGGTTGGCGGTCACGTTGACGGTGACGGTGGCCTGGCCGGTACCGCCGCGGTTGTCGGTGACGGTGAGCCGCACCACGTAGGTGCCGGCGGTGGTGAACACGTGGGACGGGTTCGCGGTGGTGCCGAACGCGGTGCCGTCACCCCAGTCCCAGCGGTAGGAGACGATCGTGCCGTCGGGGTCGTTGGAGCCCGCGGAGGAGAACCCGACGTTGAGCGGCGCCTTGCCGCTGGTGGGGGTGGTGGCGGCGGCCGCGGCCACCGGCGACTGGTTGCCGGCATCCGCCACGAAGGTGGTGCTGTTGGTCGCGCCGTCATCGTCGGTCACCGTGAGGGTGACCGTGTAGGCGTTGCCCGCGGCGAACTGGTGGGTGACGGTCGGGCCGAACTCCACCGGGCTGCCGTCGCCGTAGTTCCAGGCGTAGGACAGCACGAGGCCGTCGCTGTCGGTCGACCCGGTGCCGTCGAAGCTGACGATCAGGGGCGAGGTGTCCACGTAGGTGGCGGTGATGCGGGCCGTCGGGGCCTGGTTCGCGCCCCCGCCACCACCTCCACCGCCGGCCGGTGCGGCACAGGCGCCGGCCACGAGCGCGGCCGTACCGAGCAGTGCCACCAGTGGCAGCAGCAGTGACCGACGGACCCGACCGGTCCGCCGTCGCGTCGTGCGCTCCATGCCCCTCGTTCCCTCGTGCATCTCATCCCCCTCGGGCCGGGGCCGGGTTCCCCCGGTCGCCCCCTGCTCGCCTGCCTGTCGGTTGCGGTCCTGTCCAGCCGGTGCGGCACGCCCCCCGGCGTGCCGCGTTCATCCACTCACTCGTCGCTCAGCGACGCGCTCCGCTCACGGTGGCGGCGCGGTCGCGCTGATCCCGACGGTGGCCACGGCCGTACCCCCGTCGTCGTCGGTCACGGTCAGGGTGGCGAAGTAGCCACCCGGATCCGTGTACGTGTGGGACGGGTTGGCGTCGGTGCTCGTCGGCGAGCCGTCACCGAAGTCCCAGAGGTAGCCCACGATCGTGCCGTCGAGGTCGGCCGAGCCGGCGGAGGTGAAGTTCACCGCCAGCGGGGCGTCGCCCGTGGTGACGTCCGCTCCGGCCACTGCGGTAGGCGCCCCGTTCACCGAGATGCTCACCGTTGCGGTGCCGGTCGCCCCGTTGTCGTCGGTCACCGTGACCGTGGCCGTGAACGTCCCGGCCGTCGTGTAGGTGTACGTCGGGTTCGGGTCGGTCGAGGTGTTGCCGTCACCGAAGTTCCAGCTCACCGAGGCGATCGTGCCGTCGTTGTCCACCGAGCCGGTGGAGCTGAACGTCACCGCCAGCGGTGCGGTGCCGGCCGTGGTGCTGGCCGAGGCCGACGCCACGGGTGACTGGTTGGCCACCACCGTCACGCTGACCGTGGCGGCCAGCGAGGCCACGCCCTTGTCGTCGGTCACCACCAGGGACGCCTGGTACGTCCCGGGCGTGGCGTACACGTACGACGGGTCCGCAGCCGTGCTGGTGCCACCGTCGCCGAAGGACCAGGCGTACGAGGCGACCGAGCCGTCGGTGTCGGTCGAGCCGGCCGAGGTGAAGCCCACCGTCAGCGGCGCCTTGCCGTTCGTGGAGGTGGTGGCCGCGGCCTGCGCGATGGGCGCCTGGTTGGTGGCCACCACGATCTCGACCGACTCGGAGCTGGTGGCCCCGTCGTCATCGGTGACCGTGAGGACCGCCGTGTAGGTACCCGGCGTGGTGTAGGTGTGGCTCACGTTCGCGCCGCTCACCGCGGGCGACCCGTCACCCGGGTTCCAGCTGTAGGAGGTGATGGTGCCGTCGGAGTCGGTCGAGGTGGACCCGCCGAGCGCCACGGTCAGCGGCGCCACACCCGAGGTCGGCGTCGCCGTGGCGTTCGCGTCGGGGGCCACGTTCGCCGGGCCGACGTTCACCGTCACCGACGCCGTGCCGGTGGCGCCGTCCTGGTCGGTCACCGTGAGCAGTGCCGTGTAGGTGCCCTGCGCCGCGTAGGTGTAGGTCGGGTCGGCCTGGGTGGAGGTGCCCACCCCGTCACCGAAGTCCCAGCTGTAGGAGGCGATCGAGTCGTCGTTGTCGACCGAGCCGGCCGAGCTGAAGCTCACCTGCAGCGGTGACTTGCCCGACAGCGGCGTGCCGTTGGCCACCGCCGTGGGCGCCTGGTTCGGGTTCGAGCTGATGTTCACCGTCGCCGACCGCGAGGCGCCCTGGTCGTCGGTGACGGTCAGCACCGCCGTGTAGGTCCCGACCGGGTAGGTCTTGGTCGGGTTCGCCTGCGTGCTCACCGGCGAGCCGTCACCGAAGTCCCAGCGGTAGGTGATCGTGCCGTCGGGGTCGGACGAGCCGGCCGAGCTGAAGCTCACCGCCAGCGGGCCCTTGCCCGAGGTCGGCGTGCCGGAGGCCGCCACCGTGGGCGGCTGGTTGAGCGCGCCGCCCCGGTAGGTGGTGGAGGACTGGCCGGTGCCACCCGTGGCGCCGGTCGTACCGGTCAGGCCGATCGAACCGGTGCCACCGGCGAAGCCGTTGCGGCCCGAGCCACCGGTGCCCAGGGCACCGCCGGCACCACCGGCACCGCCATTGCCCCCGGCACCACCGGCACCACCGGTGCCGCCGTTACCGATGCTGGTGGACAGGTTGCTCACTGTCTGGGAGCCGGTGCCCACGTGGTAGGCGCCGATCGACGGGCCACCGGCACCGCCGCCACCGCCGGTGCCACCGCGGCCGCCAGCAGCGCCACCGCCACCGCCGCCGCCGCCGACGGAGCCGACGCTCATGCCGGGACCGCCGGTGCCGCCGGTACCACCGGTCCCACCGGTCCCACCGGTGCCGCCCGGGCCACCGTTGCCGGTGCTCAGGGTGGTGCCCGTGATGCTCACGGTCGCGTTGGCCGCGTAGGAGGCGAAGGAGCCACCGCCGGTGAGGCCGCCGAGGCCGCCGGAGCCGCCGTTGCCGCCCACGCCGCCGGAGCCGCCGGCCCCGGAGCGGGTGCTGTTCGCGCCGCCCGAACCGCCGCCGCCGCCGCCGGCACCCACGCCGCCGGTGCCGCCGGTGCCGCCGGTCGTGCCGGAGTAGGTGTCACCCACGGCGCCGAGGGACACGGCACCACCGGTGCCGGCTGCACCGGCCGGACCGCTGGTGGTGCCGCCACCACCGCCGCCACCACCCCACTGGGAGCTGGTGTTGCCGGCCGTGCCGGCGGCGCCGCCGCCGTCGTTGGGCACGCCGGTCTGGCCGCCCTTCTCACCGACCTTGCCGGCCGCGGTGCCGAGGATGTTCTGCGAGCCGTCGGCGCCCTTGCCGGAGCGGGCGATGCCGGAGCCGCCGGCGCTCACGCCGCCGGGGGCCACACCGATGAACGGGTTGCCCGTGGAGGCGACACCGTTGGCGCCGGCGGTGCCGGCCGAGCCGGTGCCGCCCTGCACGCCCTGCACACCGTTGCGGGCGGTCAGGCGGCTGTTGGTGATGGCGACCTGGGAGTTCGACAGGCTGCGCACCGCGTAGGCACTGGACCCGGCGCCGCTCGCGGCGCCGCTGTCGACCGTCACGTCGTCGAGGTTCAGCTTGGAGCCGTTGCGGACCAGCACGCCGGTGGCGTCGGTGCCGCCGCCGCCCACGACGGTGAGCTTGGAGATCGTGGTGGCGGTGGCCACCCCGTCGGCCACCACGCCGGGCGAGCCGGGGGCGCCGGTCACCGTGGCGGTGGTCGACCCGTTCGGGCCGCCGGCCACGAAGCTCTGGTCGTAGCCGCCGGTCACCGGGATGCCCGCGGTCACCCCGAACCCGGGGTAGGAGCCGCCGGCCACCCGCACGCCGAGCTTGCCGTCGGCGAGGGCCGCCGTGATGGCCGCCTGGATGGTCGCCTTCGGGGCGTCGGAGTAGCCGCTGCCGCCGTCGCTGCCGTCCGACCGCACGTAGTAGTAGGGGTCGAGGGCGTTGATCGTGATCGTGTCGGTGTCGGTGGCCCCGTTGTCGTCGGTGACCGTGAGGGTCACGGTGTAGACGCCGATGTCGGTGAAGGTGTGGCTCGGGTTCGCCTCCGTCGTGGTGGGCGAGCCGTCACCGAAGTCCCACAGGTAGTCGGTGATGGTGCCGTCGGGCTCCACCGAGGCCGCCGAGGAGAACGTGGTGGTGAACGGCGCGTTCCCGCTCTGGAACGCCGCGTTGGCCACCGCCGTGGGCGGCTGGTTCGGGTTCACCGTGATCGACACGTCGGCCGTGTCGCTCAGCCCCTCCTCGTCGGTGGTGGTGAGCGTCGCCGTGTAGGTGCCGGGCAGCACGTAGACGTGGCTCGGGTTCGCGTCCGTCGAGGCGGGCGAGCCGTCACCGAAGTCCCAGCTGTAGCCCACGATCGGGCCGTCCGGATCGGTGGAGGCGGCCGAGCTCAGCTGCACGGTCAGGGGCTCCTTGCCCTGGTTCGGCGTGGCCGAGGCCTGCGCGGTGGGCGCCACGTTCGGCACCACCGCCACGTTCACGGCCTTGGTGGTGACGGCGCCGTCGTCGTCGGTGACGGTCAGCAGGGCGGTGTAGTTGCCCTCCGTGGCGTAGGTGTGGGTCGGGTTCGGGTCGTTGGTGGATGGGGAGCCGTCACCGAAGCTCCAGCTGGTGGCGACCACGGTGCCGTCGCTGTCCGCGGTGCCGGCCGAGGAGAACTGGAACACCTGGGTCTTCTTGCCGGAGGCCGGCGTGACCGAGCCGGCCGCCGTGGGCGGCACGTTCGGCGGGCCCACGTTGACGACCTTGGTGGCGGTGCCGGTGGCGCCGTCGTCGTCGGTCACCGTGAGCGTGGCGGTGTAGGTGCCCTGCGCGGCGTACACGTGGCTCGGGTTGGCCGCGGTCGCGGTGGGCGAGCCGTCGCCGAAGTCCCAGAGGTAGCTCACGACGGTGCCGTCGTTGTCGGTGGTGCCCGCGGAGGAGAAGATCACGCCGAGCGGGGCCTTGCCGGCGTCGGGCGTGGCGTTGGCCACCGCGGTGGGTGCCTGGTTCGGGTTCACCTGCACCGGGATGGTGGTGGTGTCGGTTGCGCCGTTGTCGTCGGTGACGGTGAGGGTGACCGTGTAGGTGCCCACCGTCGGGTACGTGTGGATCGCGTTCTCGCCCGTCGCGGTGGGCGAGCCGTCACCGAAGTCCCAACTCCACGCGACCACGTCGCCGTCGGGGTCGCTGGAGGTGGCCGCGCTGAGCAGCGTGGTGAGCGGCCGCTTGCCGGACTGCGGCGACGCGGTGGCGCGCGCGACCGGCGAGAGGTTGTCGGCCACGGTGACGATCGTGGAGTCCGTGCTCGTGGCGCCGTTGTTGTCGACGACGGTCAGGGTCACCGCGTAGGTGCCGGGCACCTCGTAGGTGTGGCTGGGGGCCACGGCCGTGGACACTGCGAAGTCACCGAAGTTCCACTGGCGGCTCACGATCGTGCCGTCGGGATCGGCGCTCGCCGAGGAGTTGAACGCGACGGTGAGGGGGGTCTTGCCGGAGAGGGGGTTGGCGTCGAGGATCGCGGCGGGGGGGACGTTGTCGGCCGCGGTCACGACGATCTGCACGCTGGAGGTCCTGGTGGCGCCGCCGTCGTCGGTCACCGTGAGGGTGGAGGTGAACAGACCGTCGGTCAGGTACGTGTGGGTCGGGTTCGGCGCGGCGCTGGTGGGCGAGCCGTCGCCGAAGTCCCACGAGTACGACTCGATGAAGCCGTCGGAGTCCGAGGACCCGGTGGAGGTGAACTGCACCAGCAGCGGGGCCTGGCCCAGGTTGGTGCTGGCGTTGGCCAGCGCGAGCGGGGCGACGTTGGTGCCCCCACCCGGCGCCGGCGTGCAGGCCGCGGCCACGAGTGCCAACGCGGCAACGGCCACCAGCAGAACACGACGAACGAGTCGCATCGCCCGAACCCCCCATATCCCTTGCCCGGCACAGCCATGCCGGTCAACCAGCCCCCCGGCTGGTTGGGACATCTACCTAGCACGACCTTGCGGTCGGATGTCACAAAAAATGGTTCACTTCTCGCCGATACCACCGTCGGTGACCAGCGGCGGACGGCCTCAGGGCCGGATGTCACTCAGCGCGAGGACTGGACGGCGGGGCCGGGACACGTGCGGCGCGGTCACCGATGATGACGAGATGCCTGCGTCGTTCACCGAGGTCGAGGCGGCCGCCCTCGCGCCGCTGGTGACGATGATGGAGGCGACCGACCGCTGGGACGCGGTGCGGGCCGCCCGAACCTGGGTGCTGGAGCAGGCCGGACCCGGGGGCACCCGACCGTCGCTCGACGTGGGGTGCGGACCCGGTACGTTCGGTGCGGCCGCGCGGCGGACGGGGCGCCGGGTGGTCGACGTGGACCGGTCGGCACCGATGCTGGCCGTGGCCCGCGCCCGCTCCGCCGGAGCGCCCGCAACCGTCGCGGACGTCGCCCGGCTGCCGTTCCGCGACGGTTCGGCGGAGCTGGTCCGCTGCGAGCGGACGCTCCAGTGGACGGCGGATCCGGGCCGGGCACTGCAGGAGTTGTGGCGGGTCACCGGGGACGGCGGCCTGCTGGCCGTGACCGACACCGACTGGGGCTCGCTCGTGGTGCACGCGCCCGAACGGTGGATGACCGAGGCCCTCGGGGCCGCCGCGCTGGGGTGGGTGCCGCACCCGCGACTCGCCTCCACGCTCGCGGACCGGCTCGGCGCCCTCCGCTCGGCGTCGGTCGCCCGACGCGAGGACGTCGTGGTGGTGGACGCGTGGGACCCCGCCGACCCCTCCCAGGCCGACGGCCCGCCCGGCCTGCCGCTGCACTCGATCGCGGCCGGCGCCACGGAGGCGGACCGCGACGCGGTCGACCGTGCGCTCGACGCGGTGGCCGCCGCGGCCCACGAGGGCGTGTTCCGGGCCGAGCTCCGGATCATCACCGTCGTCGCACGGCGATGAACAGGTTCATTCCGACCAGGGGCCGACCCCGCCGATGCGGTCGGCCGTGATCCGGATCACGTGCCCCGCGGGCGGGTCGTCGAACGGGGGGAACCGCACGCCGGGCCCGACGTAGGTCGCCGCGAGGCGCTGCAGGAGCTCGGGCGCTCCGCCCTCCTGGAGGCGGGCCGTGCCGTGCACCAGGAGGTAGTTGGCCATGCCGACCGGGTTGGCGCCGTCGGTCTCCACGGTGAGCGCCACGCGGGGATCGCGGGCGATGTTGGCGACCTTGCGACCGCCCATGAGGTGACCGACCACGATGTCGTCGCCGTCGAGGCCGATCCACACCACCGACACCTGCGGGCTGCCGTCGGGGTTGATGGTGACGAGGTGGCCGAGATGGCCCGAGGTCAGGGCCGATCGCACCTCGGAGGTGAGCAGTGGGGAGTTCATGCCCCCACTGTTCCCCATCCGGCCCGGCTCAGGCCGGAGCGCCGGGATCCCTGTAGCAACAGGGATCCCGGCCGATCGGTGGGAGCCCGGGAGGGAAATCGAACTCCTGCACGGTTTCACCCCGACACGCGACCGGGACCTCAGGGCTCCCTTCCGGCGAACGCGACGATCCGCTCGAGCGTGCTCGCTCCGGCTGGAGCCTCGACCGCAGCTGCGCACAGCAGTTCGCTGCGCGGAACTGCATCGAGCACCAGGTGGGCGAACGCCTCGATCTCGAGGAGCAGGTCCTCGGGGAACTCCACCTCCGCC
>JBMOGW010000074.1:0-14318 GCA_049318165.1 Ilumatobacteraceae bacterium
GTGCGCCCGCTGCGCCAGATGACCGGCGGCGCGAGCTTCAACGAGGTGTTCTTCAACGAGGTCCGCGTGCGCGACGACCACCGCCTCGGCGACGTGAACAACGGCTGGAACGTGGCCCTCACCACGCTGATGAACGAGCGCGCCGCCATCGGTGCGGGCGGCGGTGGTGGCGGCGGCGTGAACATGTACCAGCGCGTCATCGAGATGGTGCGCCACTACGGGCTCGACAGCGATCCGCTGGTGCGCAACGAACTGGCGAGCCTGCTGATCCACAGCAAGGTGGCCGGCTACAACAACCAGCGCGCCATGGACAAGATCAAGGCTGGCCAGATGCCCGGACCGGAGATGAGCATCGCCAAGCTGGCGGGCACGCTGAACTCGCTGCGCCTGTGCGACTTCGTGTCGAAGATCCTCGGCCCGAAGCTGATCGCCGACTCGGGCGAGTGGGGCACCTACGCGTGGAGCCAGTTGATCCTCGGCACGCCGGGCGGCCGCATCGCCGGTGGTTCGGACGAGGTCATGCGCAACATCGTCGGCGAGCGCGTGCTCGGCCTGCCGAAGGACGCCGGCATCGACAGCACCTCGCCCTTCAAGGACCTGAAGGTCGGCACCCAGAAGGGCTGACGCGCCCAGCGCGACTCGGCCGGCGTCAGTGGCGCCAGAGGTCGTCGTCGGGCTTGGCGAAGACGACGCCATCGCTGCCGGTGCCGTTGGCGCGCTCGGGTTGCGGTGGCGGCGGGGGCAGGAACAGTGTCGAGTCGGGGAACGGCTCGGCCTCGGGCAGTTCCACTTTTCGACGTTCCGGTGATGTCGCTGCGGTCGCCGGCCCGACGTGGCCGGCCCAGGTGCGCAGCGCGAAGCCGGCGGCCACCACCAACAGCGCCATCGGCAAGCCCTGCACCGCGGTCTGCACGAAGTTCATGACACGCTGCCAGCCGCGTATACCCGCCGGGTCGAAGAACTGTGGCCCCAACACCTTGTCCTGGTAGGCGTTGAACACCGCAGCGATCAACGCGCCAATGCACAGCACCCAGCCTGCGGCGATGATCCACCGGGCGGCGCGCTCGAGCGGAATCCGTTCGAAGCGGGGTTCCCTCATGGGCGGCACTGTACTGAAATCGCGTCAGCCCCTCAGCAGGACCGCGCGACACTGCGGCATGACCGATCCCGCCGCGTTCTACACCGGCATCGTCGCCGACATCTACGGCCCACTGCGCGGCGACGGCCCGCCGGACCCGGCGCCGTACGCGGCGTTCGTTCGCCGCACTGGTGAGCCGGCGCTCGAGCTGGGCTGTGGCGACGGCGACCCGCTGCTCGACCTGCGCGAGCTGGGCCTCGACGTCGAGGGCCTCGACTCGTCGCCCGACATGCTCGACCGCTGCCGGGCCCGTGCCGCCGACCGCGGTGTCGACGTGGTCGTGTACTGCCAGCCGATGCAGTCGATGCGACTCCCCCGTCGCTACAGGTCCGTCTACCTCGCCGGCCCCACGTTCAACCTGTTGCCCGATGACGACGCTGCGGCGGCGGCGCTGGCGCGCATCGCCGAACACCTGGCCGACGAGGGCACGGCGTTGGTGCCGCTGTTCATCCCCGAACCGACCGACCCGAAGCTGTTCGGTCGGGCCCGCCGACACACCACTGCCGCCGGCGCGCAGATGGCGTTCAGCGCACTGGCCGAGACCTACGACGCCGAGGCACGGACGCGCATCACCGACGTTCGATACGAACTCACCGTCGACGGGACCACCACCGTCGACGATCGCCAATGGTTGCTGCACTGGTACACGCGGGCGCAGTTCACCGCGCTGGCCGAGGCGGCGGGGTTGCGCGTGGTCGCCGTGCGCACGCATGCGGGCGCCCACGCCGACCCCGACGACACCGACGTGGTCGTCCTGCTGGCCCGCAGAACTTAAGTTCGGTGGGGAGGGTCAGGGGACGGGAGTGGCGGTGTGGAGGCCGTGGTCGTTGGCCCAGCGGCCGAGGTGGCGGCCTTCGAGCGCGGCGGCCAGGAGGTCGGGGAACACGTCGGGGGTGCAGGCGAGCGACGGGACGCCCAGCTCGGCGAGTGCGGCGGCCTCGTGGTGGTCGTACGCGGGCGCACCCTCGTCGCTGAGCGCCAGCAGCACCAGCACGGTGACGCCCGACTGGCGCAGCACAGCGACGCGCTCGTGCAGCAGGCCGGGATTGCCGCCCTCGTACAGGTCGCTCACCAGCACCAGCACGGTGTCGGCCGGGCGGGTGATCAACTGCTGGCAGTAGGCGACGGCCTGCGCGATGTCGGTGCCGCCGCCCAACTGCACGCCGAACAGCACGTCGACCGGGTCGTGCGCCACCGACGTGAGGTCGGCGATGGCGGTGTCGAACGCCACCACGTGCGTGCGCAGCGCCGGCATCGAGGCGAGCACCGACCCGAAGATGGCCGCGTACACCACGCTGTCGACCATGCTCGCCGACTGGTCGATCGCGACGATGACGTCGCGGGCCAGGCTGCGCTGGCGACGGCCGTAGCCGACCAGCCGCTCGGGCACCACCGTGCGCTGCTCGGGGATGTAGTGGCGCAGGTTGGCGTGGATGGTGCGACCCCAGTCGATGTCGCCGTGGCGCGGCCGACGGGTGCGCTGCGACCGCGCCAACGCGCCCTGCACGGCCTGCTTGGTGCGTGCCGCCAGGCGTTGCTCCACCTGCTCGACCACCTGGCGGACGACCGTGCGCGCCGTGGCGCGGGTGGCGTCGGGCAACAACGCGTTCAGCTCGACCAGCAGTGACACGAGGTGCAGGTCGGGTTCGACCGACTGCAGCATCTCGGGCTCGAGCAGCAGCTGGCGCAGATCGAGGCGGTCGATGGCATCGCGCTGCATCACCTGCACGACCGGTGACGGGAAGTAGCGGCGGATGTCGCCCAGCCAGCGCGCCACCGACGGCGCCGAGTTGGTGAGTCCGCCGGCGCGACCGCCCGCGCGCCGACCACCCGGCTTGCTGTCGTAGACCGCGGCGAGCGCACCGTCGATGCGCACGTCCTGCCCCTCCAGGCCCATCCCGGTGACACCGCTCGGCGCGCCGTCCTCCTCGGCGACACCGCCCAGCACCATGCGCCAGCGGCGGCGGCGCTCGTGATCGCTCACGCGCTGCAGATCGCTCACGACGGCACTCCGAGCATCAGCCGCACGGCCTGCAGCGCCGCCAGCGCGCGTGCGTCGTCCACGTCGTCCCCGAAGCCGGTGCCGGTGACGGGCGCCTCGTCGGCCAGCAGCAAGCCCAGTTGGCGGCGCTCGGCGGGTTCGAACGCGCCGAACGTGCGCCGCAGCAGCGGGACGGTGGACGTGAACGCGTCGGGAGCGAGGCCGGCGATCCAACCGTCGATGACGTCGAGCAGTTCGCGGTCGTGCACCAGCACGGTGCCGCTGCCGGCGAGGAAACCCTCGACGAACGCCGCGCCGAGTGCCGGCGTGGAGCCGACCGACAGCGAACGCGACAGGTGTGCACCGACGCGCTGACGGTTCCAGGTGCCGCTGTCGTGCAGCAACCGGGTGGCGCGGCCGCGCACCAGCCCGTGCACGTCGCTGCGTTCGGCGACGATGGTGAGCACGGCCGGCCACTCGCCACGGCGGGCCGGATGGTCGACGAGTGCGAGCGCGGTCTGCACCGACGCCAGCCGCTCGACCATCGCCGCCGCGGCCTCCTGCGCCAGCGAGCGGCAGGCGATGACGATGCCCGACACCACGCGCACCACCAGGCCGTCGAACACGCGGCGCAGCGCTGCCGCGTCGGTGCCGCGCACGTCGCCGTAGCGCAGGGCCCTGGCGAGCGGCCCGAGCGTGTCGATCACCTGCAGCAGGTCGGGGTCGTGTGCGGCGTGGGCCTCCACCTGCGCCACCACCGGTTGCACCACGGACGGCAGGTCGGCCAGCAGTGCCCGGTCGAGCACCAGCACCAGGTCGGCGAGCGCGGTGAATCCCGCCGCCTGTTCGAGCAGGCGGTGAGCGGCAGCCGATTCCACCGTCGTGCCGTGCGCCGACAACTCGATGAGGCGAATGGTGAGCTCGGGCTCCCAGCGCAGCGACCACGTCTCACGGAACGTGCCGCTCGAGCCGCGACCTTCCTCCAACCGGCCCCACGGCACGCCGAGCGCCGAGAGGCGGTGCAGCAGCACCGACCGCTTGCGGCCGTTCGGCGTGCGCAGGTCGAGCTCGACGGTCGCCACGTCGGCGGTGGGCTTCAGGCGGGCCGTGCGCTGCTGCGCGGCAAGGTCGCGCGCCAACGGCACCTGCGGCGCGTCGTCGGGCACCTCACCGATCGCGTCGCCCACCACCAGCTCGCGCTGGATGAGCGCCAGCCCGGTGGACCCGGCCATCACCGCGTCGGCCGCGTCGAGCATCTCGGTGAGCCCCGGCCGCGGCCGCTCGCGCAGCGCGGCCAACGCGTGGGCGGCGCGGGTGGCGGCGATGAGGTGGTCGGGTGATGCCGACATGCCGCGGTCGCGCAGCAGCCGTGCGGCGTCGACGAACCAGGCGCTCACACCCTGCGGGCCGGGGTGACGGAACACGTGCGCGTACCAACCGGGGCTGCGCACACCCGCGCCGTAGCCGCCGGCCGACGCCAGGCGCCGGTGTGTCCACGGCACCCAGCTGACCGACACCTTCACCTTCGGCAGCCCGCGCAGCGTGGCCGTGTCGACCTTCGCCGCGGGCCACGGTTCCTCCAGCGCCGGCACGTGCCACGCACCGCACACCACGGCCACCCGCTCGTGCTCGGCAACGGCGGCGCGCAGCACCTTGCGCATGTGCGCTTCACGCTGGGCCTCGCGCAACGTCGCCGCCTGGCCGCTGCCGCGCACGGCACGCATCGCGTCGGCGACGGCGTGGAACGCCGGGCTGCCGTCGCCGCGGTGTTCGATGACGTCCTCCCACCACCGCTCGGGATCGGGGTCGCCGGCGGCCGCGGCCAGCGCGCCCAGCGGGTCGGGCACCGGCTCGACGTCGAGCTGCAGCGCGTCGTCGCGCACGTCGACCAGCGAATGCGCCAGCGGCAGGTCGATCGCGCGCACCGGCACGTCGTGCTCGGCCGCCCATGTGAAGGCCTGCCACTCGGGGCTGAACTCGGCGAACGGCAGGAACACGGCCCGGTGCGGCTGGTCGACCACGTGACCGAGCAGCGCCACCGGCGGCCGCAGCTCGGCGTGGCCCACCCAGCGCAGCGCCGGCTCGCAATCGGCCGGCAACTCCACCAGCACCACCGTCGGCTGCAGCTCGTCGAGGGCGCGCCGCACCGACCGGGCCGAGCCCGGGCCGTGGTGGCGAATGCCGAGCAGCTGGACGGTCATCGCTGGCTCACAGGGTGCGGCACGCCTCGTAGAACTCGTCCCAGCCCGGCCGGTCGCGCACGACGGCCTCGAGGTACTCGCGCCATGCGACCGCATCGTGCACCGGGTCCTTCACGACGGCGCCGACGATGCCCGCAGCGACGTCGGCAGCCGACAGCAGACCGTTGCCGAAGTGCGCGGCCAGCGCCACACCGTTGGTGACGACGCTGATGGCCTCGGCGGTGCTGAGCGAACCGCTCGGCACCTTCAGGCTGACGCGGCCGTCCTCGGTGGCGCCGCTGCGCAGCTCGCGGAACACGGTGACGACGCGGCGGATCTCCTCGTCGGCGGCGGGCACGGCGGGAAGACGCAGCGCGGTGCCCAGCTCGGCGACGCGGCGCTCGACGATGGCGACCTCCTCGGCGGCGTCCTCGGGCAGCGGCAGCACGACGGTGTTGAACCGGCGGCGCAAGGCGGCCGACAGCTCGTTGACGCCGCGGTCGCGATCGTTGGCGGTGGCGATGAGGTTGAAGCCGGGCACGGCCTGCACCTCGCCGCCCAGCTCGGGGATCGGCAGCGTCTTCTCGCTCAGCACCGTGACCAGTGCGTCCTGCACGTCGCTCGGCATGCGGGTGAGCTCTTCCACTCGCACGATGGCACCGCGCTCCATCGCCCGGAACACCGGCCCGGGCACCAGCGCCGCAGGTGACGGGCCCTCGGCCAGCAGGCGGGCGTAGTTCCAGCCGTAGCGCAGTGCTTCCTCGGGCGTGCCGGCCGTGCCTTGCACCAGCAGCGTGGAGTCGCCGCTGATGGCGGCGGCCAGGTGTTCGCTCACCCAGGTCTTGGCGGTGCCCGGCACGCCGAGCAGCAGCAGCGCCCGGTCGGTGGCGAGCGTGGCGACCGCCACCTCGATCAGCCGCCGGCGGCCGACGTACTTCGGGGTGATGACCGTGCCGTCGGCCAGCGTGCCGCCGAGCACGTAGGTGACCACCGCCCACGGCGACAGCTTCCAGCTCGGCGGACGCTCGCGGTCGTCGGCCGCGGCGAGCGCGGCCAGTTCGGCGGCGTGCTCGTGCTCGGCGTGCGGGCGCAGCACGGGCGCGGCAGGCACGGTGGTGGGGTCGGTCATGCGGGCTCCAGTTCGGTGAGCATGTGATGGCGGAGACGGGCGAGGTCGGCGAGCGCGAACGCGAGGCCGATGGATGCGGCCGACGAGGCGACACCGTCGAGCGCGTCGGCGAGCGGCGCGAGCGTGACGGGATCGACCCGGGCGACGAGGTTCACGAGGACGGCGCGGTGCGCCACGGTGAACGCTCCCGACGCCAGCCCGCCGGCGAGCACCGACGTGAGACGCGCCGCCGGGGCGGTGCGCAGCGAGGCCAGATCGGGCGTGATCGGCAGTTCGGGCACCTCGGCGATCAGTTCGGCCACCGCCGGCTTGCGTGATGCGCAGGCGAGGCGCGGCGACCAGGAGATCATCCAATCGCCCAACGGCCCGGCGGCCAGCAGCGCCCGCGCGTGGCGCACGGCGTCGGAGCGGTGGCGGGCGAGCAGCAACGGCACCAGCTCGGGCGACAGGCGGCGGCCGTTGCGCAACACGGCGAGCACCCACTCGTCCTCCAGCAGCGCCCAGTCGGCGACGACACGGCGCCAGGTGGCGCTGGCCGCGGGCGGCGTGACGGGGCGAGGGTCGTCGTCGGGCGGGGCCACCAGCGCCGCGGGTGCGGCCGGCAGCACGCCGGCGCGCCGCACCACCGTGGTGGCGGCCACCTGTTGGAGCAGCCGCTGCGACGGCGTGGGCAACGGCTGGTCGGCCGCCAGGTCGGCCAGGCCGCCCTCGGGCGGCACCGGTGGGTCGCGCCGGTCGGTGCCGAGCAACGCGACGGTGACCATCTCCTGCCAATAGGTGTCGACCGCGCTCACGACGCCGCCTTCACGAACGACGCGTCGGCGACGGGGCCGATGTCGACGGCACGATCGGGCAGGTGCGCGGTGAGGGGCACCAGGCCGGACGGCGTCCATTCAGCGGTCACCGGCACCGGTCGACCGGCGCTGCACGCCAGGAGGGCGGCGATGCCGCTCGCGCCGTCCACCAGCGGGAGCGAACCCTCGGCGTCGGTGAGCACCCAGCGGCCACCCACCCGAGCCGGGGCGCCCTGCACGCACACGGGGATGCGGTCGAGCCACGGTTCCAGCGCGAGCACGGCCCCGACGTCGGCACACGCCTGATGCACGGTGCGGCCGCGCACGTCGAGCGCCGCCACCGGCGGGGCGTGCCGCGGGCCCGTCAGCACGCGCAACGCCGCGGCGCCCGGATAGCGGAACACGTCGGCATGCACCATCGTGCCCACCTCGAGCGACGTGTCGAGGCTCTGCTGATACGCGGCGAACGACAGCACCATCGCCCACTCCCCCGTGTCGCGGCCGCGCAACCACATGCGGCGCACCTCGATGCGGTCCTCGCGCACGTCGCTGCGGCCCATCACCACCCAGTGGTCGGTGGTGGGGACGCCGGCCATCACGTCGGCCTGGCGCACCAGCCACCCGACGGCCCCGGCCACCGAGTCGGCGAGCGCCGGTGGCAGGTCGCCCAGGTGACGGCCGCCCGTGGCGAGCAGGTGCAGCACGCCCAGTTCGGCCAGCAGCACCTCGTGCCAGTCGGACCGTGCTCCCACCACCCCGGCCGTGCGGCGCACCCGGTTGGCGAGGCCGCCGACCTGGGCGTCGACCAGCCGGGCAGCGAGTTGGTCCCACGTGCGGTAGCTGGCGAGCGCCGGGTCGGCCAGGCCGGTGCGCAGGCGGTCGTCGAGCCAGCGGTCGAGTTCGGCCAGGCCGGCCATCATCCTGGCGATGCGCTCGTCGCGCGTGGACGACGTGGGCGGCTCGGGCGGCGGAGCGGGCGGGGCGGGCGCCGACGCGCCGGCACCGTCCTGAGGCGGGTCGGGCGCCGCCGCAGCAGGAGCAGGGGCAGGGGCGGGCGCGGCCGCCACCGCTGCGGGGCTCGCGGCGCGGCCGGCCAGCCAGCCGGCGGCGAAGCGCGGCCGGTCGCCCTGTGGCACCTGGCCTCGGGCCCAGAGCAGCAGCAGGGCGAGGGCGTGCTTGCAGGGGTGCACCCGGCTGGGGCACGAGCAGCGCACCCCCACCTCCACGTGGTCGACGGTGCACTCGTACGGCTCGGCACCACTGCCCGAGCATCGCCCCCACACCGCACGGTCGTCGCAGCCGAGGGCGACCCACTTGCCGGGCACCGCCAGCGGCTGGGCAGCGGTGACCGAGTTCGGCCGCGGGGCCAGCGCCAGCACCTGCTCGACCTGCCAGCGGCCGGTGGCCGGGGCGGGGTCGGGCGGGGCTGGCTGCATGGTCGCCACGGTACTCAGGGGGTGTGACGGCGAGCGGCGCGCCGCGTGCTGTTCCGCCAGGTGAGGTCGTACGCTGGTTCCCACCAGGGCAGATGACGTTGGTCCCGCACCGACGTGACGGATGTCCTCGCAGCGGACGGGAACCAAACGGCGATGATGGGCGACATGGAGAACATGCGCAGTGCAACTTCCCTCGTTCGTCGCGTCGCCACCACCGGTCTCCTGGTCGGCGCGCTCTCGCTGACGGCCGCCGCGTGCGGCAGCGACGGTGGCTCCACCAGCAGCAACACCACGTCCGTCGCCGGCACCAACGCCCCGGAGGGCGAGGTCGGCATCGCGAAGCAGTGGGCCCGCCCCACGCCGGAGGGCGCCACCAACGGCGCCGTGTACTTCACCATCCTGTCGGCCGCCGACGACGTCCTCACCGGCGTCAGCGTCGACCCGTCCGTGGCCGCACGCGCCGAGATTCACCAGACGATGGTGATGGGCAGCGACACCACGGCCATGGGCGACACCGGCAGCACCATGGGCGGCGGGATGCAGATGGGCCCGGTCGACAGCGTGCCGGTGAAGGCGGGCGAGGATTTCGTGTTCGAGCCCGGCGGCTACCACGTGATGCTGTTCGACGTGGCGAAGCCGCTGAAGGTGGGCGACAGCATCACCGTCACGCTCACGTTCCAGAACGCCGGTGCCATCCCCGTGGACGTGCCGGTGCTCGAAGAGGCGCCGTGACCAGCGGCCGCACGCGCACCACGATCGTTCGCCTGGCGGTCGTCGCCGCCGCGGGCATCTCGTTGGTGGCGTGCGGTGGCAGCGACAACGGTGCGGCCGGCGGCGGCGACGCCACCAGGGCCGAGTTCACCGCGGCCGACGGCACCTCGATGACGCTGGCCGACATGAAGGGCAGTCCGGTCGTCGTCAACATGTGGGCCACCTGGTGCAAGCCGTGCGTGAAGGAGATGCCGGCGTTCGACCAGGTCGCCGCCAGCATCGACGGCGTGCGAATCGTCGGGGTCAACGTGGCCGACGAGGCCGCCGACGCGGCGAAGTTCGCCGCCGACCTCGGCGTCGCCTACGAGCAATTCACCGATCCGACCGGTTCGCTGTCCGACGCGTTCGGTGTCACGGGCCTGCCGGCGACGGCGTTCATCGCCGCTGACGGCACGGTGGTCGAGGTGCACTCCGGTGCGCTGACGGCCGACGAACTGACGGCCCGTATCGCCGCCGATTTCCCGAAGGCATCGTCATGAAGCTTCGTGCACCCCTGTTCCTGCTCGTCGCGATGGCGATGGCCGTCGCGGCGTGCGGCAGCGACAAGGCCCCGGCCGTGCTCAGCGGCCTGCAGGCCAACCCGCCGTTGAACGTCAAGGCGCTGTCGCTGCCCGAGGCCAGCAACGCCGATGCCCCGTTCACGTTCGAGGCCCAGCCGGGCGGTCTGCTCGTCGTCTACTTCGGCTACACCCAGTGCCCGGACGTGTGCCCCACCACGCTGTCCGAGGTGAAGAAGGCGTTGACGAAGGCCGGTGACGACATCGCGTCGAAGACGCAGGTGGCGATGATCACCGTCGACCCGAACCGCGACAAGGGCGACCTGCTCACCACGTACGTGCAGAGCTTCATCAAGGGCTCGCACGCCCTGCGCACCGAGGACGACGCCGCGCTGAAGGCCGTCGCCAAGGGCTTCGGCACCACGTACAGCGTCACGACCAAGGACGACGGCACGATCGATGTCGTCCACGACGGCAAGCTGTTCGTGATCGACGAGCGCGGCGACATGGTGTTGCAGTGGTTGTTCGGCATCAAGTCCGACGCCATCGCCACCGATCTCGAACTGCTCTTCAAGAAGGGATGACCATGACGAACCCCCGACGTCTCACCCGTGTCCTCGTGGCGTTGCTGCTGCCGGTGACGCTGGTCGGTCTGGCCGCGTGCAGCGACCCGGCGGACAGCCAGCCGTTGCGCGCCCAGTGGGGCCAGTTGGCCGAGGACCAGAAGGCCACCTTCGAGTTCGAGGTGCCCTACGGCACGAGCGTGAAGATCGATCAGGGCCAGCAGGTGGACCTGATGCCGCAGAAACTGGACGTGAAGGTCGGCGACTCGATCCGCATTCGCAACAAGGACGGCCGCGACTACATGATCGGCCCGTTCTTCGTCACCGCCGGCCAGGAGCTGGCGATGCAGTTCACCCAGCCGGGAGAGTTGACGGGCATCTGCCAGATGAACCCCGAGGGCGAATTCACCATCACGGTCACGGAGGCCTGACCGGCCGATCGTCAGCTGGGCAGATCCAGCCCGAGAAGCCGGTCGATGGTGCTCAGCGGGTGATCGCGGCGGCGATGCGGGCGCCGCTGCGCAGGGCGCCTTCCATGAAGCCGGCGTAGCCGTCGGCGTGCTCGCCGGCCAGCCACAGGCGGTCGTGGGCGGTGTGCAGGGCCGGCTGTGCGGCGGTCCACTGGCCCGGACCGAAGCACGTGTAGCACCCCAGGCTGTACGGGTCGTTCGTCCAATCGGTGTGCACGCGCTCGCCCGCCAGGCCCTTCGCGCCCGGGAAGATGCGGTCGATCTCACTGACGATGCGGTCGGTGGATTCAGGCAGTGCCGCGAACGCAGCGCCGTCGTGCGAGGCGAGCAGGTTGGTCAACACGCCGGTGTCGCCCGGCTGGTCGTCGGTGGTCTCCCACAGGTGGCCCCACGAGCGGTCGGACAGCACCAGGCCACTGCGGCCGTAGTCCAGCCAGACACGACGCGTGAACTGCACGCTGATCTTCCCGCCGATGCCGTACGACACCGCACCCAACTCCAGCGGCATCTCCTGCCACATGCGCGACAACACCGGCAACGGCACCGCCGCCACCACGGCCCCTGCCTGCAGCACGGCGCCGTCCACCAGGCGCACCTCTCCGGTGGCGGCGTGCACCTCGGCCACCGGCGACGACAACCGCACACGGTCGCCGAGCCGGTCGGCGAGGCCCTTCGCCAGTAGGTCGTTGCCGCCCACCACGCGGTGAAGCTCGCGCTGGCCGGCCACCTGGTTGCCCACCACCTGCGCGGCGAAACGCTGGCTGATCTCCTCCGGCGGCAGCATGTACTCGGTGCGGATGTCGCGACCGATCACCACTCTCGCCATCACCGACAGGCCCAACCCGTGCAGCAGGTCGCCGAGGGTCGCCTGCTCGAACTCGTCGTTCGGCTGCAGCGTGGCGACCGCCTGCTCCCACCGCTCCCAATCGGGCCCGAGCGAGGCGTGCAGGCTCATCGGCACGGCACGGCCGCCGGCGTCCACCAGCGTGCGCCGCCAGTCGATGTCGGCCGGGCGCTCGGTGAGACGCAGGCCCAGATCGGCCGCGAGCGCCAACGCCTCGGTGTGGTTGCCGTCGATGAACTCGGCGCCGCGCTCGCACGTCTGCCCGTTCGAGAACGTGTGGCTGAACACACGACCGCCGACGCGGTCACGCGCCTCCAGCACCACCACGTCGAGCCCCTGCACCGCCAGGTCGGCGGCGCACCGCAGGCCGGCCAGGCCCGCGCCGATGACGATCACGTCGTGCTGCATCCCGCCAGCATGCACGATCGCCCTGACTGTTCACCAACGGTTCACCGCCCACGTCACCTGCGACCCGTACCGTCGGCCGTGTGAACGGCTCGCCGGCCGCGTGCTTGCGCGAAGTGGAGGACTTGCGAGCCACCGTGCTCGCGGCCACACCCGATGCCGCCGTGCTCGCGACCGTGCACGACGCACATCGGCAGAGCGCCACCAACCTCGCCCAGTTCATCGCGCTGCGCAGTCACGACCTGCGCCAACTGCAGCACGACCTGGCCTCGCTCGGGTTGTCGTCGCTCGGACGATCCGAAGCCAACGTCGCCGCCACCCTCGACGCCGTGCACCGCGCACTGCTGGCGCTGAACGGCAACCCGGTCGTCGATCCGGAGGACACCGACCACAGCTTCGAGGCCGGACCGCGCGCGTTGCAACGCAAGACCCACGCGCTGCTCGGCCCTCGCCCGCCGCACCGCACGACGCGCATCATGGTGACGATGCCCACCGAGGCAGCGTTCGACCGATCGCTCGTGCACCGCTTCGTGGACGCCGGGATGGATGTGGCCCGCATCAACTGCGCCCACGACACTCCTGCCGAATGGCACGCGATCGCCACCAACGTGCGCGCCGCGGCCCAACGCGCCGACAAGGACGTGCGCATCCTGATGGACCTCGCCGGCCCCAAGCTGCGCACGGCGAGCATGGCGCCCGGTGCCGCCGTGGTGCGCATCAAGCCACGGCGCGACCTGCTCGGCAAGGTGATCACCCCTGGCCGAGCGTTGCTGGTGGCCGAGGGTTCACTGCTCGACGACCCGAACAGCCCGATGCAGACGATCCCCGTGTCGGTGGAGCTGTGGGACGTGCTGCGCCCCGGCATGAAGTTGCGCCTCACCGACTCGCGCAACGCGCAACGCACGTTGCTGGTCCGCGACGTCGGCATGTCGAGCGCCGTGGTCGAATGCGAACGCACCGCCTACGTCACGCCCGGCATGAGCCTGCAGGTCGAGCACCCGTCGGGCACCAGCGGCGTCGTCGGCGAGTTCCCGCCGACCGAGGGCTGGGTGCAGCTCACCGTGGGGCACATCGTGGAACTGATCGGTGGCGACGTGCAGGGCGAGCCGCTCACGCCCGGCAGGGTGCGCGTCGGCTGCACGTTGCCCGAAGCCGTCGCCGCGCTGCGGCCGGGCCACCGGGTGTTCTTCGACGACGGCAAGTTCGAAGGCGTCGTCGAGACCGTCCGCCACGGCCGTCACGGCCCGCCCAACGCCTCCATCCGCATCACCGCCGCACCCGAGGGCGGCGGCAAGCTGCGCGCCGAGAAGGGCATCAACCTGCCGGACACCGACGTCGAGGTGCCGGCGCTCACCGAGCGCGATCTCCAGCACCTCGCGATCGCCACCGACCTCGCCGACCTCGTCGCCCTGTCGTTCGTGCGCGAACCGGTCGACGTCGACCACCTGCTGCGCGCCATCGACGACCTCGGCGCACGCCGGCTCGGCATCGTGCTGAAGATCGAGACCGTGCAGGGGTTTCGCAACCTGCCGCAGATCCTGCAGACGGCGATGCGCACCGAACGCGTCGGCGTGATGATCGCCCGCGGCGACCTGGCCGTCGAGGTCGGTTACGAACGGCTCGCCGAGGTGCAGGAGGAGATCCTGTGGCTGTGCGAGGCCGCGCACCTGCCGGTCATCTGGGCCACCGAGGTGCTCGACCAGTTGGCGAGGACGGGACGTCCGTCGCGGTCCGAGATCACCGATGCGGCGATGAGCGAACGTGCCGAGTGCGTGATGCTGAACAAGGGCCCGCACATCGTGGACGCCATCAGCACGCTGCGCGAGATCCTGCAGCGCATGGCCGAGCACCAGAGCAAGAAGCGGCACCTGATGCGGCCGCTGCGCTCGTGGACCGGCGGCCGGCCCGGCTGACACGCCCACCCGGGCCGCATCAGAACAGCGTCGGCTGCTCGAACTTCACGGCACGCGTGATGCCCGTCCACGGCACGTAGTTGTCCATGAACACCCACGTGCGGCGATGGATGGCCGACGGGCCGTAACCCTGCAGCGCCGCCTTGTGCACCGGGCACGGGTAGCCCTTGTTGGTGTCGAAGCTCCAGTGCGGGTAG
>JBMOGW010000075.1:0-14209 GCA_049318165.1 Ilumatobacteraceae bacterium
TGTTGGCGAGCGGCACGAGGTCCTTCACGTCGGCCGGCGTGATGATGTCGACCGGCAGGCCGAACACGCGCGCCATCGATGCGCCGCGCTTCAGTTCTTCGAAGCGCTCCTCGTTCGGGGCCACGCTCACCGAGCCGCGCTGCTGGAAGCCGGTCGCTTGGCCCGTCGCCTCCTCCAGCGTGGCGAAGAGGTTGGTCGTGTACTGCGCCAGCCGCGTCAGGTTGTGCGTGGCGCGCAGTTGGCCCACCAGGCCGGCCGCGTGCCACGTGGTGCCACAGGTGAGCTGCTTGCGCTCGAGCACGACGACGTCGGTGACCCCGCGCAAGGCGAGGTGGTAGGCGACGCTGCATCCGACGATGCCGCCGCCGACGATGACGACACGAGCGCTGCCGGGCAGGTCGGCCATGGGTTTCCTCCGGGTTGTGAAATTTTGGCTATCTTTACACAACCACAACCGGGCCAGCACTGGGGGACCCAATGAACGAGTCAGCACGCGTCGTCGTCATCGGCGGCGGCATCGCCGGCGTCAGCACCGCGTACCACCTGGCGCTCATGGGCTGCACCGACGTGCTGCTGCTCGAGCGCGACGAGCTGACATCCGGCTCGACGTGGCATGCGGCCGGCAACGTGCCGACGTACTCCACCTCGTGGAGTGCGATGAAGGCACAGAGCTACACGGCGCAGCTGTACCGCGAGCTCTCGCAGGAGTTCCCGATCAACTACCACGTCACCGGCTCGGTGCGGCTGGCCCACAGCGAGGAACGTCTGGCCGAGTTCCGCCACGTCACCTCGATGGCCAACGCGCAGGGAATGGGCTACGACATGCTCACCCCGGCACAACTGCAGGAGATCTACCCGCTCGTCGAGACCCACGATCTCGTGGGCGCGCTGTGGGACCCGCTCGACGGCGACATCGACCCGTCGCAGGTCACCCAGGCGCTCGCCACCAAGACCCGCGAAATGGGCGGCCGCATCCGCCGCTACGAGCGCGTCATCGGCCTGGTGCAGCACCCCAACCATCACTGGACCGTCACCAGCCGTGCCAAGGATGGAAGTCAGAACGTGATCGATTGCGAGATCGTCGTCAACGCCGCCGGCTACCGCGCCGGCGAGGTGATGGCACTGCTCGGCCGCCACCACCCGATCGCGCAGATGTCCCACCAGTACTACGTGACCGACGAGATCCCCGAGCTCGCGGCGCGCGAAACCCCGCTGCCGCTGCTGCGCGACCCCGACACCAGCTACTACCTGCGCCAGGAGCGCAACAGCTACATCCTCGGGCCGTACGAGTGGAAGAGCACGGCGATGTGGCTCGACGGCATCCCCGAGGAGTTCGCCAACATGCTGTGGCCGGAGGACCTCGAGCGCCTCGAGCCGCAGATCCTCGATGCCGGCGAGCGCGTGCCGGTGCTCGGCGAGGCCGGCATCGCCCGCGTCGTCAACGGCCCCATCCCCTACGCACCCGACGGCTACCCGTACCTCGGCCCCGAGCGCGGACTGCGCAACTTCTTCCACTGCAACACGTTCAGCTTCGGCATCGCCCAGGGTGGCGGCGCCGGCCTGGTGACCGCCGAGTGGGTGCTCAACGGGCGGCCGAGCTTCGACGTGTGGGGCTGGGACCGCCGCCGTTACAAGGAGTACGCCACCACCGAGTACACGATCGCCAAGGCGCTCGAGCTGTACCAGCACGAGTACGCAATGGGCTTCCCCAACAAGGAGTGGCCGGCCGGTCGTCCGGGCTGGACGTCACCGTTGTACGACACGCTGCAAGCGAAGGGCGCCCACTTCGGCGCTCGCGGCGGTTGGGAGCGGCCGACGTGGTTCGACCCGACCGGCACCGTGCCCGTCGACGACTACTCGTTCTTCCGCACGCAGGCGTGGCGTGGTCCCGTGGCCGAGGAGTGCGACGCAGTGCGCAACCGCGTCGGCGTGCTCGACATGCCCGGCTTCACCAAGATCGAGGTCACCGGACCCGGTGCCACGGCGTACCTCGACCACCTGCTGTGCACGAAGCTGCCGCGCGACGGCCGCATCACCCTGGCCTACGCGCTGCTGCCCGACGGCAAGATCCTCAGCGAGTTCACCGTCGCGAAGATCAGCGACGAGCACTACTACCTGGTCGGCGCGGCCGGCGCCGAGTGGCACGACCTCGACGTGCTCGAAGCCGCACTGCCCGACGACGGCTCCGTCACGCTGACCAACATCAGCAAGGACCACGGCTCGCTGATCGTCGTTGGCCCGCACGCCCGCGACGTGCTGTCGCAGGTGACGTCGACCCCGCTCGACAACGCCTCCTTCCCGTGGCTGAGCCTCCGCGACATCGACACCGCCGCCGGCAGCGTGCGCACGCTGCGCGTCGGCTACGTCGGCGAGCTGGGCTGGGAGCTGCACGCCGCCAACGAGCAACTGCCCGCGCTGTACGACGCCATCTGGGCCGCCGGCGAGCAGTACGGCATCCGCGACTTCGGCATCTACGCGGTCGACAGCCTGCGCCTCGACAAGGGCTACCGCGGCTGGAAGGGCGACATCGAGATCGGCTTCTCCCCGTTCGACGCGTCGCTCGATCGCTTCGTCGACATGACCAAGCCCGACTTCGTCGGCAAGGCCGCGCTGGTGGAGGAGCTGCAGTACGGCTCGACATGGCGCTTCGTGTCGATGACGCTCGACGAGCCGGGTGTCGCCGATGCACCGGCGCTGTCGAGCATCTTCGACGGCGACGACCGTGTCGGCCTGGTCACCTCCGGCGGGTGGAGCTTCACACTGCACGCCAGCATCGCCATCGGCTACGTGCATCCGAAGTACGACGTGCCCGGCACGAAGCTCACCGTGCTGGTGCACGGCGAACGCTGCGCCGCCACCGTCGGTACCGAGCCCCTCTACGACCCGACGAACGCCCGCCTTCGCGCCTGATCAGAGGGGTTTCGTCACTCCGCGTTCGCCTGGACGTCACGACGAGCCCACCCGCTGTCCGCCTGCAGGACGACAGCGAATCACAGAACTGTCATTTGTTCGCCGCCCAGACAACCCTGCGCGTTCATTCCAGTAGCGCACAGTTGCACTGTGCTCGTTCCGGCGCGGTACGTGACCATCTGGCTGGGTTCCCCTCTGCCGTACACGGCGATCCTCAGCATCGGCTCGATGCTGCAGGCACACCCGGGGGCGGTCGTCGAACTGCACGTCCTCCCCGGTTTCGAGGAACCAGCGCACCTCCGCACGCTGCGCCGGCACCGACGATTCCGTACCGTCGAGATCGACCTCGACCGGCTCCTCGCTCCCCCGGTGCGCGCCGTGTTCGACTCGCTCCCGCCCCACGCGCACGCAGCACGCGCGAACATCCTCCGCGTCGCCGTCCTCCACGAACGAGGCGGGATCTACGTCGACCTGGACACGTTCGTCCTCGCCCCGCTGACGGCACTGGCGTCGGGTCCGTTCGCCGGCCTCGAGCGCGTGTGGATGCACGACCGCGAGCGGGTCGAGCGCGGGCTGCGACTGCGACACTGGCCTGGCACCGCGGCGTGGGGCGTCGCATGGGCCTGCAAGCGGTTCGACAGCACCGCCTTGCACGGCGCCGCACGCACCGCCACCTGGCTGCGACCGGTCGAGCGCTGGTGGACTCGGGAGCAGTTGAACAACGCCGTCATCGGGGCACCCGCCGGCAGCGAACTGACCGCGGCGATGCTCGAACGCATCGCCACCTGCGACCCCACGGCTCGGTACGCACTCGGCCCGCACCTGATCAACGACACGGTTGCCACGATGACCGACCGCGTGACCGTCCTGGGTGCCGACACCCTGTACTCCGTCCCACCGGCCGAGAGCCACCGGTTCTTCCACGACCGCACCCTGAAGCTGCCGGTGGCCGCCGTACTCGTGCACTACGTCAACAGCAATCACCCCAAGCTGTTGGCGTCCGTCAGCCCGGGCGATGCGCGCTTCGCCCGGCCCGAGCTTTTCTGGCGACTCGCCGGTGCCGCCGAACGCGGGCTGCACGACACCGACGACAGGGCGCTCACCGCATGACCACGTTGGTCAGCTGCCTGATGGTCACACGGGACCGCGTCGAACTGGCCCGTCGGGCCGTCGACTGCTTCGCTGCGCAGACGTGGCCCGACAAGGAGCTCGTGATCGTCGATGACGGCGATGCCGACTACGCCCCGATGATCGCGCCGTACGTCGACCGCGGCCTGGCCATCAGGTACGTCAAGCTGACGCCGGAACACGGCCGGCTGCTCGGCAGCCTGCGCAACCTCAGCATCGACCATGCCGCCGGCGAATGGTGCCTGCAGTGGGACGACGACGAGTGGTACCACCCCGACCGCATCGCAACGCAGATGCGCGCCCGCGGCGACGCCGCGGCGGTGGCGCTCAAGTGGACGCTCGTCGATGTGCCGACGGAGGGCCACGGTCGGCTGTCGTTCCGTGCCGACAGCGGCATCGCGACGCCGGGAACGGTGCTGCACCATCGTGACGCCGCGCGCTATCCGAACCTGGCACGCAACGAGGACGGCGTGTTCCTCGCCGCAGCGCGACGCAACGGACTCGCGGTACTGGGGAAGGAGTCCTCGCACTTGTTCGTCCGGTGCTACCACGGCGCGAACACCTGGGACCAGCAGCACTTCCTCCGCCGACTGCGGCGCCGCCCCGCCGACTGGCTCCCCTATGCCCGGACGGTGATCACCGGCGACATCCGCCGGCACCCGGCGTTCGTCCTCGAGCCCCGGGAAGCGAACACGATCGCTGCACTCCACGCCTACCGGCCGCACGGGGTGGAGGCTCGATGAGCAGCTCCGGCGCCAGCCACCGGGCAACTGCGCTGGTCGCCGCCGGCCAGGGCGCAGTGAAAGCGCAGCAACTCGTCGTCGCTCTCGTGCTCGTCCGCCTGCTCAGCCCGACCTCGTGGGATCAGGTGGCCGTGCTCTTGACCTTCCACCTGGCCATCGTCACGTTCGGCACGCTCGGCATGCAGCACAGCCTGCTCTACTTCCTCGTCAACCATCCGGGCCACGAGCGCCGCATCGTGCTGCGGACGGCGGCAGTGATGGGCGCCGTGGGACTGCTCTGCGCTGCCGTGCTGTCCGGTGTCGCGCACCTGGGCGCCGACACCGGCGGCGTACGGCAACTGCTCCCCGTCATCGGGCTCGCAGCCGCGATGGAACTCACCACGGCCGGGCTCTCCAGCGCGTTCATCGCCACCGAGCGGTTCCGACTCGCCGCAGCGTGGGACATCGCGGGCGCAGTCGGCACGTTGGTGCTGATCACCGTCGCGGCGTGGCACGGGGATGCGGCGCGTGTGGTCCACGCGCTCGTCATCGCCGCGGCCATCCGTCTGGCAGCGTTCACGGTGATCGCCTGGCGAGCGTTCGACGCCGGAGCACCCGACGACGACACCGGCGTCCGTCTCGGCACCCAGTTGCGGTTCTCGCTGCCGCTCGGGCTGACCCTCGCCACGTCGGTGCTGAACCGCACCGTCGACAAATGGTGGGTCGCCGGATTCGATCCGACCGCCATCGGGGACTACACGATCGCCGCGCAGGAGATCCCGCTGCTCGCCGTCCTCCCGTACGCGGGCGGCGCAGCGATCGCCGCGCGGATGGCGACCGCGTTCGCCGCCGGCGACCGCGAGGGAGCCGCCGTCGCCTGGCGTGACCAGACGGCGGGCATGGCGCGGCTGCTCGTGCCCGTCGCCGTCGCGATGATCGTGACCGCCCCCGAGATCCTCGAGCTCCTCGTCGGACATTCCTCCATGACGATGACGCTCTCCTTCCAGCTCTTCACCGCGATCACGCTCCACCGCGTCGCCGAATACGGCCTGCTCCTGCGCGCCGCCGGACGCCCGCGTGCCACTTTCGTGTCCGCGCTCGTGCTCCTCGGCGCCAACGCAGTGCTCGCCGGGATCGGCGTGCTGTGGTTCGGTGCGGTCGGCGCTGCCGCCGGAGCACTCCTCGCGAACGTCGTCGCCTGGTTGTACGTCGTCCGCCAGGTGCAGCTGACGCTCGGATGCCGTTACGCCGACGCCTTTCCCTGGGGGCCATGGTTCGACGCCCTCGTTGCGTCGAGCGCAGCGGGACTGGTTGCCGCCTTCGTCGCTCAGTCCACCACCAACGCGCTCTCGTCGCTCATCGTCAAGCTCGTCACCATGGCGGCGTTCGTCGGTGCAGCCGGCGTCCTGCGCCGTCGCGTCCTGACCGCAGCCCCCGGACCATGGGGGGCCGCGTGAACGCAGCGATCCTGGTCGACACCCGCGTACCGGCACGCAGCGGCCGGCGCGAAGCGCTGCGTTGCCACGCGCTGCGCCGCCACCTGGCCCTGCAAGCCGTGGGCCAGTCGGCCGATGCCACGGCGCTCGTCACGATCGCTGCAGTCCTGGTGCTGCGCACCACGCAATGGCACTCCGTGGCCGAACTGGTGATGGGTCTGCTGCTGGCCGTCATGCCCGCCGTGCTCAGCCTGCCGCTGGCCTGGCGCATCGCCGACACCGAATGCCGGGTACGTCGCCTCAGCACGGTGCACGCCGTGCGCGCGGTGATCGCCGCCGCGGCAGCCGTCGTCCTGGTGGTGCCGAACCGCACGCTCGGCCTTGCGATCTGCGGTGTGATGGCCGCGGCGCAGGCGGTCACCGGCAGCCTGCGCGCCGCGGCGCTGCCGTCGACGGTGCCGCCGTCCCGCATCGCTGCGGCGAGCTCGCTCGCCGTCCTCACCGGGAAGGCGTCGGGCGTGCTGGGGATCGGCCTGGCCGCGTCGACCGGCTTCGTCGCGGTGTGGATCCCGTTCGTCGTCGCCGCGAGCCTCCACGTCGCCGCCTCGGTCGGCTACGCCCGCTGGCGTCACGAGCACGGCGACCGCTCGTCCGGCGAACGACCGGTGGCGGCGCCGCCGTCGCTCGTGTCGTCACCGCAGGTGCTGATGGTGGTGGGACTGCGCGGCATCACGGGCGCGGCGACCATGCTGTTCGCCGTCCTCGCAGACCGCCGGCTCGGTCTCGGCGACCGCGGCTATGCGCTCGCCATCGGGGCATCGTCGGCCGGCATGCTGCTCGGCGCCTTCCTCGGGCCGGTGTGGTATCGCCACCGCGGCACATCGCCAGTGGCACATCTGCTCCCCGCGGCCGCAGTGCTGACCGTGCTGCTCGGCAGCGTCGTGTCGGGTGTCACCACGTCGGCGCTGGTGATCGTGGGATTGGCCGCCGTGTCGGCCGCAGCACGCCTCGAGGCCGACGCCGTCGTGCTGCGCGAGGTCGAGGACCGCCGCGGTCGCTCGTTCGCCGTGTACGACGCCTCCTTCCAGGTGGCGTTCGTCGCAGGCGCGTGCCTGGCAGCGACCAACCCCGCGCCGCCGCGCCTCACCTTCCAACTGCTGGCACTCGGGCTCGCACTGCTGCTCGCCGCCAGTTGGCACATGTCGTCCCGAGCGACGAAGCAGGTCACCGGATCAGCCGGCCACCCCCAGCAAAGGAGCACCTGATGCCCTCTCTGCGACCCTTCCCACGACGTCGGTCCGCGGACCGCCTCCGTGTCGCCATCATCACCGAGGCGTTCCTCCCCGCGGTGAACGGCGTCACCAACTCGGTCGTCCGCGCGGCCGAGTACCTACGGCGCGAGGGTCACGAGGTCATCATCGTGGCCCCCGGCCCCGGCCCCACCGATCACGACGGCATCCCGGTCGTCCGGATCCGGTCGGTGTCGCTGCCCCGCTACCGCGAGGTGCGCGTCGGGTTGGCAACGCTGCGACTCA
Source organism: Ilumatobacteraceae bacterium (assembly GCA_049318165.1). Classification (GTDB taxonomy): domain Bacteria; phylum Actinomycetota; class Acidimicrobiia; order Acidimicrobiales; family Ilumatobacteraceae; genus UBA668. The sequence goes on from JBMOGW010000075.1 coordinate 7,732, forward strand.
CCTCCGTGCTGCGCTCCTTCCGCCCGGACGTCGTGCACCTCGCAGCGCCCACGGTGCTCGGGGCGGCCGGCGCACGAGCCGCGGCGACCCTCGGCATCCCGGCCGTGAGCGTGTTCCAGACCGACCTGGTGGGCTTCGCCCGGCGCTACGGCCTGTCACTCGCCGCAGGTCCGCTGTGGGCTTGGGCGCGCTGGATCCATCGCCAGACCGCCGTCACGCTGGCACCGTCGTCCTCGACGATGTGGTCGCTGCGCGCGCACGGCATCCCTCGCGTGCACCTGTGGCAGCGCGGCGTGGATCTGGAGCGGTTCTCGCCGGCGCACCGCTGCGACGACCTCCACCGCCGCTACGCACCTTGCGACGAAGTGGTGGTCGGCTTCGTCGGTCGCCTGGCGAAGGAGAAGCAGGTCGAGCGGCTGCGTGCCGTCGCCACCATTCCCGGCGTGCAGGTGGTGATCGTCGGCGACGGTCCGGAGCGGCACCGTCTCGAGCGCGAACTGCCCACCGCGGTGTTCACCGGCCAGTTGACCGGACACGAACTCGCCCGCCACGTCGCGACCTTCGACGTGTTCGTCCACACCGGACTCGACGAGACGTTCTGCCAGGCGGTGCAGGAGGCGCTGGCCTCGGGCGTGCCCGTGGTGGCGCCCGCGGCAGGAGGTCCGCTCGACCTGGTCAGTCACGGCGTCAACGGCTACCTGTGGTCGCCCGAGCAGCCCGAGACGCTCGCCGGCGCCGTGCAGCACCTCGTCGAGTCGCCGCTGCTGCGGCGCACGTTGGCTGGAGCGGCCCGCGGCTCGGTCGACCATCGGACCTGGCCCGCAGTCATGGCTCAGCTCGTCGAGTGGTACCGCTTCGCGATCGACGGCGGCGGCCGCGTGGAACGGATCGCGGCGTGAGTGTCGTCGTCGTCAGCCTCCACGACGTCGCGCCGGCCACGTTCACCGAGTCCGCGCGCTGGCTCGACCTCGTCACTGCACACGGCATGACCGCCAGCCTCCTGGTGGTGCCCGGGCCGTGGAGGGGCCGGCAGATGACCGGCGAACCCGAGTTCATCGCATGGCTCCACGACGCGCAGGCGGCCGGGCACGAGATCGCACTGCACGGTTGGCGACACACGAAGGTGGAGGATCGGCTGGCCTCGCCGATCCGCAAGACCCACGCCGCACTGCGAGCCCGCGGGTGCGCCGAGTTCGCGCACCTGTCCGAGCACGGGGCCCGTCACCGGCTGGAGCTCGGCCTCGAGGTGCTGCGCGACGCCGACTTCCACCCCGACGGGTTCGTGCCCCCCGGCTGGATGGCCTCCACGGGAGCACGCGCCGCGATGGCCGCGCTCGGCTTCGAGTGGACGACCACCCAGTGGCAGGTGCACTTCCTTCACGACAACAGCACCGCCCGCATCGCGTCCATCTCGCAGCGGCCGGGCAGTCGCGTCACGGACCTCGCCCGACGGGCGAACCGGTCGGCGATCGACCTCGCGGCACGGCACCGGTCGCCCGTGCGGATCGCTCTGCACCCGGACGATCTCCGCCACCAGGAGCTGTACGAGGACACGGACTGGATGTTCCGCCGGCTCGCCGAGTCGGCGCATCGCAGCGTCACCTACGGCTCGCTCGTCCCCGACCGGATGGCCGCCCGGTGAGGATCGTTCAACTCGCCAACTTCTATTCACCGACCTCCGGAGGGCTGCGGACCGCGTTGCGAGCACTCGCCGCGGAGTACCGGGCGCTCGGTCACGAGGTGATCCGCGTCGTGCCCGGTGCTGAGGACCGCACCCACGACGACGGGACCGCCGAGGTCGTCGAAGTGGCCTCGCCGTCGCTCGGCGGCACCGGCTACCGCATCGTGCGCCCGACGGCAGCGCTGCGGCGACGCCTCACTGCGCTGCACGCCGACGTAGTGGAGTTGTCCGACAAGGCGACGTTCGTCGGCGTTGCGGACGGCCTGCGGTCGTCGGGCGCCCGAGTCGTGCTGATCAGCCACGAGCGCCTGGACCACGTCCTGGCCGGAAGGGTCCCCCGCGGCGTCCCGCTGCGACGTGTCACGGACACATGGAATCGTCGCCTGGTGGCCCGCGTGGACGCGATCGTCGCTGCGAGCGACTACGCCGCCGAGGAGTACGCCCGCATCGGCGCCACCGGCGTCCATCGTGTGCCGCTCGGGGTGGATCTCGCGACGTTCGCACCACCGGCAACTCGCACGGACTCGACCACCCTGCGGTTGGCGATGGTCGGCCGGCTGTCGGCCGAGAAGTCCCCGGAGGTCGCGATCGAGACCGTCCGGCACCTCGACCGCGTTCGCGACGTGCACCTGTCCATCGCCGGTGACGGCCCGATGGCTGCAGAACTGCGCCGCCTTTCCACCGGCCTGCCGGTCAGCTTCCTCGGGCACCTCGGCTCGCGCCACGAGGTCGCCGACCTGCTGGGTGCGAGCGACGTCGTCCTCGCACCATGCGGATGCGAGACGTTCGGGCTCGGCGTGCTCGAGGCGATGGCGTGCGGCACGCCGGTGGTGGCGGCGAGCACCGGCGCGTTGCGCGAACTCGTGGTGCCGGGTACCGGACTGGTGGCAACGGCCGACGGCCCGTCGTTCGCCGCGGCCGCATCGACGGTGGCCGACTGCGACCGAGCCGTGTCGGCGGTCTTCGCGAGGGCGCAGGCAGAACGCCATCCCTGGTCGTCCACCGCGCGCACGATGCTCGCCGTCCTCAGCGGTGCCGACGACGGCGCCACGGCAGAGGTCCACGCCGCCCGGGCCGGTGACCGGTGAGCCCGCTCGCCACCACCGAGGTCCGCGCTGCGACCATCGACGACGTCGACCACATCCGGCGGATCTTCGTCGACACGATGCTGATCGGGCGACGCCCGGAACAGTCGATCGACCTACTGGACGCGTATGCCGATGTCTGCCTCGGCTGGTACCTCGGCCCAGGGCTGGCGGACGCCGCCGTCGCCGTCGACGCAGCGCGCGGTGTGGTGGGCTACGCGCTGGTGTGCAGCGATCCGGAGAGCCACACCCGTTGGGTCCGGCACCGGTCCATGGCACTCGCCTGGTCGGTGTCGCGACGCTGGGGTTCCGGTCGGTTGAGCTCCGACAGCAGGCGCTTCTACGGCAGCAGGGTTCGCGACCTGCGCGCCTTGCGACACTCGGCGAGCGCGGCACCCTCACCGGTGCACGCGCATCTGAACGTGTGCAGGACCAACCGCACCGGGTCGGTCGCGTTGGCGCTGCGCGACCACATCGACCGTCGCTGCGACGCCGCCGGTTCGACGCTCTGGTGGGCGGAGATGAACGCCGTCGAGGGACACCGTCAACGAGCGCTCGAGCGGCTCGGCATCGACGTGCTCGACAGCGTCCGCAACGAGACACTGAGCCGGCTGACCGAACAGCCGGTCGTGCGCCTCAGAGTCGTGCGCCGACTCCCACGCTGACCTGTACCGCCGCTTCCTTCGCGTGGTAACTGCTGCGCGTGAGCGGGCTGGCCTCCACGTGGCCGATCCCCCATGACTGGCCCAACTCGGCCCAACGGTCGAACTCCGACGGCTCCACCCAGCGCGCCACCGGGAGGTGGTGGGAAGTGGGGCGCAGGTAGTGGCCGATGGTGACGATGTCGACACCGATGGCGGCCAGGTCGGCCAGCAGGCCGTCGACCTCCTCCATCGTTTCGCCGAGACCGACCATGAACCCGGACTTGGTGGTGAGACCGGCGGCTTTCGCCCGCGCCAGCACGGCGAGGCTGCGCGCGTAACCGGCCGACGGGCGCACGGCGCGCTGCAGGCGGGCGACGGTCTCGACGTTGTGGTTGAACACGTCGGGCCGGGCATCGAACAGCAGCTCCAGCGAGGCCTCGTCGCCCTTGGCGTCGCTGACGAGCGTCTCGACCATCGCACCCGGCGCAGCGTCGCGGATGGCGCGCACGCAGTCGGCGACGTGAGCGAAACCGCCGTCGTCGAGGTCGTCGCGGGCCACCATCGTCAGCACCGCGTGCTGCACACCGGTGGACGCGATTGCCGCAGCGACGCGGGTCGGCTCGTCGGACTGCGGCGGCATCGGCTTCTGGGTGTCGACCAGGCAGAAGCCGCACGCACGCGTGCACCGCTCGCCCAGCACCATGAACGTCGCAGTGCCCGATGCCCAGCACTCGCTGAGGTTCGGGCAGCCGGCCTCCTCGCAGACGGTCACCAGGCCGTGATCGCGCACCGTCTTCTTCATCGCCAACACGTCGGTGCCCAACTGCACACGCGGCCGCAACCACTCGGGCTTGCGCGTCGAGATGCTCAAGCCCTCGGCGACTCCCGCAGCCTCCAGCCGGGCGAGCGCACGTCCCGTGGCCCCGGGGCCCTCGCCGCGCGAGAACGGCGCGAGGTCGGCCGGCGCGTGCTTCCACGCCACGTCCTGCCGCTCGGCGGTGCCGTCGCCCCAGATCTGCGCGGCGCGTCGGGCGACGATGCCGGCCACGTGCTCGAGCGACACGTCGACGCCCTCCTCGGCGAGCGACGTGACGGGCTTGTCGCCGATGCCGCACGGGACGATGTGGTCGCGCATGTAGCGCATGTCGGTGTGCACGTTGAGTGCGAAGCCGTGCATCGTGCGGCCGTTGGCCAGACGCACACCGATGGCGCAGATCTTGCGCGGGCTCGGGCCGCTGACGCCGACCCACACGCCGGGGTACTCGTCGAGGCAGCCGACGTCGTGCAGACCGAGCTCCTGCAGCGTGCTCACCACCAGCTGCTGGATGGCGCACACGTGGTCGCTCGCACCGAGCGAGTTGGGCACGTTGACGATCGGGTAGCCGACCAGCTGGCCGGGACCGTGGTACGTGACGTCGCCGCCACGCTTCACCGACACCAGTTCGGCGCCGACCGCGGCGGGGTCGACCTTGAGGTTGGCGGCGAGGTCGGCCCGCGGGCCGTGGGTGAAGACGTGCGGGTGCTCGAGCAGCAGCAGCCGGTCGTCGGTGCCGTGCTCGAACAGTGCCTGCTGCAACGCGAGCGCCTCGCGATACGGCACGCGCCCGAGCCAGCGGACGCGCAACGGACCGGTGGCGTCCACGGTTACAGCTCCTGGCTCCAGTCGCGGGTCTCGAGGATCTCCTTCACCCGCGTGAGGAAGCCGGCCGCGTAGGCGCCGTCGAAGCCGCGGTGGTCCCACGACATCGCCAGGTTGCCGACCGGGTGAACGACGATGGCCTCGGTGCCGTCGGGCAGGTTCGCCACCACCGGCTTGCGCACGATCGCATCGGTGCTGAGAATCGCCACCTGCGGCTGGTTGATGATGGGCATCGTGAGCACGCTGCCGGCCGAGCCGTTGTTGGAGATGGTGAACGTGCCGCCGGCGATCTCGTCGGGGCTCAGCTTGCGGGTGCGGGCGCGGCCGGCGAGGTCGTTGATCTCGCGGGCGATCGCGCGCAGGCGCTTGGTCTCGGCGGCGCGCACCACCGGGACCAGCAGGCCCTGGTAGTCGAGGTCGACGGCGATGCCGACGTCGATGTAGTCGTGCACGACCAGTTCGTCCTCGCCGACGCTGGCGTTGAGGTGCGGGAACTCGGTGAGCGCGTCGACCACCGCACGGGTGATGAACGGCAGGTAGGTGAGGCTGAAGCCCTCCGTGGACTTCCACTCGCCCTTCACCTTGCCGCGGGTGGCGTCGACGTTGGCGTAGTCCACCTCGACCACGCTGAACGCGTGCGGGCTGACCGACTTGCTCATCACCATGTGGGCGCCGGTGAGCTTGCGGATCTTGCTGAGCGGCACCGACGAGTCGCGCTCGCCGCCGTGCACGGCCGGGGCCGGCGCGGCCGGCGTGGCAACCGGAGCGGCCGGAGCAGGTGCCGGGGCGGGAGCCGGAGCTGCGGGAGCCGGAGCCGGAGCCGGAGCCGGAGCGGGAGCGGATGCGGGGGCGGCAGCCGGGGCAGCCGCCGGAGCGGTGCCGAGCGCCATCTTGTCGATGTGGTCGAGCACGTCGTCACGCGTGATGCGGCCGCCAGGGCCGGTGCCGGCCACGTCGTCGGGGTTGATGCCATGCTCGGCCACCAGCCGGCGGACCACCGGTGAGAGCAGACGGTTGTCACCGCCGAGTGCCTCGACCGCTGCGGTCGACGTGGCGGGCGCCGCCGGCGCCGGAGCAGGCGCGGGTGCCGGAGCAGGCGCAGGGGCCGGAGCCTCGACGACCGGGGCCGGAGCCGGGGCGGGCGTCTCGACGACGGGTGCCGGCGCAGGGGCGGGCTCGGGAGCCGGCGCCGCGGCAGGGGCCGGGGCGGCAGCAGGCGCGTCGCCGGCGCCGACGACGGCGATGACGGCGCCGACCGGCACCGTGTCGCCCTCGTTGGCACGGATCTCGAGGAGCGTGCCGGCCACCGGCGACGGCACTTCGGTGTCCACCTTGTCGGTGCTCACCTCGAACAGGGCCTCGTCGGCGGCGACGGTGTCGCCGACCTTCTTGAACCAGCGCGTGATGGTGCCTTCGGTGACGGTCTCGC
>JBMOGW010000076.1:0-14186 GCA_049318165.1 Ilumatobacteraceae bacterium
CTCGTCCCAACCGCTTTGAAGGCGGCGGAGTCCACCAGGTACCCGGACACCTCCGCCGCCGAGGGTAGCCGCCCGCCCGGGCTGCCGCTCCGGCCTGGGCTCTCGTGTCATGTGACACGTCTGCCACTTTTCGGCGTGGCCTGAGCGCGAACGACCCTTGCGCGGCGTAGCGTCTCGGTCACCCTCCCCGTTTCGATCGGAACTCCCCCTCATGATCGCTCGTCTCGGACGCTGGTGCTACGTGCACCGTCGCGCCACCCTGATCACCTGGATCGTCGTGCTGCTCGGCGTCGGCGCCCTCGGCAACTCCGTCGTCGGATCCGACTTCTCCAGCAAGTTCGAGATCCCCGCATCGGAGAGCGCCTCCGGCTTCGAGGTCCTCAACACCTACTTCCCCGGTCAGGCGTCCGCCGGCCGCGGCTCGGGCACCATCGTGTTCAAGGCCGAACAGGGTGTGAAGGACCCTGCGGTGATGGCCGCGATGACGGAGCTCTTCACCACGGTCGACGCCATCGAGGGCGTCACCGTGATCAGCCCCTACTCGGATTCCGGTCTCGCACGCATCAACCCCGACGGCACGATCGCCTACGCCACGATCAACCTCGACGAGTCGCTCGGCCAGCAGCGCATGGCCGCGATCGGCACCGAGATCGCCGGTGAACTGCCCGAGATCGACGGCCTCACCGTCGAGATCGGCGGCCAGGTGCTGCGCGAGTTCAAGCCGCCGTCATCCGAACTCATCGGCCTCGGCTTCGCCGTGATCGTGCTGATCCTCGCGTTCGGTTCGGTGCTCGCGATGGGCATGCCGATCGGTATCGCCCTGTTCGGTGTCGGCATCGGCTCCAGCCTCGTCGCGCTGTTCAGCAACGTGGTCACGATCCCCGACTTCGCCACGACGCTCGGCGCGATGCTGGGCCTCGCGGTCGGCATCGACTACGCGCTGTTCATCATCACCCGATACCGCGAGAACCTGCGCGCCGGGAAGTCGTTCGAGGACGCCGCCGTCGGCGCGATGGACACGGCCGGTCGCGCGGTCGTGTTCGCCGGCATCACCGTCGTCGTCTCGCTGCTCGGCATGTTGTTGATCGGGCTCGAGTTCGTCTCCGGCCTCGGCATCGGAGCCGCCACCACGGTCGCTGTCACGATGATCGCGTCCATCACCCTGCTGCCCGCCCTGCTCGGGTTCGCCCAGCACCGTGTCGAGGTCACCCGCTGGCGGGGCATCATCGCTGCCGGCTTCCTCGCCGTCGGCCTGTTCGGTGCCGGCCTGAAGGTGCAGCCGTTGCTGGTGGGCTTCCCGCTCGCCGTCATCACGCTCATCGCCGGCCTTGCCTGGGCGCCGCTGAAGCGTGAACTGCCGCCGCGCCAGCAGAAGCCGACGCGTGAGACGCTGCCGTACCGGTGGAGCCGCATCGTCCAGCACCATCCGTGGCGTTCGCTCGCAGGCGGCGTGTTCGTCCTGCTGCTGCTCGCCGCCCCGGTGCTGTCGCTGCGCCTCGGCTTCTCCGACGAGGGCAACTTCTCGAAGGACACCACCACCCGCCGCGCCTACGACCTGCTGTCGGAGGGCTTCGGCCCCGGCTTCAACGGCCCGCTCGTCGTCGTCGCGCGGCTCAACCAGCCGTCCGACCTGCAGGCGCTCCAGGGCCTGCAGTCGGCGATCGCTGCCGACCCCGGCGTGCAGTTCGCCTCGCCGCCGTTCCCGAACGACATCGCCGACCCTGCCAACGCGCAGGCCGCGATCATCCAGGTGATCCCCACCACCGCCCCGCAGGACCAGGCCACGTCCGACACCGTCGACCGCCTGCGCGGGGACGTGGTGCCCGCCGCCACCCAGGGCTCGACGCTCGACGTGTACATCACCGGCTCCACCGCCGCGTCGATGGACTTCACCAGCTACCTGTCGGCGCGCCTCATCACCTTCATCGGCGTCGTGCTGATCCTGTCGTTCCTGCTGCTGATGATGGTGTTCCGTTCGCTGCTCGTGCCGTTGAAGGCCGTGATCATGAACGTGCTCTCCATCGCTGCGGCGTACGGCGTCGTGGTGGCCGTCTTCCAGTGGGGCTGGCTGAGCAGCGTCTTCGGTGTCGAGCCTGCGCCGATCGAGCCGTTCGTCCCGATGATGATGTTCGCGATCGTCTTCGGTCTGTCGATGGACTACGAGGTGTTCCTCCTGTCGCGAGTGAAGGAGGAGTACGACCGCACGGGCGACGCGAAGAACTCGGTCGCCGACGGCCTCGCCGCCACCGCACGCGTCATCACCGCCGCAGCGGCGATCATGATCGTGGTGTTCGGAGCGTTCCTGCTCGAGGACGAGCGGGTCATCAAGCTGTTCGGTGTCGGTCTGGCCGTCGCCGTGTTCCTCGACGCCACGCTCGTCCGACTGCTGCTGGTGCCCGCCACGATGGAGCTGCTCGGCGACAAGAACTGGTGGCTGCCGAAGTGGCTCGACCGCATCCTGCCGCGCCTCAACGTGGAGGGTCCGTCCGACCACCACGCCGTCGACGTCGTCGTCCCCGAGCTCGTCGCTGCCGACGACGACGACAGTGCGCTCGCCGGGCGACCCTGACCACGACCGGGTTCAGCCCGGAATCGCTCGTCGTCCAGCCGGTCCCTCCGTTCGCCTCGGGCGTCGGGCCGCACCGTACCGGACCCGTTGACTACGCTCGTCCCGTGCAGCGCTGGATCATGCTCGTCGTCAGCGTCGTGTTGACGATCGTCGCCGTGCGGAAGGTCAGGTCCAGCTGAGCCGCACGCTGTTCTGTTCCGACCCGGCGCTCGCCGAGTACGGCGGCGCGTGGCGGGCGGTGGACCCGACGCTGCGGTTCCTCACGCTGCCCGACGACCGCCACCTCGAACCGTCGGAGATCGAGCGGATCGACCTCGCCGTGTTCAGTGCCGATCTCTGGCGACGGCAGCGCAGCGCACCGTTCATGAAGGTGGTGCTGCAGGCGCCGAACGTGCAGTGGCTGCACATGTTCTCCGCAGGGCTCGACAACCCGGTGTTCGCGATGCTGATGCAGCGCGGCGTGGCGGTCACGCACTCCGCCGGTTCGTCCGCCGTGCCGATCGCACACTCGGTGATCATGCACGTCATCGGCATGTGCCGGAACGCCCGGTCGTTGGCCATCGCGCAGTCCGAGGCACGTTGGGACAACCGCGATGCACTCGACGTGGAGGGGCGGCGGTTGACCGTCGTCGGCCTCGGCGCCATCGGCTCGGAGGTCGCCCGCCTGGCCGCTGCGTTCGGCATGCACGTGACCGGCCTGCGTCGCACACCCACCGGCGACGAACCGTGCCGCACGCTGTCGGTCGACCGATTGCACGACGTGCTGCCGGCAACCGACGACCTGGTGCTGACCGCGCCGCTCACCCCCGACACCCGCGGGCTCATCGGCGCCACCGAGCTGGCGTTGCTGCCCGCCGGGGCGCACCTCGTGAACGTCGGGCGCGGCGAACTGCTCGACGAACCCGCCCTCATCGACTCGCTGCGGGCCGGCCACCTCGGCGCCGCCGCCCTCGACGTGTTCGCAGTCGAACCCCTCCCTGCCGACAGCCCGCTGTGGGCGATGCCGAACGTCACCGTCACGCCGCACAACTCCGGCGCCACCGACCTCGCGGCCCGTCGCGCCGCCGACGTGTTCGAGGACAATCTGCGACGGTTCACGACCGGCGCAGCGCTGCGCAACCTCGGGGTGCCGCCCACTGCGGGACGCCGTCGGCGCGATGCAGCCCCGGCGACGTCATGGTGAACAATCGACAAACATGTTGCGTCCAATGGGTGAACGGGCTAGTCATATTGGCGTGAACGCGCAGGACGAGACGCGGCACGAGACCGAGCTGAAGCTCCGGGTTCCCCCGGAGCGCGCCTCGGCCGTGCTCGCCGCAGTGAAGGGAACGCGGGGCACCAGCACCCGCACACGGCTGCAGGCGACGTACCTCGACACGCCCGACCACGCCCTTGCGGCGAAGGGCATGGGTTGGCGGTTGCGCCGCGAAGGACGACGCTGGGTCCAGACGCTGAAGGCGACCACGCGCGATGGCGGCGACGGCCTGCGCCGCGAAGAACACAATGCGCCGGTGAAGGGCCCGCAGCGGCCCGAACCCGACCCGACACTGCACGCCGGCACACCCGCGGGCGACCGCCTGCTGGCGATGATCGCACGCGGCGCCGACCCGCAGGAGACGTTCCGCACCGACATCTGGCGCGAGGCACGCACCACGCGCGTGCCCGGCGGCACCGTCGAGTTGGCGTTCGACAAGGGTGTCGTCGCCGCCGGGGATCGCACGTTGCCGGTCTGCGAGTTGGAGATCGAGCTGAAGTCCGGCCGACCGCAGGCCGTCCTCCACGCTGCACGGCACTGGTCGCAGCGGCACGGTCTGTGGCTCGACACCGCGACGAAGGCCCACCGCGGCGGGATGCTGGCTCGCGACGCCGACACGCTGGCCGTCGCAAAGGCACCGCCGGCAGTGCTGCACCGCGACATGTCGCTCGACGGCGCGCTGCGCGAGATGACCCGGGTGTGCCTCGTGCAGATCCTCGGCAACACCAGCGCCATCGCAGCGGGTCTCGCCGGCCACGAGCACGTGCACCAGGCCCGGGTGGGCATCCGCAAGCTGCGCACCGCGCTGCACGAGTTCGGCGCGCAGTGCCCCGCCGTCGACCCGACGTGGCGCGAGGACCTCGCATCGGTGTTCGCCGTCCTCGGCGCGGCCCGTGATCGCGAAGTGGTGCTGGCGGGATGGCTCACCGCGCTGGCCGCGGAAGGTGCTCCCGCAGTGACACTGCCTCCGGCCACCGGCGACGACCCCGCCGAAGTGTTGCGCGGCATCGACTTCACCAACCTCGCGCTCGACCTGATCGAGTACGCCCTCGGCGAGCCGGCGCCGGCCGGCGACGAACCGCTGACGAAGATCGTCGACGCCACACTCGCACGACTGCGCGCCACCAGCGCCAAGCGCGCCGACGTGTTCCGCGAACTCGACATCGAGGAGCAGCACGAGATCCGCAAGCAACTCAAGCGGCTTCGATACTGCGGCGAGCTCACCGCGTCGCTGTACGGCCGCAAGAAGGTCGCCCGTTACGTCAAGGCGCTCGAGCCGGCGCAGGACGCACTCGGCACCCTCAACGACCTTTCCGTCGCCACCGAGGTGTTCGAGGACCTCGCCGCGTCCGACCCGAACGCGTGGTTCGCCGTCGGCTGGCTGAAGTCGCGACATGACGCCACCGTGAAGGCATGCGTGAAGCCCCTGCGTGCTGCGGCAAAGGCCGAGCGCTTCTGGAAGCGCTGATCCCGACGACCTGAGCCGGGCCCGACGACGAAGGCCGGTGCAAATTGGTTGGCGCGCCGGCAGCGCGTCGATATGGTCCGCCAGGACTCCCCCGGTCGAAGGTTCACGTCCCCTGGGGGTGCTCCATGTTCGTCTGCTGGTCCGCGAAGGGTGGCAGCGGCACCACGGTCGTCGCAGCAGCGTTGGCGTTGCTGCGCGCCGAATCACGATCCACCGTGCTCGTCGACACCGGTGGCGACCTTCCCGCCGCGCTCGGCATCGCCGAACCGGCGGGGCCGGGCATTGCCGACTGGATGGCGTCGCCCGCGGCGGATGCCGATGCACTGCACCGGCTGGCAGTCCCGGTCGGCGAGCAGTTGTGCCTGCTGCCACGCGGGGCTGGTGCGTTCGACCCTCACCGTTGGCCCGCACTGGTCGACGCCCTCGTCACCGACGGCGACGACGTGGTGATCGACGCCGGCACCAGGTTGCCGCCGGAGGCACTCGACCACCGCGCCGTGTCGCTCCTCGTGACGCGAGCCTGCTACCTGTCCCTGCGCCGCGTCGCGCTGCTCCGCGCCCGACCGGACGGCGTGATCCTGCTCACCGAGCCGGGCCGCCTGCTCGGGCCGAAGGACGTCGAGCACTCGACCGGGGCGCCGGTGCTCGCGCTCGTGCCATGGGACCCGGCGGTGGCACGGGCGGTCGATGCCGGCCTGCTGGCCGCGAAGGTGCCCGGCTCGCTCCGCCAACCACTGCGGAGGGCCGCGTGATCGACCCGGTCGCCGAACTCGGCCCGTGGGGCGGACTCGAGCGATGGCTGGCGCAGCCCGACGTGACCGAAGTGATGGTCAACGCCGGGCGCGATGTGTGGATCGAGCGACACGGCCGACTGGAGCTGGTGGGCCAGATGAGGTCGAGCACCGTGCTGGCCGTCGTCGAGCAGATGCTGATGCCGCTCGGGCGGCGGCTGGACCGCATGCATCCCACCGTCGACGCGCGGCTGCCCGACGGCGCGCGCCTGTGCGCGGTGATCGAGCCGATCGCGGTCGACGGGCCGTGCCTCACGATCCGCCGAGGTGACGAGCGCCGACTGACCCTCGACGCCTTCGCGCTGCCGGAGGTCGCCGGGCTGGCGACCGAGCTGGTCCGTCGGCGGTGCAACGTCATCATCAGCGGCGCCACGTCGTCGGGCAAGACCACGCTGCTGCGCGCCCTCGCCCACCACGTCGGGCCCGACCAGCGGCTGGTGACCTTGGAGGACGTGGCCGAGCTGCGGCTCGACCATCGCCACGTCGTACGGCTGGAGACCCGCGACCGCACACCCGACGGCGTGGGCGAGGTGACGCTCGCCGACCTGGTCCGCGCCGCATTGCGGATGCGGCCGGACCGTCTCGTCGTCGGGGAGGTGCGTGGCGCCGAAGCGCTGCACCTGCTGCACGCCTTGAACACCGGGCACGACGGCTCGCTCAGCACCGTCCACGCGAACTCCGCGCTCGACGCGCTCGACCGGCTCGCCTCGCTGGTGCTCCTCGGCGCACCGTCGTGGCCGCCCGGCGAAGCCCATCGCCTGGTGAGCCGTGCGGTCGACGTGGTGGTGCACACCGAGCGCACTGCCCGCGGTGGACGACGGATCGCAGAGATCGCCGAGGTCGTGGAGGGCGAGCGGGTCGCCCTCGTGCCGCTCGCCACCCACGACCGGGTGGTCGGCGTCCTGCGGCGAGGTCGGCCATGACGGCCGCCCTGTGCACCGCGGCAGTGGTCCTCGTCGTGGCAGCTGCACGACGACCGTCGCCGCCGCGCAGCGGCAGCACTGCGCCGGCGACGACCGGTCGCGCCGCTCGGCGCGACACATCGCCGCGGTGGGACCGCTTCCTCGACGCCGTGGCGGCCGAGGTGCGCAGCGGCGCGTCGCTGCGCATGGCCGTCGCCACGACGGCCGCACGCATGTGCCCGGGCCATCCGCTCCTCGCACCGGACGACGATCAGCACGACCGCGACGACGGCCCGTGGAGTCGAGACCCCGACCTCGCCGTGGTGCGCCAGACGTTGGAGGCCGCGGCCACATTCGGCGGCGCCACCGCATCCACCGTCCAGTCCGGGGCCAACCTGCTGCGCGAGCGCGCCGCCGTACGCGCCGAAGCTGCAGCGCACAGCGCACAGGCACGCCTCAGTGCGCGCGTGCTCACGCTGGTGCCGGTGGGATTCGCCGCGTGGAGCGCGTCCGTGAGCCGAGGCTTCCGCGCCGCGCTGACCACACCGGCCGGGATGACCGCTGCCGCGACGGGGGCGCTCCTCAACCTTGCGGGATGGGCGTGGATGCGCCGCATCGTCCGATCGGCGGCGTCATGAACGACAAGGGCGTCGTCCGCCGCGCCCACGGGCGAAGGCGGGTGACGAAGGCCGTCGACGCCGGTTTGGCGGACGCCATCGACCTGATCGTGCTCGCCGTGCGCGCCGGCATGCTGCCGCCACTCGCGTTGCGCTCGGCGCACCGCCACTTCGCACCACCATTGCGCGACGCCACGGCGGCTGCGCTGACCGAACTCGACCGCGGGACTCGCTTCTGCGACGCACTGCCGATCGTGTCGGAACGTCTCGGGCCGGCGCTCGACCCGTTGGTCGACGGGCTCGCGGTGGCGGACCGCGATGGCCTTCCGCTGGGTCCGGTACTCGAACGACTGGCCGCCGATGCCCGTGCCCATCGGCGACGACAGGTCGACGCCGCCGCTCGGCAGCTTCCCGTGCGTCTGGCACTGCCGCTGGTGCTGTGCACCTTGCCGTCATTCGTCCTGTTGGCCGTCGTGCCCCTGTTGCTCACCGCCCTTTCGTCACTCCATCGCTGAGCCGCCATCGCTCCACGCCGCCCACGCGGCCGTCACCCACGGAGGCATCCCGTGCACCGCACTCTCGCCCTCGCCCACGCCTGGTTCCTCTGGCACACCGCACCTGCCGCGAGGCCCCGTCACCTCCTCGCCGACGCCGGCGACGAGCGCGGCCAGGCCACCACCGAATACGCCCTGATGCTGCTCGCCGCCGCCCTCGTCGCGCTGATGGTGGTGGCCTGGGCCACCGCCGGCGGCGGCGCCGGCAAGGTCGGCCGGCTCTTCGACCGCGTCATCGACGCGGTCATCGACAAGCTGTGAGCCGCGACCGCGGCCAGGCCACTGTCGAGCTGGCGCTGTGCCTGCCGATGCTGTGCACGTTGCTGCTCGGCATCGTGCAGGTCGCGGTGGTCACCCGCGACCGGCTCGCGGTGCAACTGGCCGCACGGGAGGGCGCCCGTGCGGCGGCGATCGGCGCGGACGACGGCGCCGTCCGCCGAGCGGTGGAGGCGGCAGTGGCACTCGCGCCGCTCACCGTCCGCATCGAACGCCGAGCCGGCACCGCGCGGGTGACCGTCGGCTATCGCGACCCGACCGACGTGCCGCTGGTCGGCGCGGTGCTGCGGGACGTGGTGCTGCAGGCCACGGTGACGATGGCGACCGAACCGCCGTGAGGACCCGCCGGTAGCGTGGCGATGTGATGGAGCTGGCCTGTCGTGCCACCGAACTCGCCGGGCAACCGCTCCTGCAGGTGCAGGGGGAGGTCGACCTCGCCACGCTGCCGGCCTTCCGTGACCACCTGGCGCGCCTCGTCACCGCGCATCCCGGCATCACCGTGTTCGTCGACCTCGACGGCACGACGGCACTCGACGACTCGGGCATCGGGATGCTGCTCGGCGCTGCCGGACGTGCCCGCATGGCCGGCGGCGACCTCGAAGTCGTCTGCACCGACCCGCGGCTGCTCGAGCGGTTCACGCTCACCCGCCTCGACCGCGCGGTCGTGGTGCGCCGCGCCGTGCCGCGCTGACCCTGCCTCAGGGCTTGGGTCGGGGGCGCCGCACGCCGCGCCGATCCAGAGCCTTCTCCTGGGCGCGCTGCTCCTCTTCCAGAATCGCTTCCTCCGCGACGAGACGCTTCATGCTGTCGAGGCGTCGCGGGTCGAGCGCGCCGGATTCGATGGCGGCGCTCACCGCGCAACCCGGCTCCTGCTCGTGTTTGCAGTCGCGGAATCGGCAGTGGTCCATCAGCTCGAAGACGTCGGCGAAGGCGCGCTCGATGCCGTGGCCGCTGCTCCACAGGCTGACCGCGCGAACGCCCGGCGTGTCGATCAGCCAACCCGCGTGGGGCAACCGGACGAGTTCCGATGCAGTGGTGGTGTGGCGGCCGCGCTGGTCGCCTTCGCGCACGCCCGCGGTGGCCTGGCGTTCGTGACCGATCAGCGCGTTGACGAGGGTGCTCTTGCCCACGCCGCTGGCACCGAGCAGGGCGATGGTGGCGTTGCCCTCGGTGTAGCCGCGCAGTGCGTCGACGCCCTCACCGGAAATGCCGCTGGCGACCCGCACGTCCACTCCAGGGGCGACTTCCTGCAGCGCCGTGACGGCGACGGAAGGGTCGTCCACCAGGTCGGTCTTCGTCAACACCACCACCGGCCGCGCCCCGCTGTCCCACGCAAGCACCAACTCACGCTCGAGACGGCGCTGGTTGGGCGGCGACGTGAGGGTGTGCAACAGCATCACCACGTCGATGTTCGCGGCGATCGTGTGCGCCTCGGCGCGGTTGCCCTCGAACGACGCGCGGCGCACGAACGCGCTGCGTCGCGGCAGCACCTCCTGCACTCGCTCGCCGTCGTCGGACACCACCACGAAGTCGCCGACCGCCACGTCCGCGCCGATGTTGCGCATCCGCAACAGCGGTTCGTCGAGCGCGGTCATCACCGTGCTCCAGCCGCGGTCCAGCCGACTCACCCGACCGGCCGCGGAGGGTGCTCCGAGCCCACGCCACCGTGACAGTGCGTCCTCGGTCCAGCCGAGGCGAGCGTCGGGCGAGGTGGGCTGGGTGTGGTCGATGTGCCCACGGTAGCGGTGAACGCCGACGCGACGAATCACACGGTTGTTCTTTCAAGAATTCAGAAACTTCCCCTCATGGGACTTGAAAAACCGTCCGATGATCATTCACTCATCTCCAAGAACGGGAGTTGCAACAGGTGGAAGACGAGATCGAACTGGTGCGCCGTGGGTTCGACCCCGGCCAGGTGCAGCAGCTGGTTGGTCAGCTGTCGGCAGAACTCAAGACCCTCGCGGCCGAGAACGATCGTCTGCGCGCCCGGATCGCCGAGCTCGAACACTCGGCGGCACCGGTCCACGCGGGCGGCGACATCTTCGGTCTGTGGACCAGGGAGACGAACGACCTGATGAGCGCTGCCCGCGCCAGCATCGCGTCCGTCACCGAGAAGGCCACCACCGACGCAGCGGCCGCCGTGGCCGCGGGCGAGACCGCCGCCAACGCCATCCGCGTGCGCGCCCAGCTCGACGCCGACGCGATGATCGCCGAGGCGCGGCGCCAGGCCGAGCAGACCGCGTTCGCCGCAGCTGCCGCCAAGGCGGCGACGGAGGCTGAGGCCCAGGCTGCGGTCAGCCGCGCCAACGCGCAGGTCGCGACGATGGAATCGAAGCTCGCCGAGCTGCGCAACCAGCGCTCGACGATGAGCCAGCAGCTCTCCACGGCCAAGTCGCACCTGATGCAACTGATGAGCCTGGTGGACGAGCCGGAGGACGCGCCGGCCCCCGCCGCGACCCCCACCTTCGGCGCCGATGCGGCAAACTCCGTGGTTGCGACCCACGGGGAAGCAGCGACGGCGGATGAGCGACACTGACGACACACGGGACCGCATCGAGCGGCTGATCGCCGCAGCGGACCGCGTCGCCACGCGCCCCGTCCCCTCCGCCCCGACACCGCGCCGTTGGCTGCCTGTCGCGGCGACGGGCGTCGCCGTGGTGGCCGTGCTCGTCGGCGTCAACCTCGCCTCCGGCGGCGACCGCGTGGTCGTCGTCACGCAGACCAGCTCGCTGCCCACGGTGGCACCGGGCGGCCAGGCGGCGTCCACCCCGACCAGCCTGCCGGTGGTGATCACGATCTCGCCCACCTCCTCGGCCGCCGTCCCCACGTCCTCCGCGCCGGTCATCGTGCCCAGCACCACGCTGGCGACCACCGGCACCACCATCGCGCCGACCGCCGAGGTGGTGCGCTGGGCCACCTACGAGAACGGCCGATTCGTGCTGCAAGGGCACGTGGCCGACCAGAACACGGCGATCGCGCTTCTCGCCACGTTCACGGCGGCCGCCGGCACGACGAACGTGCGGAACGAGTACGTCATCCGCGCAGGAACCGCACGACCGGACTCCGAGCCGCTGTACGCGCACGACGCGCTGCAGTTCCCCACCGGCTCGGCGTCGCTGCAGCCGGCCGCCCTCGCCTTTCTCGAGGTGCTCGGCACCTTCCTGCTGCAGAACCCCGGCGTGACGGTCGACATCGACGCCTTCACCGACGACACCGGGCCGGCCGAGCAGAACATCGCGCTCAGTCAGGCCCGCGCCGACGCGGTGACCGACCGCCTGGTCGCCCTCGGGGTCACCCGCGAGCGCATGGTCGCCACCGGGCACGGGCCGGCACAACCGGTGGCCGACAACGCCACCGAAGCGGGGCGGGCCGCCAACCGACGGGTCGAGTTCGTGCTCCACGACGTGCTCGCCAATGGCTGAGCCGGGGCGACTCGTGACGTCTGCGTCTTGACAACACCCGCCTTCATCACCTAGCGATACCCACCAATGGCCCGACCGCTCGTCATCGTGGAGTCGCCTGCAAAGGCGAAGACCATCTCCAAGTTCCTGGGGAATGCCTTCGATGTGCGCGCCTCGGTGGGCCATGTGGCCGACCTGCCCAGCAAGGGTCTGCAGATCGACGTGGACAACGGCTTCAAGCCCACGTACGAGCTGACGATCCGGGGCAAGGACGTGGTGAAGGACCTGCGCGCGGCAATGAAGGACGCCAGCGAGCTGTACCTCGCGACGGACGAAGACCGCGAGGGCGAAGCCATCAGCTGGCACCTGCTCGAGTACTTGAAGCCGAAGATCCCGGTGAAGCGCATGGTGTTCCACGAGATCACCAAGAGCGCCATCGATCAGGCGGTCGCCAACCCGCGCACCATCGACTACGGCCTCGTCGACGCGGCGGAGACCCGTCGCCTGCTGGACCGCCTGTATGGCTACGAGGTGTCGCCCGTGCTGTGGCGCCGCGTCAACCGAGGCCTCAGCGCCGGCCGCGTGCAGAGCCCGTCCGTGCGGTTGATCGTCGAGCGCGAGCGCGAGCGGATGGCGTTCGTCACCGCCCCGTACTGGGACATCGAGCTGCTCACCGCCACGGCGCCCGCGTTCTCGGCGACGCTCGTGGCGCTCGACGGCACCAAGGTGGCCACTGGCAAGGACTTCACCTCCGACGGGGTGCCGAAGAAGAACGTCGTCGTCGTGCCCGAGGGCCGGGCCCGGGCGCTGGCGACCGCGCTCGAGTCGGCGTCGTTCACGGTCCGCTCGGTCGAGGAGAAGCCGTACCGCAGCGCACCGAAGGCCCCCTTCATGACGAGCACCCTGCAGCAGGAGGGCGGCCGCAAGCTGCGCCTCGGTGCGGCGCAGGTGATGCGCATCGCCCAGGGCCTGTACGAGCGCGGCTACATCACCTACATGCGTACCGACAACGTCGTGCTCAGCGACGAGGCGCTCGCCGCCGTGCGCGCGGAGGTGCAGCGCACCTACGGTGCCAACTTCCTGTCGCCCGGTCCGCGCCAGTTCAGCACCAAGGTGAAGAACGCGCAGGAGGCCCACGAGGCCATCCGCCCCACCACCCCGCTGCGCAGCCCCGACTCGCTGAGCGCCGAGCTGAACGGGCAGGAGCTCTCGCTGTACCGCCTGATCTGGCAGCGCACCCTGGCCTCGCAGATGGCGGACGCCAACGGCACCACCGTCAGCGTGCGCCTCGCTGCAGCCGTCGGCGAGGCCGGCACCACTGCACCGACCGATTGCGAGTTCGCGGCGAGCGGCACCACGATCACCTTCCCCGGCTACCGGCAGGTGTACGTCGAGTCCACCGATGAGGCGGAGGCCGAGGACGAGAAGGAAGCGCTGCTGCCGCCGCTGAAGGTCGGTGACGGTGTGGCCGTCGCCGAGCTGAGCGCCGACGGCCATGCCACGGTGCCGCCGGCCCGGTACACCGAGGCCTCGTTGGTGAAGCGCCTGGAGGAACTGGGCATCGGTCGCCCGAGCACATGGGCGTCGATCATCCAGACCGTGCAGGACCGCGGCTACGTGTGGAAGAAGGGCCAGGCCCTCGTCCCGACGTGGACGGCCTTCGCCGTCATCGGCCTGATGGAGAAGCACTTCGACGAGTTGGTGGACTACGCGTTCACCGCCCGCATCGAGGAGGACCTCGACGCGATCGCGCGCAACGAGCGCCAGAAGCAGGACTGGCTGCAGCACTTCTACTTCGGCGACGAGGACGAGCACCTCCCGGGCCTGAAGCGGATGGTGGAGGAGAACCTCGACCACATCGACGCCGCGGAGATCAACACGTTCCCCATCGGGCACGACCCGGACGGCCACGAGGTCGTGGTGAAGCCGGGCAAGTACGGCCCGTACGTGAAGCGCGGCGACGACACGGCGAGCGTGCCCGATGACATGGCACCCGACGAATTGACCGTCGAGGTGGCCTTGAAGCTGCTGTCGGCGCCGAAGAGCGACGAGCCCATCGGCGAGATGGACGGCTATCCCGTCTTCGCGAAGAACGGTCGCTACGGCCCGTACGTGCAGTGGGGTGCGCCCGACAACCTGCCGCCCGGCCTGGAGAAGCCGAAGATGGCGAGCCTGTTCAAGACGATGGTCTTCGAGCGGGTCACCCTCGACGAGGCCCGCGAGCTGCTCACCCTGCCTCGTGTGCTGGGCGTCGATCCGAGCGACGGCCAGGAGATCCTCGCCAACAACGGTCGCTACGGCCCGTACGTGCAGAAGGGCAAGGACTTCCGCAACATCCAGAGCGAGGAGCAGC
>JBMOGW010000077.1:0-14096 GCA_049318165.1 Ilumatobacteraceae bacterium
GCCGAAGCCGAGGCGGATGGACAGCAGGTAGAAGAGCGGCTCGAAGAAGCCGCTGAGCAGGATCATCCAGCCGCCGCGGCGGTTGACGATCCACTGCCGTTCGAGCATCCGCTGCGGACGGCGCGCCTGCAGGATCTGCGGCGGGAGGATGCGCAGCGGGAGTTCGGCCAGGACGCTCATTTGCCGAGCCGCTTCGTGAAGGTGCGCCGGGCGGACAGCCACCCGGCGGCGATGAACAACGACAGGTACGCGACGTGCAGCAGCGTGCTGCCCCATTCGAGTCGGCGGTTCACGGAGTCACGGGCGAGTTCGACGCCGTGCCACAGCGGTGTGACCTTCGCGACCCACTGGAGCGCCGTGGGCAGTTGATCGATCGGGTAGAAGGCGCCGCCGAACAGGAACAGCGGCGTGATGACGAAACGCTGGATGTTCGGGAACGAGAAGTCCTGTTCGCGCGTCGCCGTCCATGCGGTGATGACCGCCGAGAACGCGAGACCGGTCAAGGCGCCGGCGACGACCGCCAATGGCAGGCCGATCGAACGGGTCTCCTCGAAGCCCAGCAGCACCGTCGCGACCGCGGTGCCGGCGATGAGCGCCTTGGTGGTGTGCCACAGGAACACCCCGGCGACGATGTCGCTCGGCGACATGGGCGTCGCCGCGGCGGCGTGATAGCCGCTCTGCCACTTGAAGCCGCCGAGCACCGGCCACATCGCCTCGCCCGACGTCACCATCATCGCCGTGGTGACGATGAGCGACGGGGCGAGGAACTGGAAGTAGGTCAACCCGCCGAGGATGGCGGTGTTGTCGCCCTGGTCGACGAGCGCGCCGACGCCGAGGCCCATGCCCAGCAGGTACAGGAACGGCTGCAGCAGCGAGGCCATGACGTTCGACTTCCAGATCGTGCGATAGAGCCGGAAGTGGCTCTCCCACACGCGGACGGGTGACGGCGTGCTCATCGCATCACTCGATCAGCGACCGGCCGGTCAGCCGCAGGAAGACGTCCTCGAGCGAACTGCGCCGCACGAGTGCCGATTCGGGCCGGCCGCCGCGGGCGTGCACTTCGGCCAGCGCCGCCTCACCGTCGTGGGCGTAGATGAGGACGCGGTCGGGCAGCACCTCGGCACGGTCACCGATGCCCGCCACCTCCGGCGCGTGCGATTCGTTGGTGCCGGCGGCGTAGCGCAGCTCGAGCACCTCACGCGTGGAGTGCTGCTCGATCAGGCCACGCGGCGAGCCCTCGGCGACGATGCGGCCGCCGTCCATCACCACCAGCCGGTCGCAGAGCTGCTCGGCCTCGTCCATGTAGTGCGTCGTCAGCACCAGCGTGACGCCACGTTGCTTCAACCGGTACAGGCGGTCCCACAGCACGTGTCGCGCCTGCGGGTCGAGGCCCGTGGTCGGCTCGTCCAGCAGCAGCAGCTGCGGCTCGTTGATCAGCGAGCGGGCGATGGTGACGCGGCGCTTCATACCACCTGACAGCGGTTCGATCTTGCTGCCGGCGCGATCGGTGAGCTGCACGAACTCCAGCAGTTCCGCGGTGCGCCGGCGGCATTCGGCACGGGACAGGTCGAAGTAGCGACCGTAGAGCTCGAGGTTGTCGCGCACGGTGAGCTGCTCGTCGAGCTGGTCGGCCTGCGGCACGACGCCGATGCGGGCCCGGATCTGCTTGCCCTGGTTGGCCGGGTCCATCCCGAAGATGCGCAACGTGCCCGACGTGACCGGCGAGACGCAGCCGATCATCCGCATCGTCGACGACTTGCCGGCGCCGTTGGGGCCGAGGAAGCCGAACGACTCGCCGGGGTGCACCTCGACGTCGATGCCGTCGACGGCCGTGAAGTCGCCGAACCGCTTGACCAGGTTCGACGCGGAGATGAGGGGCTCGGTCATGACCGCCCGACGCTACCCGGACTCGGCGACCCCGAGCGGCTGGATATCGGGCCGGAGCGGGCGGGGCTCCGGCCGGCGACGGGTGACGAGCAGCGCGGCCGCGCAGCCGAGCGCTGACAGCCCGCCGATCACGAAGGGGATCCGAGGCGAGGTCGCCTCGATGATCCATCCCATCAGCAGCGCGCCGATGGGGGTGCTGCCGAACAACGCCATCTGGTGCAGCGCCATCACGCGGCCCTGCATCTCCGGTTCGGTCGCTCGCTGCAGCACCACCGTGTCGACCGACTGGAACGACGTCGACCCGAAGCCGACGCCGAGGCTGATGAGCACGAACACCCAGTACGACGGCGAGACGGCCAGCAGGAACATCGAGGCCGCGAACCCGAGGAGCACGAACCCCAGGGTGCGTCGGGGGTGTAGCTCGAGGCCGGCGACGTAGACGCCGCCGATGATCGAGCCGATGGCGCTGAGGCTCATCGCGGCGCCCACCATCCCGGCGCTGCCGCCGAAGGTGAAGCGCACCATCGAGGGCATCGTGGTGCCGAAGTTGATCGCGATCGTGCCCACGACGGCCATCACGAGCAACGGTCGGCGCACCTCCGGATGGGCACGTACATAGGCCAAACCATCGCGGATGGTGCCACCAGCCCCGGCTCGTTGCCGGCGGGGCAGCAGCTGGTCGCGGCGGATGCCGACGAGGGCCGCCAGCACGACGACGTACGACACCGCGTTCACGTAGAAGCACGAGGCGATGCCGGTGGTGGCGATGAGCACGCCTCCGACGGCGGGCCCGATGAGGCGGGCCCCCGACATGATGGTGCTGTTCATCGCCACGGCGCTGGTGAGCGAGTCGGCGTCGACCAGTTGCACGACGAACGCCTGCATCGCCGGTCGCTCGACCGCGAGGATCATCCCGGAACCGAACGTGAGCGCATAGATCACCCAGAGGTCGGCGTGCCCGGTGGTGACGACGACCCCGAAGCCGACGGCCAGCGCGGCCGACACCGCGGACGTCGCGATCAGCAGGCGGCGATTGTCCACCTTGTCCGCCAGGACGCCTGCCTGCGCGCCGAACAACAGGAGCGGCAGGAACTGCAGCGCGATGGCATACCCCAGGCGGTCGCCGCGGCCGGTGATCTCCAGCACCAGCCAGGTGACGGCGAGGGACTGCAGCCAGGAGCCGATGCTCGAGACCACCTGGCCCACGAAGTAGCGGCGGAAGTTCGGCTGCTGCCAGGCGATGAAGCGCATCAGGCGCCGTGTGCCGGACGTGGGCCGGCGACACCGAGACGACGGGCGGCGCGCTCGGCCGCCTCCGCTCCCGCCACCTGGCGCAGCAGCAGCAGGCCGTCGAGCAGCGCGACGGCGGCCTCGGCCTCCGCACGCCGCCGGCTCGCGGTGCCGCGCAGGTGCTCGGCGGTCCATTCCACCCACGCGTCCACGAACCCCGGGATCACCGAGCAGTAGGGCTCGCGGCCGCTGGCGGCCAGGCCGAGCGCCTCGAAGAACA
This sequence comes from Ilumatobacteraceae bacterium, assembly GCA_049318165.1. Lineage (GTDB taxonomy): Bacteria > Actinomycetota > Acidimicrobiia > Acidimicrobiales > Ilumatobacteraceae > UBA668. Next base: position 3,398 of record JBMOGW010000077.1, read on the forward strand.
GCGCGAAGACCGGGTCGCACCCAGGCGTCGCCAGCGCCGGCCAGCCGGCGCGCACCAACTCCAGGTGGTCGGCCGACGGCGGCCCGAGCGTGGCCGCGAGGGTCGCCTGCAGCTGGGCTCCCAACTCGGCGAGCACTGCCGAGACCAGTGCGTCCTTCGACGGGAAGTAGTACACGACGATGCGGTCGCTCGCACCGACCTGCTTGGCGACACGCCCGAAGGTGAGGGTGCTGAGCCCATCGGCGGACGCGACCGCGAGCGCAGCCTCGAGGATCTCGTCGCGACGGTGCCGGTACCCCACGCGTCCGATCGTACCGAAGCGATCGGCTACTGTTTGTAGTGATCGCTACAAATGGTACTGGAGGACTCGCCATGGGCATCACCGCCACCGAGGCATCGGACCTGTTCCGACGCCCGCCTGAACGGTTCATCGACACGGGCGCCGGCGAGGTGGCGTACCGGGTGGTCGGGTCGGGTCCCGACGTGCTGTTCGTGCACGGCTGGCCGGTGTCGGGCGCCACCTTCCGTCGGCTGCTCCCCCACCTGACGGACCACGTCACCTGTCATCTCGTCGACCTGCCGGGCGCGGGCGACAGCCGCTACGACGCCGCCACGCCGCTGAGCATCGACAACCACATCGCCAGCGTGAAGCAGGTGGTCGACGTGCTGGGACTCGACCGTGTGGCCGTGGTCGGTCACGACAGCGGCGGCATGATCGCCCGCCATGCGCTCGCCGGCGACCCGCGGGTGCGTTCGTGGGGTTTGATCGACACCGAGCAGACCCAGGGTGCCAGCTTCCGGTTCCGACTGTTCCTCGCAGGTCGACACATGCCGGGCTTCGGCAGCATCCTCGGCTGGGCGGCCGGCACGAAACGAGTGCGCCGCAACGGGCTCATCCTCGGTGGCGCGTTCCAGGACCGCACACTGCTCGACGGCGAGTTCGACGAGTTCTTCCTCCGCCCCCTCAACGGTTCGCCCTCGCACCGCGCCGCCACGATGAAACTGCTGAAGAGCTTCACGTACCGCTACTTCGAGGAGCTCGCCGACCTCCACCGCCGCATCGACGTCCCCGTACGCCTGGTGTGGGGTGTGCACGATCCGTTCTTCCCGATCGCGTGGACGCGGGAGATGGTCGGCACGTTCCGCGACGCGACGTTGCACGAGATCCAGGACGCCTCGCTGTTCTCGCACGAGGAGCGCCCCGAACAGGTGGCAGCGGCACTCCTGCCCGCTCTGATGCACGGCAGCTGAGCGGAACGAGTCAAGCTGTGGCGATGAGCGCCACCGATGTTCCCTTCGTCCGCACCGCCGACGAGCACTTCGACGGGTTGGCCGACTTCCCGTACGAGCCGAACTGGTTCGACGTCGACGGCCTGCGGATGCACTACGTGGACGAAGGCCCCCGCGACGCGCCCGTCGCACTGATGGTGCACGGCATGCCGACGTGGAGCTACCTGTACCGCTCGATCATCCCGCCGATGCTCGCGGCCGGGTATCGCTGCATCGCACCCGACCACATCGGCTTCGGTCGCAGCGACAAGGTCACCGAGCCGTCGTGGTACGACATCGCCCGCCACACCGCCAACCTCACTCGCCTGGTCGAGCACCTCGACCTTCGTGACGTGACGTTGTTCGTGCAGGACTGGGGCGGGCCGACGGGGCTCGCTCAGGTGGCTGCGGCGCCCGAGCGGTTCTCACGTCTGGTGATCATGAACACGTGGTTGCACCACGAGGGCTACCCGTACTCGGAGGGGGTCCAGCAGTGGATCGTGCAGAACTCCCCCGGCGGACTGTTCCGAGAGCACGTGCCGTCGCACTTCGGCTGGGGCTCACTGATGGCCGTCGCCACCGCCCGGGTGTCGCCCCAGGACGGCCTCTTCCCCTACCTGCAGGGCCAGGTGCCCGAACTGCCCGCCGACGCCGAGGCCGTGCGGCGCGCCTACGACGCACCGTTCGCCGGGCTCGGCGAGGCCGGCGTCACCGGACCGCGCCAGTTCCCGTTGAGCATCCCGTTCCACGACCACGACCGCGGCAACGGCACCGAGCAGGCCCGCCACTTCGCAGCGATCAATGCCACCGAGTTGCCCGTGCACTTCGTGTGGGGCCTGGCCGACAACGTCTTCACGGGCGAATGGGGACGCACCTGGCACGGGCTGATCCCGGACTCGACGTGGGACGAGTTCGACGACGCCGCCCACTTCCTGCAGGACACCCACGGCGAGCGGATCGCCGCCATCGTCCTGCGCCACGCCGGCGGGGCGTGATCGCCGGTCGGCACGACGACTGATCGGTCAGAACGTCAGGCTCGCGCCTCGGACCGCTGCATCGACGGCGGCCACCAACCGCTCGGGCGACCCGTCGCAGGCCTCCAGCTCGGCGGGACCGAGCAGCAGGACGACACCCTCGGAGGTCTCCGCCACCACCGCAGGCACCACACCCGCGAGCGCGGCGCGCACGGCGTCGGGCTGGTCGTCGCGGTGGTAGGTGTCGAAGCGGACCGGGATGCCCTCGCGGCACACCTTCCAGTCGGCCCGCTGGCGGAACAGCCCGTGGGTGATGTCGCACAGCGAGCAGTGTGCCCGCCCCAGGCGAGCGCCGATCCAGTAGCTCAGTTCGCCGCGCAGCGTGTGGTCGGCGTCGTACACGCCCACCAGACGCACCACGGACCGCTCGACCTCGCTCACGCCCGGTGACCGTACCGGGGTCGGGACGCGACGTCGCATCGGGCCCTGGCCGTTCGCGGAATGAAGCGGCGAACGGTGGGGTTCTCCATCCCCGTGCACGACGACGGATCCCTTTCGCCCGACCCCTCCGCCACCCCGAGCGACGACGAGATCGTCTTCTACTGGCGTCCCGGCTGCCCGTTCTGCTCGATGTTGCGCAACGGGCTGAGCCGCACCGGACTCAGCGTGCGCGAGGTGGACATCTGGGAGCATCCCGACGCCGCGGCGTACGTGCGCTCGGTGGCCAACGGCAACGAGACGGTTCCGACGGTCGCCGTTGCCGGCGTGGGCCTGGTGAACCCGTCGCCGCAGGAAGTGCTGGCGCTCGTGGCCGAGCGCGCCCCGGCGCTCCTGCCGGCCGCGGGCTGATCAGGCCGTCGCCACGTCCTGCGGGTAGTAGCGGCGACGAGCCGCGAGCGACACGTACACCAGCGCCACCAGCACCGGCACCTCGATCAACGGACCCACCACACCGGCGAGCGCCTGGCCGGACGAGACACCGAACACACCGATCGCCACGGCGATCGCGAGTTCGAAGTTGTTGCCGGCCGCCGTGAAGGCGACCGACGCGTTGCGGTCGTACGGGAGTCGCAGTCGCAGGCCGATGCCGAACGAGCCGAACCACACGAGGGCGAAGTACACCAGCAGCGGCAGCGCGATGCGCGCGACGTCCCATGGGCGATCGGTGATCGTCTCGCCCTGCAGCGCGAAGAGGATCACGATGGTGAACAGCAACCCGTAGAGCGCAACCGGGGCGATCCGCGGGATGAACCGCTGCTCGTACCACTCGGTGCCCTTGGCGCGTTCCCCGAACGTGCGTGTGAGGAAGCCGGCGAGCAGCGGGATGCCGAGGAACACCAGCACGCTCTTGGCGATGTCCCACACGGTGATGTCGATGCCGCCGGCGTCGAGACCCAACCAACCCGGCAACACGTCGAGGTAGAACCAGCCGAGGATCGAGAACGCGACGATCTGGAACACCGAGTTGAGCGCCACCAGTACCGCTGCCAGTTCACGGCTGCCGCAGGCGAGGTCGTTCCAGATCAGCACCATCGCGATGCAGCGGGCGAGGCCGACGATGATCAGCCCGGTGCGGTACTCGGGCAGGTCGGGCAGCAGCAGCCACGCGAGCGAGAACATCACCGCCGGGCCGACCACCCAGTTGAGGACGAGCGACAGCACCAGGGTGCGCCGATCGGCGACCACGTGACCGATGCGGCTGTACTTCACCTTGGCGAGCACCGGGTACATCATCAGCAGCAGGCCGATCGCGATCGGAAGGCTGACGGTGCCGATCTTCACCCGGTCGAGCGCATCGTTGAGGTCGGGGAACACGCGACCGAGCACGAGCCCGAGCACCATCGCCAGGCCGATCCACAACGGCAGCAGCCGGTCGAGCGTCGACAGCCGAGCGGGCGCAGCCGGGCCGGCCTCCACCGCGGTCACGCCGAACGCTCCGGAGTGGCGATGCCGCCGCGCAGCCCGTCTTCCAGGCTGGTGAACCGGCGCGCTGCGAGCCAGAGGCGCAGCAGGTGGCGACGCTCGTCGGGGTCGTCGTGGTCCTCGTACGCCTCGCGGGCGTGAAGGATGCGACCGTTGTTGATGAACTGCACGTCGCCCGGTTGGAAGTCCATCTCGACGTGGAACGCCGGATCGTTGGCCAGCTGCTCGAGCAGCTCCATCGCGTCCAGCTGCGCTGCGGTGAGGCGTGGCGCATCGGCGTGCTGCTGCGAATCTCTTATGTACCAACCGAGGTAGAACAGCCGCGGCACACCGTCCAGGTCGTTGATCGGCGCGAGCAGGAACCAGGGCGACTCCCCGGGCGGCACATCGCCCTGCCGGTCCCAGCCCATCGGCTGGTACAGCGCCTCGAGCAGGTCGGGGCGCCGTTCGAGCAGCTCGTTGTACAACGCCCAGCTGGAGGCGAGCTTGCTCTCGCCACCGCGGCGCGCTCGGTGCAGACAGAGCAGGCCGATGATGTCGGCGCCGTCGGTGTGGAAGTCCTGACGTTCGCGGGTGCGGTACAGGCGCACCTTGCCCGCGTCGGCCGGGAGGCGTTCGTCACGCACGTGGGTCAGCAGCATCGCGCAGCGGTCGGGGCGGCCACGGCCTGGGCGACCGGCGTCGAGCAGCACTCGCTCGCACCCGATTCGACGGTCGGCACCGGGTGGAACCCCGGCGCATCGGCCAGCACGGTGTACACCTCCCACGGCTCGGCGTCGGGGCCGTGCACCCACACCTTGTCCTGCACGGCGTAGCAGCAGGTGGTCTGCTCCTCGACGTCGGTGACGAGGCCCTCCGCGCGCAGCCGCTCGGTGGCGGCGGTGACGAGGTCGGTGTTCTCCACCTCCACGCCGAGGTGGTTCAGGGTGCCGCCCTGGCCGGGGATCTCGATGAGGACGAGCTTCAGCGGCGGTTCGGCGATGGCGAAGTTGGCGTACCCCTCGCGCACCTTGGCCGGCTCGGCGCCGAACAGCTTCGAGTAGAAGGTGATCGCGGACTCGAGGTCGTTGACGTTGAGGGCGAGTTGCACTCTGGACATCGTGGGCTCCTTCTTCGGCACCGGTGTCGTGGGGCCGGTGCTACATTGACGATTGTCGATGTAGCTCATCGTAGCAATACATCGATGAATGTCAATACATTGTTCGACACGGAGGCCCGGCATGGCAAAGCAGCGAACAGGCGACCAGGTGACGACGATGCTCACCGGATGCTGCGCGCCGCTCGGCAGCGCACCCTTCGACGAGGCCGACGCGGTCGAACTGTCGAAGGGCTTCCACGCGCTCAGCGACCCCGTCCGCCTGCGCCTGCTGTCGATGATCGCGGCGGGAGGCGATGCGGGTGCGTGCGTGTGCGACCTCATCGAACCGTCCGGCCGGTCGCAGCCGACGGTGAGCCACCACCTGAAGATCCTGCGCGAGGCCGGCCTGGTCACCAGCGAGAAGCGCGGCACGTGGGCGTGGTACTTCGCCCAGCCGGACCGGATCACCGCGTTGAAGGCAGCCCTCGGCTGACCCGTCAGTCGCCGCCGTCCACCGACGCCAGCGACACTGCGACGCCTTCCGGGATGGGCGGCAGGCGGCGGGCGCACCACCACGTGACGATCACGAACACGGTGGAACCCCACAGCGCCGCCGACAGGTCGCCCCACACGTACAGCACGCCCGACAGCAACGTGCCGACGAACCGGCCGGCCGCGTTCGCCGAGTAGTAGAAGCCGACGTCGAGCGCCACCTCGTCGTCGTCGGAGTACGCGAGCACGAGGAACGAGTGCAGCGACGAGTTCATCGCGAACACCACGCCGAACACGATGAGGCCACCCACGATCGCCAGCGACACGGCCACGCCTGCCGCCACCAGCACGGCGATCGACGCCGACACACCGGCGAGCACCAACGCCCACTGCCGGGTCGCTGCCACCTCGTCGACGTCGCGGCCTCCCCGGGCCAGCAGGCGCGGGGCGAACGACTGCACGATGCCGTAGCCGATGACCCATGCGGCCAGGAATGCGCCCACCCCGCTGTGCGACCAGCCGAGCTGGTCGGACAGGTACACCGGCAGCGCGACGACGAACCAGATGTCCCGCGACCCGAAGAGGAAGAACCGCGCCGCGGACAGCCGGTTGATGGCCGACGACTTCGACAGCACCGAACGCAACGGTGGCTTCTTCTTCGACTTGCCGATCTCCTCGTCGAGCAGCACGAGCAGCGCCACCGCCGTGACAGCGAGGGCTGCGGCCATCGACCAGAGGGCGCCGTCGTAGCCGAGGCCGGACAGCAGCGCGGCACCGACGAAGAAGCCGACGCCCTTCAGCGCATTCTTCGAGCCGGTGAGGATCGCCACCAGCCGGAAGAGCGAACCCTCGCCCGCAACGGTCTTCACCGCACTCTTCGAGCTCATCTTGGTGAGGTCCTTGGCGATGCCCGACAACGCCTGCATCGCCATCACGAACGTCACCGACACCCACGTCTGCCACGACGGCGACTCGAAGGTGAGCGCCACCAGGGCGACGATCTGCAGACCGAGCCCAGCGACGAGGGTGCGGTTCAACCCGGTGCGCACCCCCACCCACCCGCCGAGCAGGTTGGTGAGGATGCCCATGAACTCGTAGGCGAGGAACAGGAAGGCGATGGCGACCGGCGAGTAGCCGAGCTCGTTGAAGTGCAGCAGCACGAGCATCCGCAGCGCACCGTCGGTGACGGTGAACACCCAGTAGCCCGCCGTGACGAGCACGTAGTTGCGCAGCTTCACGCGGCCCCTTCGAGGGATCGGGCGACCTTCGCCGTCAGCTCGGCCATGCGGTGCACGTAGCCGTACTCGTTGTCGTACCAGACGAGCACCTTCACCATCCGGCCGTCGATCACCATCGTCGACGGTCCGTCGACGATGCCCGAGCGCGTGTCGTTGGTGTAGTCGGCCGACACGAGCGGGCGGTCCTCGTAGCCCAGGACGCCGGCGAGCACGCCCTGCGACGCCTCGCGCAGGAGGCCGTTGATCTCGTCGACGCTGACGTCGCGCGCCATCGTGAACACGCAGTCGGTCAGCGAGGCGTTCAGCAACGGCACGCGGACCGCGATGCCGTTCAGCTTCCCCGTCAGCTCGGGGTAGATGAGCGTGATCGCGGTGGCCGAGCCGGTGGAGGTGGGCACGAGCGAGTTCAGCGCCGATCGGGCACGGCGCAGGTCCTTGTGCGGAGCGTCGACGATCACCTGGGTGTTGGTGACGTCATGCACGGTGGTGATGGCCCCGCGGTCGATGCCGATCGATTCGTGGAGCACCTTCACCACCGGGGCCAGACAGTTCGTCGTGCACGACGCCGCCGTGACGATGCGGTGCACGGCAGGGTCGTAGAGATGGTCGTTGCAGCCCATCACCACGTTGAGCACGCCCTCGCTCTTCACCGGGCAGGCGACGACCACCGAGCGGGCACCCCGGGTGAAGTGCGGTTCGATGTCCTCGGCGGTCTTGAACTTGCCGGATGACTCGATCACCAGGTCGACCCCGGCTGCGGCCCAGTCGATGTCGGCCGGGGACGAGTGCTCGCTGAAGCCCACCGTGTGGCCGTCCACCACCAGGCGGTCGCCGTCGAGCCCGACGGTGCCCGGGTACCGGCCGTGCACCGTGTCGAACTCCAACAGGTGAGCCGCCGTCTCCAGACCGCCCTTCACCTCGTTCACGTGCACCAGCTGCAGGTCGGAGTGCTGCTGCAGCGCGCGCACCACCAGGCGGCCCATGCGGCCGAAGCCGTTGATTCCCACTCGAACGGTCATGCTCGGTCTCCTTCGGGCTCGATCGCGGCGTGCACGACATCGATGCGTTCGTTCAATTCGCGCAGCACGGCGTCGAATGCAGCCGCACCGCCGTCCTCCACGGGGTCGGGGATCGACCAGTGCCACCAGCCCGGCTCGGGGGTCAGTTGTTCGTGCACCAGGTCGCACACGGTCACCACCTGGGCGCTGTCGGGGATCCGGTCGATGAGCGACGGGGTCGAACCCTCCAGCGACAGGCCCGCGCGACGGGCCGCGGCGACGGCACCCCGGTGCACGTGCTCGGCCGGGCGGGTGCCGGCCGAGGAGGCCGGCCGACCAGTGCGCGCCACCCACAGCGCCGCCGCCAATTGCGACCGGGCCGAGTTGTGGGTGCAGAGGAACAGCATCCGCCCGGCGGGCGGCCTGCCGCGCAGGCCGAGGCCTCGCGCCGCCGAACGTTCGAGGTGCACGTACTTGCGCCGCCCATCGCCCGCGGAGGCACTGCGCCCCACGAGGCCGGCAGCCTCGAGCACGTCGAGGTGATGGGCCAACAGGTTCGAGCCGAGGCCGAGCAGATCGCTCAGCTCCCTCGGGCTGTGGTCGCTCACCACGAGCGCTTCGACGATGGCCAGGCGGGCGGGCTCGCCGAGCGCCGCGTGGCGGGCCGCGCGTCGCTTCAGGTCGTCCACATCCGACTCGGCATCCACGCCCATCACTCAATCATCATTGAGTGATCGCGCGCAACTCCCGCGTCAGTAGTCACCCTTGATGACGAAGTACGAGCCGCGGATCGTGCCCGCCAGCTTCGACTTCTGACGGGCGTACTTGAACGTCGACAGCTCCTCCGGCTCCTCCATCCCTTCCGACAGCTTGAAGCCGACGGCGCGCTTCTTCGGGTCGTTCAACGGCCACAGCACGTTGATCGCCAGGCCGCTCTCGTAGAACACGTGCGTCCAGCGGATGTTCTCCACCTCGCACTCGGCCACCTCGAGCGGCTTCGCGGCAATGACGATGCCGCGCTCCTCCTTCAGGATGCGCGCCACCCGCGCGACCGACTGCTTCGCCTTGCTCGCCGGCTCGGTGGTGAACGCATGGTCGTACTTGTTCTTGAAGTAGCGGGCCTCGTTGGCACGCAGTCCGGCCAGCGCGTCGGCGTGCGGTGACGACTCCAACCCCTTCGTGGACACGTTGACGAAGTCGACGACGTACGACATGGCTGGCTCCCTCCGCGCCACCCGGGGACGTGGCGCTCGGGCCACCGTATCCGCCCCCGACGATCCGGCTTCACAGCAGACCGTGCGTCACCCCGAGCAACAGACCGCCGGCCACCAGCCACGCCGAGTTCAGCTTCCAGCGAAGGAGGACCGCCAGTGCCCCCACCGCGATGGCGACGGTGAACACGTCGACGAGCGCGGTGCGCGACAGCTGCACGAGGACACCGGCCATCAGGCCCAGCGACGCAACGGTGACGCCGTCGAGGAACGCCTTCGCGAGCGGACGGACCCGCATCCATTCGATGATCCGGCCGAGGAATGCGACGAACACGAACGACGGGGCGAAGATGCCCACGGTCGCGACGGCTGCACCGGCCACCCCGGCCATCTGCCACCCCACGAACGTGGCGGTCGTGAAGACGGGACCGGGCGTCACCTGACCCACTGCGACGGCGTCGAGCACCTGCTGCGACGTCAACCACCCGAGGTCGTCGACGAGCGACCGCTGCATGAACGCGAGCAGTACGTAGCCCGAGCCGTACAGCACACTGCCGATCTCGAGGAACACCAGGAACAGGCGCCACAGCGACACGGGCGTCGAGCCGGTCGCCGCGGCGACGAGCGGCGCCACCATCACCGACATCATCCGCCGGCCGAGCCGGTCGCGCGCCGCCCACAGGAGTGCCAGCACGCCGGCGGCGAGCAGGACGAGCAGTTCGTGCACGTGAAGCGCGTATGCGACGAACGCCACCACCGCGATCACCGCCTTCCAGGGCACGACGATCGCCGACCGGCCGAGTCCCACCACGGCCTGAGCAACGATCGCGATGATCACCGGCAGCACGCCGTAGCGGACGTCGGCGAACTGCGGCGTGGAGCCGTACCGGGAGTACAGCCAGGCGAACAGGCTGACGATCACGACCGCCGGCGCGATGAAGCACAGGCCGCCCGCCAGCAACCCTCGCCACCCGGCACGGCGGTGGCCGAGGTGGATCGCCATCTCGGTGGAGTTGGGGCCGGGGATCAGGTTCGTTGCGCCGATGATCTCGAGGAACTCGGCGTCGTCCATCCACCCGCGTCGGCGCACCACCTCGTCGCGCATCATCGCGATGTGCGCCGCCGGCCCGCCGAACCCGATGACACCGAGGGTGAGGAACAGCCGCACCACCTCGCCCAGTCGCCCGGGCTCGGTCCGGCCTGTGCTCGAGGTGTCCTCGGTCTCCACCGTGTGGATGGTAGGCGCAGGCCGTCGCGGCATGCCCTCCCGTGCACGCGGAACCGGGCAGGTCGAGGCGACCGATTCGGTCGTCCCGGCCTGCCCGGTTCGTGTGACGTCGACGTCAACCGTGCGTCGTGCGCAGCCTCAGATCGCGTTCACCTTCGGCATGATGTCGTTGACGAGCACCTTCATGTCGTCGAGCGTCTTCGACACCGGCACACCCTGGAACGGCGGCCACAGCAGCGGCATGTCCATGCCGGCCTCCTTGTAGCGCTTCAGGTTGTCGGTGATCTG
>JBMOGW010000078.1:0-14084 GCA_049318165.1 Ilumatobacteraceae bacterium
CGGTGGGCACCGGCTTCAACCCGGTGTCCACCACCACCGTGCTCTCGACGACGAGCGATGCGTGCGGCCGGTGCACGGCGAAGCGCGTCACCGGGTTGCCGAGTGCGTCGAATGTGCGGTCCAGTTCGTCCGGCTCCGGATCGATCGACAGCACGACGCTCTCGATCGTCTGGTGCGGGCTGGTGCGCGGCTCGAGGTGCGTCGTCGTGAAGCCGTCCGACATCGGCTTGCCGTACTCGTACGACGTGCGATGCACCACGCGGAACCTGGTCATGGCCGTCAGTACCCGCGCATCAGAGTGGGGTTGACCGGATCGAAGAACCAGCGCCTGACGATGGCTTCGGCGAGGTCGAGCAGAGGGCCGCGTACGTCGAGCACGAACGAGTCGAGCGCGATCAATCGGCCGTCGACGACGTGGTCGTCCACCGAACCGAGCGCGCGCACACTCGCCTGCTCGACGAGCGCCGCACCCTCCGTCCATGCCAGACCTGCGGTGTGCTCGCGCAACCGGTCCAACTGGTACGCCAGGCTGCGCGGGTTGGCGTCGTCGCGCAGCAGCAGATCGAGCACCGCCTGCAACTCCACCTCGCTGCGGTACCGGCGGCGATAGGCGACGAGGCTTTCGTTCGACCCGAGCACGGCTTCCACGAGCGGTTGTTCGGCCAGCGACGGCACCGACAGTGCGAGCGCAGCCTCGACGGAGCCCAGCACGGCGAGCGCCCGCTCGAGCCGGCGGCCGAGGTCGAGGAACCGCCACGACGGTCCACGCACGGTGCTCTCCATCATCAGGCCGCTCAACGCGGCCAGGTCGACGAGCACGGTGTCGAGGTCGTCCGGCGCCATCTCGCCGTCGGCGAACATCGGGTGCAGCCTCGCGAGGCGACCGAGCACTCGGCCGGTCGTGGTGCTGAGGTACTCCCGCACCGAGGTGGCTTCCTGCACCAGGGCGGCCAGTTGTGCGGCCACGGAGGCGCCCGTCGATTCCAGCTCCCCGTGCAGTGCCTCGGCGGCCTCGGCACCCACGCGCACCTCGCCGAGCGGCTTCGCCTGCGCGGCCCGCAACAGCGCAGTGGCACCCGCAGCCCACGCACCGTCCTCGAACGTCGTCAACGTGGGGTCCTGCAGCTGCTGCGCGGTGATCACACGTGCCGTACGCGTGGCCACCTCGGCGCGCTCTGCGGCACGGCCCAGCCAGTACAGCGCATCGGCGACCCGCTTGGGCACGGAGCCACCGAAGTCCACCTGCGGCGGCGCTGCGACGCGGAGCGGACGGTGCTGACCGCCGGCGCCGACGACCCACACGTCCTTCACCACCTGCGCGGTGGGCCGCGCCGGATCGTCGCCGGGTGCGAGCACGCGACCCGCGCCGCCCTGCATCACGACGATCTCGTCGCCCACTCGGGCGAGCTGCAGGCGCAGCACGACGGGCTGCGGCGTGAACGGTCGCTCGCTGTCGCCGACGAACACCGGCGACGAGCCGAGCTCGGCACCCGCCGGCAGCATCGGCAACGCGAGGAACTCGCCGAGCAGATGGCGGGCCGCGTCGGCCAGGTGCGGCGCGAGCTCCGGTGCCTCCAGCATCGCGCTGCCGTAGGCGTTGGCGAGCGTGAGCCCCTGGCGACCGGCACCCCACACGATGCCCGGTACACCGTCACCTCCGCCGAGGTGGTTCGGCTCGAGCGGGTCGAGGCGAGCGTCGGGCACCCGCCGGTAGACGACGTCGATCGGCTCCAGCCCGTCCAGCACGCGCAGCCACAGCCGACCGGCGCGCATCACCACGTCGGCGGCCTCCACGAGGTGCAGGCCGAGGCGTGTGGCGAGGTAGCTGTGCTCCACGTACGTCGGGTCGGCGGGGCCGCCCGTGAGCACCACCGAACGAGAGCTCGTACGGCCCTCGGGCGCCGCAGCGGCGAGCGCGCGGCGAAGCGTGTCGGCGTGGCCGTTGATCGCCGCGACGCCCAGCGACCGCAGCCCGTCCGGCAGCACACGGGCGAGCACCGTGCGGTTGAGCAGCGTGTAGCCCAGGCCGCTCGGCGCGTCGGTCAGGTCGTGCACGACGTGCCAGGCGCCCTGCGCGTCGCGCACCAGATCGACCGCATAGTGCGCCAACCAACGACGAGTGGACGCGGCGTCGCCGGTGGGCCGGAACCCTGACAGCCCGTGCAGTAGCCCGGGCGGCAGCACGCCCTCGGTGACGAGGCGTCGGTCGCCGTAACAGTCGGCCAGCACGGCCTCCAGCGCACGCATCCGTTGCGACGCCGCGTTGGACAGCGTGGCGAACTCGTCGGCAGCGATGACGAACGGCACCGGGTCCAGCCGCCACGGGTGGCTGACGGAGCGCTCGGCAGCCGACACGCCGTGGCGATCGGTCACCAGCGACATCTCGTGCACCAGATGGCCGGTTCCCTGGGCGTCGAGCAGGCGGTCGGCCTGGCGCTGGCGTTCGAGCAGCACCTCCGGCTCGAACGAGCCGAGCGCGCGGGCGACGGCCTGCCAGGTGGGCCGGGTGGCGCCGTCCACGTCGACGACCTCGTCGTACCGCCCGGGGGTCGGCGCGTAGCGGAGGACTGCGGAGGTCATGGGTTCACCATGCTGCCATCACTCGGCGGCGCGGACGAAGGTGTCGTACACCACGTCGTTCAGGCGGACGAGCGCCACCTGCACCTCGTCCATCGAGGCGTCGAGCAGCTTGCCGTCGTCGGCGATGGCCGGCAGGAACGCCAACATCCGGTCCAGGTCATCGACGGCCGCCATCGTGCGGTCGGGGTTCGGCAGCCGGGACAGGGCCGAACGGGCACGCTCCAGGCAGCCCGCCACCGACCGGGGGAACTGGCGGTCGAACAGCAGGAAGCGGACCACACCGCTGCCGTCGATCGGCCCGCGGGTGGCGCGCTGATACATCTGCAGCGCGGTCAGCGAGCGCAGCACGCCCATCCACTGCACCTCGTCGTAGTCGTCCACGTCCGGCGGGGTCGCCAGCAACGCCGCAGCACGCACACCGAGCACACGGGTCGTCATGTCGGCGCGCTCGATCGCCTGACCGAGCCGCCACAACTCGTATGCCTCGTCTCGCTGCATCGCGCCGGAGATGACGCCGTCGAGCCGTTGCGCCTCGCTGATCACACGACTCAGGAAGCGGGCGCGGGTGCGCCGGTCGACGCCGCTCTCGCCGTCGCGTTGTGTGTACAGGTAGAGGTCGTTCACGGTCTGCCATGCCTCGCGGGGCAGCACCTCGCGAGTGGTGCGCAGGTTCTCGCGGGTCCGGGCCACGCTCGACACCACACTGCCGGGATTCGACTCGTCGGCGACCAGGAACCGCACGATGTCGCTCTCGTTCGCACGTGCGTGACCGGCGTCGAACCGTTCGCGGCTGCCGGCCACGGCCAGCAGCGGCTCCCAGCTGGACGCCACGCCGACCGGCAGGTCGAGCAGCACCTCGGTGAACGTGCGCACGACGCGTGCCGTGTCGTCGGCTCGTTCCATGTAGCGGGCACCCCAGTAGAGGTTGTCGGCGACGCGCGACAGCAGCATCAGTCCTCCACGATCCAGGTGTCCTTGCTGCCGCCGCCCTGCGAGGAGTTCACGATCAGCGAGCCGCGACGCAACGCGACACGGGTGAGACCGCCGGCGGTCACGTACTGCGAGCGCCCGCTGAGGATGAACGGTCGAAGGTCGAGATGGCGGGGCTCGAGTGCACCGTCGCACAGCGTGGGCGCCGTGCTCAGCGACAGAATCGGCTGCGCCACCCAGTTGCGCGGGTCCTCGCGGATCGCCTCTGCCGCAGCGTCGATCTCCGCGTCCGTCGCCCGGTCGCCGATCATCAGGCCATAGCCGCCGCTTTCGTTGGCCGGCTTCACGACCAGCTCGCGCAGGTGGTCGAGCACGTACTCGCGCTCGTCCTCGTAGAGGCAGCGGTACGTCGGCACGTTGGCCAGCAGCGGCTCCTCGCCGAGGTAGTAGCGCACGAAGTCGGGCACCCATGCATACACGGCCTTGTCGTCGGCCACGCCGGCGCCGGGCGCGTTGGCGATCGCCACGTTGCCGGCGCGCCACGCGCGCATCAGGCCGGGTACGCCGAGCGCGCTGTCCGGAAGGAACGACTCCGGGTCGAGGAACAGGTCGTCGATGCGTCGATAGATCACGTCCACGCGTTCGCGACCACCGATGGTCCGCATGTACACGCAGTCGTCATCGCCCACGACGAGGTCGGCGCCCTCCACCAGCGCGGCCCCCATCCGCTGCGCGAGGAACGAGTGCTCGAAGTACGCGCTGTTGTAGATGCCGGGCGTGAGGACCACCACCGTCGGGTCGATCACGTCGTCCGGTGCGAGCGAGGCGAGCATGCGCTTCAACTCGTCGGTGTAGCCGTCGACCGGGAGGATGCTCTGTTGTGCGAACAGGTCGGCGAACGCCCGCTTCGAGATGGCGCGGTTCTCGAGCACGTAGCTGACGCCGGACGGGACGCGCAGGTTGTCCTCCAGCACGTACATGGTGCCGTCGGCGTCGCGCACCAGGTCGCTCCCGCTGATGTGCGCCCACACCCCGAACTTCGGCGACACGCCGCGGCACTGCGGCCGGTAGTTCACCGAGTGCTCGAGCAGCTCTGCCGGGAACACGCCGTCGGCGATCACGCGCTGGTCGTGGTACACGTCGTCGATGAATGCGTTGAGGGCGCGCAGGCGCTGCTTCAGGCCGGCCTCGGTGCGCCGCCACTCGTCGGCGCCGATCACCCGCGGCACGATGTCGAACGGCCAGGCGCGGTCGATGCCACGGCCGTCGGAGTAGACGGTGAACGTGATGCCCATGCCGACGATGTCGAGCTCGGCAAGGTCCTGCCGCTGCTGCAACTCGGCCATCCCGAGCGACTCGATCTGGGCGACGACGGCCGCCGCTGCCGGCCTCGGATTGCCGTCCGCGTCGATCAGTTCGTCCCACATTCCGGCTTGGGTGCGCAGGTCTGCCATGGTCATCCACCCACGCTGCTGACCGGCTGTTTCCACCGCATGCCGGAACTATGACACGTCGGTGAACTGTCGCCGGGCAGCCACCCCGCGGTCATCCACCGACCTGTTTGGTGAAGTCCGCCACCCAGATGCCCACGCCCAACACGACGAAGATGCCGGAGATCAGCCAGAAGCGGATGATGACGGTCGTCTCCGGCCAGCCGACCATCTCGAAGTGGTGGTGGATGGGCGACATGCGGAACAACCGGCGGCGGCCCTTCGTTGCCTTGTAGACGATCATCTGGATGGCCACCGAGCCGATCTCCATCACGTTGAGAGCGACGATGACCGGCAGCAGCAGCTGGGTGTTGGTGGTGAGTGCGAGCAGCGCCAGCGCGGCGCCGAGGGCGAGCGCGCCGACATCGCCCATGAAGATGCGGGCCGGGGCGGCGTTCCACCACAGGAAGCCGCCGCACGCACCAGCGAACGCCACGGCGAACACGGCGAGGTCGTACGGGTTCACGACCGCCGGGTACAGCTCGGGGTTGCGGAACGCGAGGAACGCGATGATGCCGAACGCGGTGAAGCCGAGCATCGCCGACCCGCCGGCCAGGCCGTCGAGCCCGTCGGTGACGTTCACCGCGTTGGTGGTGGCGAAGATGATCAGGCCGGCCCACAGGATCCATGCCACCGGGCCGAGCTGCCACCCCGGCAGCGTCGCCCGGGTGAGCGACAGCCGGGTGTCGATGTCGGTGCCGAGCACCAGCACCGCCGCGATGCCGAACGCGCACGCCAACGTGATGTAGCCCTTCAGCTTCCACAGCACGCCCTTGTTGCGCTTCTTCTTCACCTTGATGTAGTCGTCGATGAAGCCGATCGCCGCCATCACCAACACGCCGCCGAACATGATCAGCGTCTGGTTCGAGAACACCACGCCCTGCCGGATGTGCGCGAGCAGATAGCCGGTCGCCGCGGCCACCACGACGGCGATGCCGCCCATCGTGGGCGTGCCCTTCTTGTGCTGGTGCTGGGGGACGATCTTGTTCTCGGCGTTCAGCTCGAGGATCGGCTGGCTGCGGCCGTGGCCGCGCATGAACCGCTCGAGGAAACCGGTGCCGAACAAGGAGACGGCGAACGCCAACGCACCGGCGATGAAGAGTGCGATCACCTGGTGTCCGATCGTCGGGGCTCGACCTGCACGGCCCCCAGGTTCCCAGATGCGCGCCGTTGCGCCCAGGGACCTCCGTCACTCAGGCGCGGGCTGCGGTGCTGGCGCGCACGTCCTTGAACGGGATCTCGCGGTCCACCTCGGGCTCCTTCGGCAGGCCGAGGATGCGCTCGCCGATGATGTTGCGCTGCACCTGGTCGGTGCCGCCACCGATGGAGAAGAAGTACGCGTTGAGCTGGGAGTAGTTGTGGTCGCGCGCCGTCGGGAAACCGTCGCCATCGAGCAGCGCCGACATGCCCAGCAGCTCGCCCTGCAAGTGCCCGGCCTCGTGAAGGATCTGCGCCATGAACAGCTTGCCGAGCGACGCGAGCGGCGACGAACTGCCGGCCGCGGCGGCGGCCTTCGCGCGCTCGCCGTTCCACTGGTTCACCTGCCGCCGCGAATGCAGGCGTATCAGTCGTTGACGAATGATCGGGTCGTCGGCCTTGCCCATCTGCTGGGCCAGCTTCACGAGCGAGATGTCGGGCACCGGGATGCTGCCGTGCGCCGCGGCGGTGGCGCCGCGCGGCACGTTGCGCGTCGGGCGCGCTCCCCCGCTGCCGCCGACCATCGAGCCACCCATCGCGACGCGCTCGTAGTACAGCGCGGTCTGCAGCACTCGCCAGCCGTCGTGCAGGTTGCCGAGGCGGTTGGTGTCGGGCACGCGGGCGTCGGTGATGAAGACCTCGTTGAAGCGTGCGTCGCCGGTGGCCTGACGCAGCGGGCGCACCTCCACACCGTCCTGGCGCATCGGGAGCCAGAAGAACGAGATGCCGCGGTGCTTCGGCTGGTCCCAGTCGGTGCGCGCGATCAACATGCCGTAGTCGGCGTCGCGGGCGCCGCTGGTCCACACCTTCTGGCCGTTGACGATCCACTCGTCGCCGTCACGCACGGCCGACGTGCGCACGGCCGCGAGGTCGGAGCCGGCGCCCGGCTCGCTGTACAGCAGGCACATCGCCACCTCGTCCATCAGCAGCGGCCGCATGAACTGCGCCTTCAGCTCGTCGCTGCCGAACGCCAGCATCGTGCCGGCCCACAGGTTGGTGACGTCCTGGCCCGGGCCGTGGGCGCCCGCCGCGGCGAAGACGCCTTCGACCTCCTTGGCCTGTTCGTCGGACAGGTCACGCCCGTACCACTGCGACGGCCAGCGCAACGCGGCCCAGCGATGGTCGATGACCAGGGCTTTCCAGGCCAGCGGGTCGACCTCGGGGCTCCAGTGCTCGTCGAGGAACGCCTGGGCGTCACTCACCACATCGCTCGCCACGTCGGTCATGTGGCCGAGCGTAGGCAACGGCACCGGAAATGGTCGGAGCGAGCGCGCGGGCCTGTCGTACGGTGGCCGCATGGCGAGGCTGACCATCCTCTGCGGGCTCCCCGGCTCCGGGAAGAGCACCTTGTCCCGCCGCATCGCGGCGGCCACCGGTGCGGCGCGGATGTGCCCGGACGACTGGATGAACGCGATGGGTGTGACGCTCTGGGACCAGGCGCTGCGCGCACGCCTGGAGGCAGCACAGTGGGTGGAGTCCCAGCACCTGCTGCTCACCGGGAACGACGTGGTGATCGAGTGGGGCACCTGGGCACGCGACGAGCGTGACGTGCTGCGCGACTGGTGCCGGGCGAACGGCGTGGCGGTGTCGTTGGTGCACCTCGACGTGCCGATCGACGAACTCGAGCGCCGGCTGATGGCGCGCAACGCGGGCCCTGACATCACCACCCCGGTGCCGCCCGACATGGTGCGCGAGTGGGCTGAAGGTCCGTTCCAGGCCCCGACCGCCGATGAGCTGGCGGCATTCGACCCGTTCGAACTCCCGCCGGAAGTGCCCCTGCTGCGGGCGTGGCGGGTGGACGACATCCCGTTCCTGTGGGAGGTGCTCCACCTGTCGATCCACCTGCACCCCGACTGGCCGGTGCCGCCGTTCTCGATCGTCGACGAGCCCGGCATGGCGCACTACCTGCGCGACTTCGGCCGCATCCCGGGTGACGACGCCGTGATCGCCGTCGACGAGGCCGGCACCCGTCTCGGTGCCGCGTTCTGTCGCTGCACCACCGCTGACGCGCCGGGTTACGGCTACGTGCGCGACGGCGTACCGGAGTTGGGCATGGCCGTGGTGGAGGCGCATCGCGGCCAGGGCGTCGGCCGGGCGATGCTGGTGGCACTGCTCGAGCGCCACCCGGTGATGAGCCTGAGCGTCGACCACCTCAACACCAACGCACGAACGCTGTACGAGTCGCTCGGCTTCGTGCAGGTCGGCGACGACGACAACTCCGCGACGATGCTCCGCGAACCGCGCTGAGGGCGCCAGCGGCTTCTGGGTGGGATTCGTTGCAGATCGGCTTCCGGGCGGCTGGTCAGTAGGGCTCGACGGCGGGGATGTCGTCGGCGACGCCCATCCGGCCGGCGGCGGACTGTGTGCCGGCGCCGGGCTTGCGCGTGCCGAACGCGGCGCCGAGGCCGAACGTCGGCATGTTGCCGTAGATCGCCTCGATACGACTCACCGGCACGCGATACGTCTCGTGATAGATGCCGACCGCACCGTTGTCGCGCGTGCGCTTGTTGAACGCCCGCCACGCCGGCAGGTGCTCTTTGTCGGCGGCACGGGCGTAGGCGTCGAGCTTCTCGAACGACTCCCAGTACTGCACCAGCACGTTGGTGCGTCCCGACAGGAACGTACGCGGACGCGCCAACAGTCCGGTGTCGGGCGCCTTCACCAACTCGGCGATCATCTTCCCCATCGCCGTGAACACGGGCATCCACTGGTCCGGGCGGTGCAACTGGTTGATGCGCATCCCGATGAGGAACACCACCACCTCGTCGGTGTCGCCGAAGTCGACCGTCAACCGCCCTTTGTTCACCTTCGCCATGAGACCTCCCCGATGTCGCCCGCGGCGAGGGTAGTGGCACCTTCCGAGACCGCAGGACGGACGGTGCACGACCGCACGACGATGACCGCTCCGACCCCGACGTACCACCACCGCTCGGGGCCGCGCAGGGCGGAGTCGTACTGCGGCCACCACCAACTCGCCGCCCCGATGAACGTCGTCCCCGCTCCCAGCAACAGCAGCACGGCTCGATCGCGCGGGAACACGGCGGCGACCGCCGCACAGCACGCCGAGGCGACGTACACCGCTGCCATGCCGCCGTAGTGGAAGCGTGCGCCGTGGGGGTCGGAGCCGGCAACGTCCTGCACGTGCACCAGGTCCGGCGCGAGCCGCCATGCGAGGACACCGAGCAGCACCGCCGCGCCGGCGAGCAACGGGTCCGGCCGACACGGCCGCCACCAGCCCGTCGACGGCACCAGCGGCAGCAACGTCACGAGCGGCAGCCACGATGCCGACGAGAACAGGTCGCCGGACGGCAACGACGTGAGCACCATCGCGAACGCGGATGCGATCGCCATCCACCAGTGGCCGAGCACGCCGGCGGGCGGGTCGGCCCGTCGCAGCGTCCACACCAGCACCGGCACCGCCCACCACAGGAGGTAGTGGATGGAGCCGACCGTGTCGTGGATGCGGTGCATCGCCTCGTCGCCACCGAGCACACCGCGGACGGGGTACGGCACGACGGCCCCGATGAGCACGATCGAGATGCCGAGACCCCAGAAGCGACGGAGGGCGGCTGGGGTCGACCACGATCGGTGCATGTGTCGATGGTGTCCGGCCGACGCCACCGACGCCCACCCGTGCCCGGATTCCGACTGGCCGCGATCGCCGAATCCTGACCCGACAATGCGACCCTCCAACGAGATCCGGTCGCCGTCCAGCGCTGCGCGAATGGGCCGAACGCCCTGGTGACGCCCGATCACCGCAGCCATAGGCTCGCACAGATGAAGACAGTCACCACTGCCCTCGCCGCCCTCACGCTGGGCGCGCTCGGCCTCGTCGGCCTCAGCGGCAACGCCGTCGCCCACAAGGCGCCCCCGGCCGTCACCGCCTCGCCCCTGCTCACCGCCCAGGAGACCACCGTGCTCGGGCAGGCCATCCAGTACCCGACCAGTGGTGCGGCCCAGGTGTCGTCGTCGGTGATCGAGATCCCGCGGGGCGCGGCGACCGGCTGGCATCGCCACGATGCGCCGCTCTACGTCTACGTGCTGTCCGGCACGGTCACGGTGGACTACGAGGGCGGCATCACCAAGCAGTACACCAAGGGCTCGGCGATCGTGGAGGCCATCGGCACCCGCCACAACGGGCACAACGACGGCAAGGAGACCGTGCGTCTGCTGGCGGTGAACATCGGCGCTGCCGGCGTGGCCAACACCGTCAAGCTCCCCTGACAGGCGCACCCACGCGACACGGTCAGGCGTCGACGATCTCGACGCGCACCCGCTTGTTGCCCTTGCCCTTGTTCTCCAGCTTGAGCACCTTCAGGCGACCCACCTCGACGGTGGAACGCACGTGGGTGCCGCCGTCGGCCTGCTTGTCGAGACCGACGATGTCGACCACACGGATCTCCGTGACGCTCTCGGGGATCAGGCTCACCTTCGTACGGATCAGGTCCTCGTCCTGCACCGCGGTGTCGCGCGGCAGGAAGTCGACGGTGATCGGACGGTCGGCCGCCAGTTCGGCGTTCACCAGCTCCTCGATGCGTGCAGCGAAGCCCTCGGGCACCGGGTCGAACTCGAAGTCCATCCGCGCCGACAGCGGCTCCATGTTCCCGCCCGTCACCGGCACCCGCCACTCGTTCCAGATCACCCCGCACAGCACGTGCAGTGCGGTGTGCGTGCGCATCAGCCGGTGGCGGCGATCCCAGTCGATCGCACCCTCCACCGTGTCGCCGACCGACGGCAGCGGGCCGCCCTCGACGCGGTGCCACACGTCGACACCCTCCTTGCGCACCTCGACGACCGTGAGGCCGGCGAGCGTGCCCGTGTCGTGCGGCTGCCCGCCACCCGTCGGATAGAAGTACGTCGCGTCCAGCGCGATCGCGTCGTCGCGCACGTCGGCGACGGTGGCGGCGAAGCGGGTCTCGTAGGCGTCGCGCAGGTACAGCAGGTCGGTCATGACCAAGAGTCTGCCGTCCCTGTTCGGGCACCGGCCACCGTGGTTAGGGTGAACCCATGGACCATGACCCGGTTGCACTCGCACGCCGCGCGCTCGCGCTCCTGGACCTCACCGAGTTGGGTGACCAGGCCACCGACGACGACGTCACGGCGCTGTGCGGCAAGGCGCACGGCCCGCACGGCAACACCGCCGCGGTCTGTGTGTGGCCGCGCCACGTTGCCCACGCCGTCGACCTGCTGTGGGGCACCAACGTGCGCATTGCCACGGTCGTGAACTTCCCGAGCGGCGCCGAGCCGATCGACGATGTGGTGGGAATGACGACCCAGGCGCTCGCCGACGGCGCCGACGAGATCGACCTCGTGATCCCCTACCACGCCGTCCTGTCAGGCGACCTCGACGCGGCCGCCGCCACCATCGACGCCGTCCGCGACGTGGTGCCGCAGGACAGCCACCTGTTGAAGGTGATCCTCGAGACGGGCGAGCTGCGGGCGCCCGAGGCGGTGCTCGCCGCGGCCACGCTGGCGGTCGAGCACGGCGCCGACTTCATCAAGACGTCGACCGGCAAGACGCCGCAGAGCGCCACACCGGAGGCCACGGCGATCATGCTCTCGGCGATCCGCGACGCCGGCCGACCGGTGGGCCTGAAGCCGAGTGGCGGCATCCGCACGCTCGACGATGCACGGATCTACCTCGACCAGGCCGACGAGATGATGGGGCCCGACTGGGCGACGCCCGCCACGTTCCGCTTTGGCGCCAGCGGCCTGCTCACCGCGCTCATCAGCGAAATCGAGGGCGAACGCGGCGCCACTTCGTCGGAGGCCTACTGATGTTGCCGCAGGAGATCATCCGCACGAAGCGCGACGGCGGCACGCTGTCGGCCGACGACATCGCCGGCTTCGTACGCGGCATGGTGAGCGGGGCCGTCACCGAAGGGCAGGCCGCCGCATTCGCAATGGCCGTGTACTTCAAGGGCATGAGCACCGACGAGGCCGTCGCGCTGACGGTGGCGATGCGCGACAGCGGCGCCGTGCTGCGCTGGGACCTGCCCGGCCCGGTGCTCGACAAGCACTCCACCGGCGGCGTGGGCGACACCGTCAGCCTGATGCTGGCCCCGATGGTGGCGGCCTGCGGCGGCTATGTGCCGATGATCTCGGGCCGCGGCCTCGGCCACACCGGCGGCACCTACGACAAGATGGAGTCGATCCCCGGCTACACCGCAGCGCCGACGATGGCGAAGTTCCGCTCGGTCGTCGGCAAGATCGGCTGCGCCATCATCGGCCAGACCGCCGACCTGGCGCCCGCCGACAAGCGCCTCTACGGCATCCGCGACGTGACGGCGACCGTCGAGAGCATCCCGCTGATCACCGCGTCGATCCTGTCGAAGAAACTCGCTGCCGGCCTGCAGGGCCTGACGATGGACGTGAAGACCGGCAACGGCGCGTTCATGCCGACGCTCGCCAAGTCGCAGGCACTGGCCGGGAGCATCGTCGGCGTCGCCAACGGCGCCGGGCTGCCGACGGTGGCGCTGGTGACCGACATGGACCAGCCGCTGACCGACACGGCCGGCAACGCGCTGGAGGTGGCGTACGCCGTCGAGTACCTCACCGGCACCCGTCGCGAGCCGCGCATCCACGAGGTGACGCTGGCCCTGTGCGCGGAGATGCTGGTGCTCGGCAAGTTGGCCAAGAACACGAAGCAGGCACGCACGATGCTGCAGACCGCACTCGACAGCGGCGCGGCGGCCGACCACTTCCAGCGGATGGTCACCGCACTCGGCGGCCCGAAGAAGTTCGTCGAGGCACCGTGGCGGCACATGGAGCGCGCCGCAGTGCAGTTCCCCGTGTACCCCGAGCGCACCGGTGCCGTGGCCCGCATCGACACTCGAGCCGTGGGCATGACCGTCGTCGCGCTGGGCGGTGGACGCACCCGCCCGCAGGACCCGGTGGACCACGCGGTCGGCCTCACTCGCCTGGCCGCGGTCGGCGACGCCGTCGGCCCCGAGCGCCCGTTGGGCGTGGTGCACGCCCGCAACGAGTCGCAGGCCGAACAGGCCGCAGCCCTTCTGCGCGCCGCCTACAAGGTCGGCCGCCCGGGCGAACCCGGCCCCGTCGTCCTCGACCGCACGGAGGCTCGCAGAACTTAAGTTCGGCGAGCACCGCCCGGTCACTGTCACTGGGCGGTCTGGGGCTCCTTGGGGAGGCCGAGGGCTCGCTCGCCGACGATGTTGCGCTGAATCTGGCTGGTGCCACCCCAGATGGTCTCGCTGCGGCTGAAGAAGAAGGCGCTCATCATCGCGCTCACGGGGTAGCCCTCGCGGCGCTTGTCGCGGCCGGTGCCGGGCCACGAACCGGTTGCGGCACCGGTGTCGATCAGCATCGACTCGGCGCCGTAGATGTCGAGCGCGAGTTCCATCGCCTCCTTGTGCATCTCGGTCCAGAACATCTTGTTCGTGGCGCCGAGCGCAGCGATACCGAGATCCTTGGTGCCGGCCAACGTGGACGACAGCGAGCGCAGGCCGTTGACGCGCAGGATCTGGATCTTCGTGTAGTACTTCATCAGGCGCTGGCGAATGCCCGGGTCGTCGATGGCACCGTTGGCCTCGGCCTGGGCCACCATCAACTTGTACTCCTCCTCGAAGCGGCGATAGCCGGTGGTGGCGCTCATGCCGCGCTCGAACGCGAGCGTGCTGTTGGCGACCTTCCAGCCGTTGTTCACGCCGCCGACGACGTTGTCCTTCGGGCAGCGCGCATCGGTGAAGAACACCTCGCAGAACTCGGCAGTGCCGTCGGGCTGCACGATGCCGCGCACCTCGACGCCGGGCTGGTGCATCGGCACCAGCAGGTAGCTGATGCCCTTGTGCTTCGGCGCGTCCGGGTCGGTACGGGTGAGCAGGAAGCAGTAGTCGGCGTGGTGGCCCTGCGTGGTCCACACCTTCT
>JBMOGW010000079.1:0-14009 GCA_049318165.1 Ilumatobacteraceae bacterium
CGGCGCCGTCCTTCTTCGCGGTGCTCAGCGGCTGGGCCACCTTGCAGTTGTCGCGATAGATGGCGACGGCCTTCAGGCCGAGCTCCCAGCTCAGCTGGTGCAGCTGCTCGATGTCCTCGATGCTCGCCTCTTCCGGCATGTTGACCGTCTTGGAGATGGCACCGGAGATGAACGGCTGCACCGCACCCATCATGCGGACGTGACCCTCGTAGTGGATGGTGTTGTCACCCATCGAGCAGGCGAAGACGGCGACATGGTCGGCGGTCAGGTGCGGCGCACCGAGGATGCTCTTCTCGCTGTCGATGTAGGCGACGATGTCGTCGATCTGCTCGGGCGAGTAGCCCAGCTTGCGCAGCGCACGCGGGATCGTCTGGTTGACGATCATCATCGTGCCACCGCCGACGAGCTTCTTCATCTTCACCAGGCCGAGGTCGGGCTCGATGCCCGTGGTGTCGCAGTCCATCATCAGACCGATGGTGCCGGTCGGGGCGAGGACGCTGGCCTGGCTGTTGCGGACGCCGTACTCCTCGCCGTCGACGACGGCCGAGTGCCACGCACGGCGGCCGGCCTCGACCAGTTCGGCCGGGACGACCGCGGTGTTGGCGATCTCCTCGTGGGCGTCACGGTGCATCCGCAGCACGTTCAGCATGTGCACCTCGTTGTCGGCGAAGCCGGCGAACGGGCCCATGCGGCTGGCGGTGCGGGCGCTCGTGGCGTAGGCGTGACCGGTCATCAACGAGGTGAGCGCAGCGGCCCACGCACGGCCCTCGAAGCTGTCGTAAGGCAGACCGAGCGCCATCAGCGTGGCGCCGAGGTTGGCGTAGCCGATGCCGAGCTGACGGAACTTGCGGCTGGTGTCGCCGATCGGGTCGGTCGGGTAGTCGGCGCGGCCGACCAGGATCTCCTGCGCCGTGAAGATGACCTCGATGGTGTGCATGTAGGCCTCGACGTCGAAGTTGCCCTCTTCGTCGAGGTACTTCAGCAGGTTGATCGAGGCCAGGTTGCACGCCGAGTTGTCGAGGTGCATGTACTCCGAGCACGGGTTCGAGCCGTTGATGCGGCCGGTCGCGTGTGCGGTGTGCCACTTGTTGATCGTGGTGTCGAACTGCAGGCCGGGGTCGGCGCACTCCCACGAGGCCGTGGCGATGTCGCGCCACAGGTCGCGGGCACGCACCGTGCGCACCGTCGAGCCGTCGGTGACGGCCTTCAGGTCCCAGTCGGTGTCGTTGACGACGGCTTCCATGAAGTCGTCGGTGATGCGGACCGAGTTGTTGGCGTTCTGGTACTGGATGCTGAACGAGTCCGAGCCATCGAGGTCCATGTCGAAGCCGGCGTCGCGCAGCACGCGGGCCTTCTTCTCCTCCTTGGCCTTGCACCACACGAACTCCTGCACGTCGGGGTGATCGACGTTGAGGATGACCATCTTCGCCGCACGGCGGGTCTTGCCGCCGCTCTTGATGGTGCCGGCCGAGGCATCGGCGCCACGCATGAAGCTGACCGGGCCGCTGGCCGTGCCACCACCGTTGAGCAGCTCGTAGCTGGAGCGGATCTTCGACAGGTTGACGCCGGCGCCGGAGCCACCCTTGAAGATGACGCCCTCCTCGCGGTACCAGTTGAGGATCGAGTCCATCTTGTCGTCGACCGAGAGGATGAAGCAGGCGCTGGCCTGCTGCGGCACGCCCTTCACACCGATGTTGAACCACACCGGGCTGTTGAAGGCGGCGCGCTGGGTGACGAGGATGAACTTCAACTCGGCGTTGAACGCCTCCGTCTCGGCGGCATCGGCGAAGTAGCCGCCCTCGGTGCCCCACAGCGTGACGGTGTCGGCCACGCGGTCGATCACCTGGCGCAGCGAGGTCTCGCGCTCCGAGGTGCCCAACGTGCCGCGGAAGTACTTCTGGGCGACGATGTTGGTCGAGTTCAGCGACCACGTCGTCGGGAACTCCACGCCGAGCTGCTCGAACGCGACCGTGCCGTCCTTCCAGTTGCTGATGCGAGCGTCGCGGTGCTCCCACACCACCTCGTCGTAGGGGTGCACGCCCGGCGTGGTGAAGTGCCGACCGATTCCGATGGCGAGGCGATCCGGCGCCAGTGACATGTGCATGCTCCTTGTTGACGGGAGGGGCGGCTGCAACGCCCCGAGACTGAGATTGGAAGGGGGACGGACCCCCGTGGGATGGCCTGAGGCGGGAACCTCGCACGGCCTGGGTCGGTTCGTGGGAACCACTACATGTGGTGGGTCGAGAACCCCTTCGCACCCGCCGACCACAAGAGGTTGAAAGATTACAGCACTGTAGTTACACCCGTGTCAATCATTACGGGGAAACCGTGTGACGATGCTGGGACGACGGTGCAAGGTCGCAGGTCCGGAGTCCTCGCCCCCACGAAACCTGAGGCCCGAGAGCTCTGTGGTGCCCTCGAAATCCCTTGTCTCGTCCATCCGCGCCCCTGCACCGTCGCCAGCTGACGGAGGAACCTTAGGGGTGGTCGCCTGTGGGGAGGAAGAGGGACAACCTTGTGAATTACTGTGGGCATCCGGTGTGGACGACCGGTGAACAACCGTCGTCGGACCGGTGACGAGGCAGGGTTTGTCCACATATCCACAGGCAGAAGGGCCTGTGGGGCCGTGCAGCGCCCCTCAGACGGGGACGATGTCCACCGGGATGCCGTTCAGCACCGACGTTCCGCTCAACGGATCCAGCGCCTCGTGGTCGGTCAGCACGTTGCTGTTCACACCCGCTCGCTCGGCCGCCACCCGCAGGCGCGTGCCCGGCTGCCCATGGCCCCAGCCGTGGGGCAGGCTGACGACACCGGGACGCACGGCGTCGGTGACCTCCACCGACGCGTCCACCGAGCCGACCCGGCTGGTCACGCGGGCCACCCCGCCATCGGCGACACCCAGTCGGGCGGCGTCGTCGGGGTGCACCTGCAGGGTGCAGCGCGGCTTGCCCTTCACGAGCACCTCGATGTTGTGCATCCACGAGTTGTTGCTGCGCAGATGACGCCGGCCGACCAGCATCAGCGGGTGCTCCTCCCAGCGCGGCATCGCCGCCGCCAGGCGCTCGAGGTCGGCCATCAACACCGGGTGGTCCAGCTCGATCATGCCGCTCGGCGTGCGCAGGATGTCGGGCAGACGCGGCTGCAACGGGCCGAAGTCCACACCGTGCGGGTTGGCGCGCAGCAGATCGATGCTCGCACCCCCGGGGTTGGCACCGAAGCCCGCACCGAACGGACCGGTCTGCAGCATCACGTCGAGCAGGCGGGCCGTGCCACGCCGGTCCGACAGCGAGTCGAGCAGTTCGTCGACGTCGCGGCCGTGCGCGGGTGAGCCCGGGTCCTTCACCGCCGACTCCAGCAGGTTGCGCACCGCCATGTCGTCGGCGATCGCCGGGTCGGCGTCGGCACCGAGACCGCTCGCCACCAGTCCGAGCTTGGCGAGGATCTCCCACTCGTCGGGCTGGTCGTCGTCCAGCGGCAGCACGGCCTCGCTGTAGTTGGCGACGTTGCGCACGGCGAACTGCAGGAGTGCCACGTCGTAGTGGTCCTTCTGCAGCTGCGACGGCGACGGCAGGATCACGTCGGCGTGCTTGGTGGTCTCGTTGAGGTAGATGTCGACGCTGACCATGAAGTCCAGGTGTGCGAGCGCCTCGTCGAGCTGTGCACTGTGCGGCGTGCTGAGCACCGGGTTGCCGGCAACGGTGACGAGCGCGCGGATGCGATCGTCGCCGGCGTCGGTGATCTCCTCGGCGAGCGCTGCCGCCGGGTACTCCCCCATCACCTCGGGCAGCGCGCGCACCTTCGTCGCGCCGCGTCCCACCGTGAAGCCCTTGCCGCTGCGCGCCTTGCCGCGTGTGGTCGGCGCGCCGGCCACCGGCATGGTGAACATCGCGCCGCCGCGGCGGTCGAGGTTGCCGCTGCACAGGTTGACGATGTCGATCAGCCACGAGGTGGTGGTGCCGAACTCGGTGGTCGTCGTGCCGATGCGGCCGTAGACGCTGCCACTCGGCGCCGCACAGAGGTCGCGGGCGAGACGGCGGATGTCGTCGGCATCGAGACCCGTCGCCGCCGCCACGGCGTCGGCCGTGAATGGCGCCAGCGCGGCGATCACCGCGTCGAGGCCCTGCACGTACGGCGCGACGTGGTCGCCGGGAGCGACGAGTCCCTCCTGCGCCATCGTGGTCACCATCGCCGCCAGCAGCAGCGAGTCGGTGCCCGGCCGGATGGGCAACCAACGGTCCGCTTGTTCGGCAGTACGGCTGCGCCGCGGGTCCACCACCACCAGCGTGCCGCCACGCTCCTGCATGCGCTCGATGCGGCCCGGGAAGTCGGGTGCGGTGCACAGACTGCCGTTCGAGGCATACGGGTTCGCGCCGATCACGACGAGGAAGTCGGTGTGGTCGAGGTCGGGCACCGGCACGCTGACCGGCGTGCCGAACACGTAGCCGGCGGCCACCTGGCGCGGCATCTGGTCCACCGTCGACGCGCTGAACCGGCGGCGGGTGCCGAGCGCCGTCAGCAGCGCGCGGTTGTACAACATCGCCGACAGGCTGTGCGCGCCCGGGTTGCCGAGGTACACGCCGACAGCCTCGCGGCCGTGCTGCTGGATGATCGCCGGCAGCCGTTCGGCGATGACGTGCCACGCCTCGTCCCAGTCCACCTCCACGTGCACGCCGTCGCGCTTCACCAGCGGGCGGCGGATGCGGTCCGGGTCCTCGTGCAACTGCTTCAGCGTGCTGCCCTTCGGGCAGATGAACCCCTGGCTGAACACGTCGTCGCGATCACCGCGGATACGTGTCACCTTGCCGTCGGTCACCGTCACCTCGAGACCACACCCCGCCTCGCAGAGCGGGCAGGTGCGGAAGGCCGTGCGCGTCGAGCCGTGCGCGGCGTCGGCGGTGCTGTCGTGTTCGTTCCCCATGGGTGACATGCTCTCACCAATGCGCTGCCTGTTTCCTCACCCGACCGACGACCGCACGCTGCGCGAGCACTACGACGTGCCGCGGCCCGCCCCGCGTGGGCGGCCCTGGGTGGAGGTGTGCATGGTGGCCAGCCTCGACGGATCCACCGTCGTCGGCGGCACCTCGCGCTTCTTGTCGAACCCGGTCGATCAGGAACTGTTGCTCACGCTGCGCACCCTGGTGGACGTCGTCGTCGTGGGCGCGTCGACCGCTCGCAAGGAGGGCTACGGGCCGCCGCGCTCGCCCGGGCTTCGCCTCGCCGTCGTGTCCCGTTCGGGAGACTTCGACTTCGACGCACCGATCTGGCAGTCCGACCGTTCCCTGTTGATCATGCCCGAGGACGGTCCCGACGTACCGGTGCCGACGGTGCGCGCCGGAGTCGGCGACGTCGACCTCGCCGCGGCACTCGCGCAGCTCGACGCGCGGGTGGTGCAAGCCGAAGGCGGCGCGACGTTGAACGCGCAGCTCGCTGCGGCGGGCCTCGTGGACGAGCTGAACCTCACCATCTCGCCGCAACTGGCGGGCGGCAGCGGGCCGCGCCTGTTGGCGGGCGCACCCGATCTCGCCCAGCGGATGTCGCTGGCGCACGTCCTGGAGGACGACGGGTTCCTGTTCACCCGCTGGGTGCGCGCCGACGCGTGAGGCGTCAGCGCATCTGTGCGATCTCGACGACGGCGTCCGCGTGCACCTGCACCTGGTCGGCGGGCAGCGTGGGACCGAGTTCGATGACGAACGACATCGCCGAGGGGATCGACTTCCGTGTCCAGGTGGCCGCGACGCCCGTGTAGACGCTGCCCACACCGCTGATCGTCTCGTACTTCAACCCCGTGCGTTCGGCGTAGCGCTGGCGCAGCGGACCGTCGGGGCCCTTCGAGGGCGAGATGCGGAACAGGTCCTGGTGGTACCAGAGCGTCAGCCGCGGCCGCACACGTTCCGCAAAGGCGATGTACGCCTTCGTCTCCGGCTCGCTCGCCGGCCCCGAACCGCTGTACTGCCAGTCGCCCGGCTTCGCGATCGCGGTCCAGTCGTGCGGGAAGTTGCGGTTCAGGTCGACGCCGTTGGCGTTGCCACGCTGGCGCAACGCGAACCCGTCGGGATTGACCGCCGGCATCAGCCACAGGTCGAGCCCCTTCGGCAACGGCATCTCGCCCAGCCGATCGAGGATCGCCAGGCCTGCGTCCTCGGTGCCGTGGATGACACCGATCACGAGCACCGGCGTGCCACCGGGCGTGCCCCGGTGCCACACCGTGATCGGTCGCCCTCCAGCGGACGTGCCGACCACCTCCTCGCCCAGGAAGTCGGCCGGGCGATCGCCCCGCGCCGCTGCGGCGGTGGAGGGCACGGTGGTCGGTGCCAGCGTGGTGGAGGGCACGGTGGTCGGTGCCAGGGTGATGGGCGGCACGGTGCTGGTCGGCGGCACGGTGGTCGCCGCGACGGTCGTCGACGTCGAGGTCGGGGCCGCTGCAGTCGAGGTCTCGACGCCGGCGGCGGCGGACGACCCGACCGACGACGACGTGTCGCTGCAGGCAACGAGCGCCAGTGCCAGCGCCACCCACGCGGTCGCCGGCCGGCGACTCACGATCGCTGCAGCTTCTTCAACAGCGACAGCTCACGCTGGAAGTCGGCCGCCGCGTCGAAACCCTTGTAGACGCTCGCGAAGCGCAGGTACGCCACCTCGTCGAGCGAACGCAGGCGATCGAGCACCTCCAGGCCGACCTCCGTCGACGCAATCTCCGGGCCCTGCAGCCGGGCGAACTCCTCGATCGCCTCGACCACCTGGTCGATCTGTTCGGCGTTGACCGGTCGGCCCTTGCATGCCGCGCTGATGCCTGCGACCACCTTGGCGCGGTCGAAGGGCTCGCGACCGCCGGTGGTCTTCACGACGACGAGCGGCACTTCCTCGAAGCGTTCGTAGGTGGTGAAGCGTTGCTGACAGGCCACGCACGAACGGCGGCGACGGATGACCGAGCCATCCTCGGCCTCGCGCGAATCGATGACCTTGGTGTCATCGGCTTGGCACTTGGGACAACGCACACCCGCAGGTTAGTGGGCACCCGGCACCGTTGACCGGTCGCCCGGCAGGGCTACGGCAACGTGATGACCTGGCCGACCTGGATGGTGGCGCCACCGTTGCGGTTCACCAGCAGGTCGACGTAGTCGACCTGGCCCACCGAGCCGTGGTGGGCGGCGGCGATGGACCACAGCGTGTCGCCCGGCTGGACGACGTAGGAGATGGCCTGGCGAGCCGCGACGGCGGAGGCAGGTGCGCCGTCGCGGTTCGCCAGAACGTTGCCGGCGCCGCCCCACACCGCCACGACGACGGCCAGCAGCACCGCGGCGACCAGCAGTCGGCGGCGCAGGTAGACCTGCGTGGAGGGGCGGGGCTCGGCCAGGCGAGCGGGAAGGACGGCCGTGTACCGGGTGGTGTGCGGAGTGCTGAGGTGAGCGGCGGTGGCGGACATGGTCGTGATCCTTCAGAAAGGGTGTGACAGGGTTCGGCGGGCGAACACTGGTACGAACAACTGTTCGCAGTGTGCCCGAACGGTTGTTCGTTCGTCAACCCCCGACCGAACATTTGTTGCACGAACGGGTGTTTGACCTGATCACCGAACGCGTGTACGCTGCCCCCCATGGCTGCACGACCCGAAAAACTGACCGACCGCCAACGCGGCATCCTCGAGGTCATCGAGAAGAGCATGCGCGACCGGGGCTATCCGCCCAGCGTGCGTGAGATCGGCGAGTCCGTCGGGCTCACCTCCCCCAGCACCGTTCACAGTCACCTCGCGTCGCTGCAACGGATGGGTTTCCTCCATCGCGACCCCACCAAGCCGCGTGCCATCGAGGTGCGCTGGGACCCGTCGTCCGACGCCGTCATCGAGCGCCGTCCGGTCCGCCACGTGCCCCTCGTGGGCGATGTGGCCGCCGGCACCGACGTGCTGGCCGAGGAGAACGTCGAAGAGCTGTTCCCGCTGCCGGAGGACTTCACCGGCACCGGCGGCGACCTGTTCATGCTGCGCGTGCGCGGCGACTCGATGATCGAGGTCGGCATCATGGACGGCGACTTCGTCGTCGCCCGCAGCCAGGAAGTCGCGGAGAACGGCGACATCGTGATCGCGGGCATCCCCGGCGAAGAGGCCACGGTGAAGACCTATCAGCGCAAGGGCAGCACCGTCACGCTGATCCCGGCCAACCCGCGGCTCGAGCCGATGGTGTTCACGTCTGACGAGGTGCAGATCTTCGGACGCGTGGTCACGGTGATGCGCCGCCTCTGACGGCGCCCACGTTCAGGAGTACTCGCGAGGGGGCGGGGGCGGCGGCAACGCCGGCCCCGCCCCTGGCGCGTGCGGGCCCGGTGAGGGCGACGGGGGCGGCGGCCACGCCGACGGCGGCGGCATCGCACCGACGGGCGTGTAGCCGACCATGTTCGTGCCGACCGTCATGGCCCACACCGGCGGCGGTGTCGGCGGCTCGGGCCTGCGGCGCACGCCGAGGATCAGCAGCACCAGGCCGATGGCCATGCCGAGCACGGCGATCGTCATCCCTGCAGCGACCCAGACCAGGCTGTCACGTTCCGGGTCTCGCCCGATGGCGATCACCAGGTCCTCTGCGTCACCGGCGACCGTCAGGCGGTAGCTGCCCGTGGCCGGCACCTCGACCGTCGCGTACGACGAGCCGGTGAAGTCGCTCACGTCGTAGGAGAACGCGTTCTCGTCACCGAGCCGCACCGTCCCGCCCGACGGCCCGAGCAGCGAGAGCGTCAGCGGCGGGACGTCGCCGGTGTGCTCGAACGACGTGCCGCTGAGCGCACAGCCACCGCCCGTGTCGTCCACCCGGCCACGCGTCTCGGCGTACAGCGTGAAGGTGTCGGTGGTGTCGAACTCGAGCGTGGTGGTGCAGCCGATCGGCGCCCGAGCGAACCCGGCCACGGTGCTCGCCTTCACGAACGCGCCGGTCACCAGGCAGGCACCCCCGACGGTGACCGCGGCCAGCGCGGCGGCCACGCCGCCCCACACCAGCCCCTTCGACGCCATCAGCGCACTCCGAGCCGCGCGGCGATCAACTCGATCCGGTCGTCCGGCTGCACGACTGCCGCGCGCACGTTCTGCGCACCGCCGGCACCGTAGAAGTCGCCGGGGCTCACCAGCGCACCGCCCTCACGCGCGAGTCGCTCGGCGAACGCCCAGCCGTCCTCGGCGTCGAACCAGAGGTAGAACGCACCCGCCGGCATCGGGATGTCGATACCGGACCAGGCGCCGAGCACTGCGCCCAGCCGCTCGAGTCGGGCCCGGTAGCGATCGCGCTGCACCCGGACGTGCTCGTCGTCGGCCAACGCCACCGCGCCGGCGGCCTGGGCGGGTCCCGGCACGAGCATGCCGACGTGCTTGCGCACCTCCTTGAGGTACGACACCAGTTCCTCGTCGCCGGCATAGAAGCCAACACGAAGGCCGGCCAGGTTCGACCGCTTCGACAGCGAATGCACGGCGACGACGCCCTGCAGACCGTGCTCGAGGATCGTGCGCGGCGGGCCGTCCCACGTGAACTCGACGTAGCACTCGTCGCTGAACACGGGCACGCCGTGGGCTCGACCCCACGCCGCCGCGGCCTCCAGGTCGCTCAGCGCGCCCGTCGGGTTCGACGGGCTGTTCACCCACAGCATCAGTGCCCGCGCCGCGTCGGCCGGGTCGATCGCCGACAGGTCGATCGATCCGTCCGCGTGGGCCGGCACCGGCACCGGGCGACACCCGGCGAGGATCGCGCCCATCTCGTAGGTGGGGTACGCCACGGCCGGGTACAGCACCGTGTCGCGCGACGGGGTGCGCAGCTGCAAGAACTGCGGCGTGGTGGCGACGAACTCCTTCGTGCCGACACACGCGGCGATCTGCGCCAGCGACGCCTCGACCCCGAAGCGGCGCTGCAGCCAGCCCTGGATGGCCCGCCGCAGCGGCTCGGTGCCGATCGACGGCGGGTAGCCGCGCTCACTGTTGCTCGACGACAGCGCCGCCACGACCGACGCGAGCGGCGGGTCACACGGCGTCCCGATGGACAGGTCCACCAGGCCGCCCTCCATCGCCGCGCCGAGCGGCGCGAACCTGTCGAGGCGGTCATACGGGTACGGCGGAGGGACGAAACCGGCAGCGTCGTTCATGCGCCCTCCATCCTGCCCGATGCTGCGACCCCCCGAAGAAGGCATGTCGTCCGCCACCGTTACGACGATGGCACCACGAACTCGGCCAGACGACCGGCCGACGCCTCGCTGAGCCGAGCGCGCACCCGTACGCCGGCATCCTCGTGGAAGGTGGACACGACCTCGCCCTCGCGGTGCACGGCGGCCAGGATGTCGCCGCGTTCGTAGGGGACCACCAGCTCGACCACCTTCGCGATCGACCGCAGGCGGTCGGACAGGACCTGCAGGAACTGCTCGATGCCCTCGCCCGTGGCGGCGCTCATCGCCACCGAACCCTCGTGCCGTTCGACGAGCTCCTTCGCGATGTCGGGCTCGGCGTCGGCCTTGTTGAACACCAGGAGCTCGGGGACGCGCAGTGCATCGATCTCGGCGAGCACCTCGCGCACCGCGGTGATCTGACCCTCCGGGTCCGGCGCGGCGCAATCGACGACGTGCACCAGGAAGTCGGCCGAGCTGGCGACCTCGAGCGTGCTCTTGAACGACTCCACCAGACCGTGCGGCAGTCGGCGCACGAAGCCGACCGTGTCGGTCAGCAACACCGGTTCGCCACCGGGGAGCGACAGGCGGCGGGTGGTGGGGTCGAGCGTGGCGAACAGCCGGTCCTCGGCCAGCACCCCGGCCTGCGTGAGCCTGTTGAGCAGGGTGCTCTTGCCGGCGTTGGTGTAGCCGACGATCGTCACCGCGGCCAGTCCGCTGCGCGTACGACCCTTGCCCTGCAAGTGCCGGTTGGCGTGCAGGTCCTTGAGTTCCTTCTCCAGGCGGCTGATGCGGTTCTTGATGCGCCGGCGATCGACCTCGAGCTTGGTTTCGCCGCTACCGAACCGGCCGCCGATGCTGCCGCGTTGCTGCGACATGCGCGCATTGGCGCCGCGGCGCAGACGGGGCAGGCGGTAGCGCAGCAGCGCCAGCTCGACCTGGGCCTTGCCCTCCAGGGTGTGGGCGTTCTGGGCGAAGATGTCGAGGATCACCGCCGTACGGTCGAGTGCGGTGCGGCCGAGCAGCTTCTCCAGGTTGTACTGCTGAGCGGGGGCGAGCTCGTTGTCGAACACGACCGTGTCGGCGTCGACGACGAGGCAGATGTCGCGGAGCTCTTCGGCCTTGCCCTTGCCGATGTACCAGGTGTGGTCGGGCGAGTCGCGACGCTGCACGACCCGCGCGACGACGTCGGCGCCGGCGGTGTCGATGAGCAGCTCCAGCTCGTCGAGACCCGCGTCGGTGTCGTCGTCGGTGTGGCCGGGCAGGGTGACGCCGACGATGACGATCTGCTCACGCTTGGTGCGCTCGATCAGCGTCTGACCGAGGGCCTCGTTGTACGGAGTGTTCATGGCACCTCGACCACGACAGTGGCGATGTACTGGGCCGGGCCGATGAGCGTCACTCGCCCGGCGGACGGATGGTGCAGTCGTACCCTTGCAGCTCCGCCGTCCATGTGCACGAGTATTTCGTCGACGGCCGGCGCGGCGAGCCCCCACTGCGCCGCTGCCCAGGCGCTGGCGCATGCACCACTGCCGCATGCCTCGGTGATGCCGGCACCGCGCTCGTGCACGCGCATCGTGATGCCGTGGGGTTCCGGGCCGGGCTCGACGATCTCCAGGTTCACCTGCGGCACCTTGGTCCCGAGCGCCAGCAGGTCGACCGAGCGCACGTCCTCCACGCCGACCACGGTGTGCGGATTGCCGAGCGACAGGTGTGCGACGGGCCGCATCGGGTCGGCGCCGATCGAGGCCCACTCGC
Organism: Ilumatobacteraceae bacterium; assembly: GCA_049318165.1. Classification (GTDB taxonomy): domain Bacteria; phylum Actinomycetota; class Acidimicrobiia; order Acidimicrobiales; family Ilumatobacteraceae; genus UBA668. The sequence goes on from JBMOGW010000079.1 coordinate 11,878, forward strand.
CCGGTGCCTCGATGCCGAGCACCTCACCCATGTCGACCGCAGCGTGAATGACCGTCGGGTCGTCAGTCGCCGACAGCGTGACGAGTCGTTCGCCGGCGCCGGTGAGGATGCGCTGCGGTTCGAGGCTCCCGCGTCGGGAGGCGAGCGCTTGAGCGAAACAACGGATGCCGTTGCCGGAGATCTCGGCCACCGAGCCGTCGGCGTTGTACAGCGTCATCCGTGCATCCATGCCGTCGGCGTCGCCCGCCACGAGCAGACCGTCCGCCCCGATGCCGCGGGTGCGGTCGCACAGCCGACGCGCCAGACCGGGCAGGTCGGCGTCGGCGACGGCCGGGTGGAACACGACGAGGAAGTCGTTGCCGAGGCCGTGGTGCTTGGTGAGGGTGAGAGTGTGGGTCATGCGGCTCGCTCGAGCACGGGCAGCACTTCCGCAACCGGGTCGTGCTCGATCGTCACCCAGCGTACGCGAGGGTCGCGACGGAACCATCGCTCCTGGCGGACGGCGAACTGCCGAGTGCGCAGCACCACGGTGTCGACCGCCTCGTCGAGCGAGCACTCCCCTTCCAGATGGGCGATCAGCTCCTTGTAGCCCAGCGCCTGACGGGCGGTGCGCGACAGCCCCGACGGGGCGGTCAGCAACCGCACTACCTCGGCGAGCAGGCCGGCCTCCATCATCCGATGCACACGTGCTTCGATGCGGTGCGCCAGCACCGGTCGCGGCCACTGCAGGCCGATCTGCACGTACGGCACCGGCGGGTACTGGTCGAGCCCCGGCCCGAAGGAGCTGAACGGTCGACCGCTGCCGATGGCGACTTCCAGTGCGCGCACGATGCGGCGTGCATTGGTCGGCTCCATCCGGGCGGCCGCCACGGGATCGACGGCGGTCAGCTCGCGGTGCAGCGCCTCGGACCCCTCTGCCGCGACGCGTGACTCCAGCTCGGCACGCACGGTCGGCCACTGACCGGGAATCTCCATCGGGTCGGTCAGCGCACGCAGGTACAGCCCGGTTCCGGCCACCAGCAACGCCCGTGCGCCACGAGCGTCGATGCCGGCGAGTGCGTCGCCGGCGGCGGCGACGAAACGCGGCACGGCGAAGTCGTCGCTCGGCTCGGCCAGGTCGAGGCAGTGGTGCGGCACTGCCGCGCGGTCCTCGACCGTGGGCTTGGCCGTGCCGACGTCCATGCCGCGATACACCTGCATCGCGTCGACGACGACGAGCTCGGCGTCGGTGTGCCGGGCGGCGAACGCCATCGCGACGTCGCTCTTGCCCGACGCGGTCGGGCCCAGCACCACCAGGCGTGTGTTCACCCTGCGAGGACGGGGATGCGTCGCTTGTGCGCCGGCTCGGCGAGCAGTTCGACGAAGCGGCCCATCAGGTGGTGCGGCGCAGCGGAGGTGACCTCGACGGTGGCGTACGAACCGACGCGCAGCGGCTGCGGTGCCGGGAAGTGCACCAGCTTGTTCTGCCTCGTGCGGCCGGAGAGCACCGACGGGTCCTTCTTGCTCGGCCCCTCGACGATGACCTCTTCGATGCGGCCGACGCGCGCCTGGTGCTTGCGCATCGCGCTGTGCTCCACCACCACCCGCAGGCGCTGGAACCGCTCGCCGGCCACTGCAGGGTCGACGAACTCGGTCTCCATGTCCGCGGCCTCGGTGCCGGGGCGAGGCGAGAAGATGAACGTGTAGGCGTAGTCGTACTCGGCGGCGGCGGCGACCTCGAGGGTGCGCACGAAGTCGTCCTCGGTCTCGCCCGGGAAGCCGACGATGATGTCGGTGCTGACTGCCAGGTCGTCGACGGCGGCGCGTGCCTGCGCGAGCCGCTCGAGGTAACGCTCGGCGGTGTAGCCGCGGTGCATCAGCGCCAGCACTCGGTCGCTGCCGGACTGCAGCGGATAGTGCAGGTGTTCGCACACTGCCGACGTCTCGGCCATTGCGGCGAACGTCTCGGGGCGCATGTCCTTGGGGTGCGGGCTGGTGTAGCGCACGCGGCGGATACCGGGCACGGTGCCCACTTGGCGGAGCAGTTCGCCGAACAGCGGTCGCAGCCGCGCCTCGGCATCGCCCTGTTGGCGGGCGGACAGCTGCAGGTCGCGCCCGTAGCTGTTCACGTTCTGGCCGAGCAGCGTCACCTC
>JBMOGW010000080.1:0-13983 GCA_049318165.1 Ilumatobacteraceae bacterium
CGCCCAGTCTGGCCCGATGTGCCGCGATCGCCGCACCGCCGCTCACCTCCGACCCCCGCCGCGGCGTCAGACTTTCGGCTGTTGTTGGGTGATGCAGTGGATGCCGCCGCCGCAGGCGAAGATGTCGCGGGCGTCGTGGGGCACGATCTGTCGTCCCGGGTATGCCTTCTCGAGGATGCGGACGGCCAACTCGTCGTTCGGGTCGTCGAAGGTACACAGGATGACCGCGCCGTTGCAGACGTAGTGGTTCAGGTAACCCCAGTCGACGAAGCCCTCGTCGGTCTCCAGCGTCGCCGGAGCCGGCACCTCGATGATCTCGAACGGGCGGCCGGCTGCGTCGCGGGCAGCACGCAGGATGCCCAGGTACTCGACGCCGATCTCGAAGTCCGGATGCGCAGGGTCGTGCTGCACGTGCACCAGCAACCGGCCGGGCTCGGCGAAACAGCAGACGATGTCGACGTGGCCGTTGGTGCCGAAGCCCGAGTAGTCGGCGGCCAGGCCGCGGGGCAGCCACACGGCGTGGCTGATGCCGAGGTACGACTTCAGCTCCAGCTCCACCTGCTCGGCGTTCCACCCGGGGTTGCGGCGCTCGTCGAGCTGCACCGTCGTGGTGCACAACACGGTGCCCTCCCCGTCCACGTGGAAGCCGCCACCCTCGTTCACCATCGTGCTGGAGAACAGCTCGGCGCCGGCGAGGCCGGCGATGAACGCGCCGACGTGCCGTTCGTCGGTCGGGTCGGAGAAGCCGCGGTCACCCCATGCGTTGAACGTCCAGTGCACGGCACCGAGGCGGCCTTCGGGATGGGTGACGAAGGTCGGTCCGCTGTCGCGGCACCACGCATCGCCCGTGGGCGTCTCGTGCAGCTCGATCGACGGGTCGAGCAGGTCGCGGGCGACGGACGACTCGCCGATGTTGCACACCATGCTCACCGGCTCGAAGCGGGCGATCGTGTTGGCCACGCTGGCCCACACGCCGCGGCAGTGGTCCAGCCAGCCGTCGTCGACGGTGAAGGTCTCGTTCTCGGACGGGAACTCCATCCAGGTGCGTTCGTGCGGCGCCCATTCGGGCGGCATCGAGAAGCCGGCGAGCCGGGGCGTGGTCATGTGTGGGTCCTCACAGGAAGTAGAGGCGGCTGAGGGGGACGGAGTCCGACGGCTGCGAGTCGACCACCTCGCCGTCGAGGGTGACGCTGCCGGTGGCCGGGTCGACGTCGACGGTGCCGAGGCGGTCGTTGAGCAGCATGTCCTTCGGGCCGATGCCGCGGGTGCGCTTGATGGCGACCCGGCGCCGGCGGGTGGTCATGTGATCGTCGCCCGCGTCGACCGCGGCCTGGCTGACGAACGCGACCGACAGCTCGGCGGCGGTGGCGCCGAACGAGCCGAACTGCGGCCCGAGCACGAGCGGCTCGCACGAGTCGGTGGTGGCGTTCGGGTCGCCCGTCACGCCGTACGCGGGGAAGCCGCTCTTCAGCACCAACTGTGGCTTCGCGCCGAAGTGGTCCGGGCGCCACAGCACGATGTCGGCCATCTTGCCGACGTCGAGCGAGCCGATCTCGTGGGCGAGGCCGTGTGCGATCGCCGGGTTGATGGTCAGCTTGGCGATGTACTGGCGCACGCGGTCGTTGTCGTGCAGCGACGCGCCCTCGCCGCGGTCCTGCTTGTTCTTCGCCGCCAGCTGGAACGTACGCCGCACCGTCTCGCCGGCACGGCCCATGCCCTGCGCGTCGCTGGACGTGATGGGGATGACGCCGAGGTCGTGCAGCACGCCCTCCGCGCCCATCGTGCCCGCACGAATGCGGTCCTTCACCATGTGGTGGTCGCTGTGCGAGTGGTGGTTCAGGCCGTGCGCCGAGAAGATCATCTCGTAGTGCTCGTCGAGCGCGTCACGGCCGAACGGCAGCGTCGGGTTGGTGCTCGACCCGATCACGTTCGGCACGCCGGCCAGCTTCAGCACGTTCGGCACGTGGCCGCCGCCGCAGCCTTCGATGTGGAAGGCGTGGATGGTGCGGCCGGCGAGCACCTTCAGCGTGTCCTCCACGCTCAGGCACTCGTTCAGCCCGTCGGTGTGCAGGGCCACCTGCACGTCGAAGTCCTCGGCGACGTTCAGCGCCGTGTCGAGCGCTCGGGCGTGCGCACCCATGTCCTCGTGCACCTTGAAGCCGGCAGCGCCGCCCTCCACCAACGCCTCGATCAGCGGTGCGCTGTCGCTGGACGAACCGCGAGCGAGGAAGCCGATGTTCACCGGCCACTGGTCGAAGCTGTTGAACGCGTGACGCAGCGCCCAGGGCGAGTTGACGCCCACGCCCCACACCGGGCCGAATTCCTGGCCGATGATGGTCGTGACGCCCGCAGCCAGCGACGCCTCCATGATGCGCGGCGACAGCAGATGCACGTGCGTGTCGATCGCACCGGCCGTCGCGATCAATCCCTCGCCGCTGATGATGGTCGTGCCGGTGCCCACCACCACATCGACGTCGTCCTGCACGTCGGGGTTGCCCGCCCGGCCGACACCGGAGATGCGGCCCTCGCGGATACCGATGGACACCTTGCCGATGCGGCACGTCGCGTCGATGACCACGACGTTGGAGATCACCACGTCGCAGGTGTCCTTCACCGCCGCCGCCTTCAGCAGCAGCCCGTCTCGCGCGGTCTTGCCGAACCCGGCGAGGAACTCGTTGCCGCGCTCCTGCGCGTCGTACTCCACCTGGATCACCAGGCCCGTGTCGCCCAGGCGCACGCGGTCGCCGACGGTGGGGCCGTGTATGGCCGCGTAGTCGTCGGGCAGGATCTCGTCGGGGTGGGTGTGGCTGTGCGGCACGCCGCCGTGGTCGTGGCTGTGCTCGAACTGGCCGTGGGTGTGCTTGGTCACGACGTCGCCCCCAGATAGCCCTGCGCCGCGGCTCGTTGCAGCGCGGCGTCCTTCGCCCCTGGTGCGTCGAGCGCCCCGTCGACCAGCCCTGCGAAGCCGATCGCGACGCGGGCGCCGCCGATCGGCACGAGCGGCGCCTCCACCTCGACGCCCGGCTCGAAGCGCAACGCGCTGCCGGCGGGAATGGCGAGCCGCATGCCGTAACCGGCAGCGCGGTCGAACGACAGCCGCTGGTTGACCTCGAAGAAGTGGAAGTGCGAGGTGATGCTCACCGGCACGTCGGACGTGTTGACGACGGTGACGTGCACCAGGCCGGGCGGCGACACCGAATCGCGCTCGGCAGCCAGCACGGCGCCGGGCCCGTCGGCGCCGAGGCCCGCGCCGTCGCCGAACGGGTCGCGCACCACCACCATTCGGGTGCCGTCCTCGAACACGGCTTCCACCTTCACCTCGCGCACGATGTCGGCCACGCCAGGCAGCACGTCGTCGGCCGTCAACACGGAGGCCCCGGCGGCGGCGGCATCCATCAGCCGCGCGCCGTCGCGCGCGGCCTCGCACACCGTGTCGGCGATGAGCGCCGTCGCCTCGGGCACGTTCAATCGCAGCCCGCGGGCGCGGCGGGCGCGTGCCAGTTCCGCAGCCGTGAAGATCAGCAACCGGTCCCGGTCGGTGGGCGTGAGACGCATGGGCACACGCTAGGCGCGGCACTCACTCCAGATCGTCAGCAGTCTCCGGCCGGAACGACATGTCGGCAGACGATCGAGGGATCCACGGCTGCGCCAACGGCAGGGCGGCACGGTGCAGTTCCTCCCATCCGATCCAGTCGTAGTTGCCTTGCAGCACGCCGACGGCGCGGAGTTCCGCGATGTTCAACGCTCGCTGCACGGAGCGCTCGACGCCGGCCACCACGGTGGGAACATCGTGCCGGCGCTGCTCGGCGCGCAGCGCGTGCACCACTGCGCGGCTCCAGGCGGCGATGGACTGGTCGGGCTCGCGTACCAACGGCCAGCGTTCGTCCACCTGCTCGGCCAGGCGAACGCCGTCGCCGTAGAGCATGCGGACGAGGTGTTCGCTGGCCGTGACGACACGGAAAGTCGCCGTGCGGTCGATGTCGGCGACGAGGTCGCGAGTGGCGAACGCATCGTCGATCACGGCCCGTTCGACCACCGGCCGACCCAGCTTCACCACGGCCGAGTAGTCGACCGAGGCGCAGATCGCCACCGCGAGGCTTCCGGGCATCGCCGCGGCCTCGTCGACGAGCCTGCGCAGCGTCACGAGCACGTGGTCGCGCACCGCGTCGGGCACGTCGTGCTCGAGCCGGCGCCAGGCGTCGTCGGCGAGTCGGTCGAGGTTCCGCCGCTCGTCCGTGCCCAGTGGCGCGCCGGGCGAGGTGTTCGCCATCAACGTGACGCACGGGTAGCCGGTGCGGCGTTCGAGTTCGGAGAGAAGTGCGCTGTTCACGGTGTTCCCTTCGTCGACTCGTCAGTACCGGGCGACGGCGGCGATGCGGTCGTGCCGTTCCAAGGTGCCGTCCGGCACGATCACGGCGCCGCCGCTGTGGCGCAGGACGGCCTCGACGATCTCGTCGACGATGTCGTCCACCACGTCGGGCGCCTCACGCTCGTCGGTCTCCTCCAGCCGGCCGTCGTGGATCCGTGCGGCGACGGCGTAGGTGTCCTCCACCACCACGAGCTCCAGGCGACCCTCCATCGCCAGCGTCCACACCTCGTCCAACCCGCCGGCGAAGCGTCGCTGCGACCGGGCCGCGTCGAGCTTCTCGAGTGCACGCATCTGGTTCGCTTCGATCCAGCCCTCGACGAGCGGCCATGCCGCGCGGTGCAGGTCGTCCCATCCGGACCGGTCGTGGTTGCCGGTGACGATGCCGACCGTCTCCAGCTCGGCGGTCCCCAGCGCACGGTGCACCGATCGCTCCACGCCGGCCACGATGGTGGGCACGGAGTGGCGACGTTGTTCGGCGCGCAGGGCGTGCACCACGGCCCGGGTCCAGGAGGCGACGGATTGCCCGGCTTCACGGACGAGCGGCCACTGGTCGTCGAGTTGCTCGGCCAGACGGTTGCGGTCGCCGTACAACATGCGGACGATGCGCTCGCTGACGGTGACCACTCGGAACGTGGCCGTCCGGTTGAGGTCGGCCACCAGATCACGGGTCGCGAACGTGTCGTCGATGACCAACCGCTCGACGACGCGACGGCCCAGCTTCACCGCTGCGGTGTACCCGGGCGAGGCGCACAGCGCCAACGCGTCGGTGCACGTGGTGGTCTCCATCTCGGCCACGAGGCGACGCAGGCCTTCCACCGTGCGGATGCGCACGTCGACGTCCACGTCGCCGCGCAATCGACGGTCGGCCGATTCGATGAGGCGGTCGATCGTCTGGCGCTGGGTGTGGTCGATCCACTCGCCGGGCGTGGTGTTCACCAGGATCGTGACGCACGGGTATTCCGTTCGTCGCTGGAGTTCGGACAGCAGGGCTCGTTGCATGGGGGTCCTCTTTCGATTCACGATGACGTGCATCGAAGGTCTCTCCCACTCCTGACGGAGCCGGGGCACCGAGCCGATCAGCCGACTGTGTTGACGGTGCTTCCGTGTCGGGTTACTCCCCTTCTTGGCTGAAGCCTAACACATGTCTTACAGAACAGCAATCGCGAACTTCGCGGTCAGCCGGTCGTGATCGGTCCGAACACCTCGGTGAGCCGATGGCCGGCCTCGAGCGGGTGCCGGAGCGTCTTGTCCATCTTCACGGCGTACACGTTGTGGCGGCCGGACTTCGACCGCAGCACGTAGCCCGCATCCACCAGGTCCTGCACGATGCTGTGCACCGCGCGCTCGCCGATGCCGACGCGGCGTGCGATCTCCGCCAGACGAACCTCCGGGTCCTGCGCGATGCAGATGAGGACGTGCGCGTGGTTGGTGAGGAACGTCCACTTCGGCACTTCGGTCGGCACGGGCTGCGTCTGGCGAGGCACATATTCATCGTAGCCAGGCAGTCCGCGCGGGGACGGGGTGCCGGCCATGGTTTCGCCGCCATGCGTCCGTCGAGTCCGGAACTCGGATCGCGACGGGTGATGCCAGACTGGACGGGTGACGTACGACCTGAAGTTCGGCTGGCTCTCGCCGGTCATCGGCAACCGCTGGAGCGACCATCAACCGATCGTGGTGTTCCAGGACCAGCACATCCTGCCCACGGCGATGCAGCACTTCGACTCGCTCTGGGTGGCCGACCACTTCTACGGCTTCGACGCGAAGACCGACCCGTTCCTCGAGGCATGGACCACGCTCACGTGGCTGGCCGCGCGGTACGAGCGCGCCGAGCTGTGCCACCACGTGCTCGGCCACGGCTACCGGCCGCCGGCGATGACGGCGAAGATGGCCGCCACGCTGCAGACGCTCTCGGGTGGCCGCTTCGTGCTCGGCATCGGCGCCGGTTGGCGTGAGGACGAGTATCTCGCCTACGGCTACGACTTCCCGAAGGCGTCGGTGCGCTTCGCTCAGTTGGAGGAGGTCATCACGATCTGCCGGCTGATGTGGACCGAGGACGAGCCGAGCTTCGAGGGTGCACACTTCCGCATCGACGGCGCATCCGCGCCGCCGCTGCCGAACCCGGTGCCGCGCGTCTGCATCGGCGCGTCCGGCGAGCAGATCGGCCTGCCGATGGTCGGTCGCCTGGCCGACCGCTGGAACGGCTGGTACCGCGGCGACGACGACTGGAACCGCCGCAAGGGCATCGTGCAGCGCGCCGCCGAGCAGGCCGGACGAGACCCCGGCGACATCGAGATCAGCAACACGATCGAGAAGGCGCTGCCCGAGAGCGACGCCGACTCCGAGGCACTGCTGGAATTGCTGCGTCACCGCCAGTCGGTGGGCATCACCCATTTCGTGATGGATTTCGGCCACCCGCAGTCCACCGAGCCGGTGCTGCGTTTCGTGGAACAGGTGATGCAGCCGCTGAGGGCCGAATGACCGGGCTCGACGTTCGCCTCACTGCACCCGACGAGTTGCGCGCCGCTGCCGACGCGGCGCGCACCGCGTTGCTGTTCCCACCCACGGGCGATGACGACTGGGGCAAGTACGGCCATGGCTGGCGCGACGATCACCTGAGCGTCAGCGCATGGGACGGCGACCACGCAGTCGGCCACGCCGGCTCGCTGCCCGTCACCACCAAGGTTCCTGGCGGCCAGTGGCTCGCGACCGCCGCCGTCACCCGCGTCGGTGTGAAACCCACACACACTCGCCAGGGCGCACTCACCCGGATGATGCACCTGCTGCTGCAGACCGAACGCGAACGCGGCGCCGCGCTGGCCAGTCTGCGCGCCAGCGAAGCGGTGATCTACGGCCGTTACGGCTACGGGTTGGCCGGCGAGGCCACCCGCGTGGTGATCGACCCGAAGCGCCTGCTGCCGCTGCGTGGCGCGGCGAGCGGCACCTTCCGGCAGATCCGCGGCGACGAGGTGCTGCCGACGGCGCAGGCCATCTACGAGCGCATCGACCACCGCGTCGGCGCGATCACGCGCACGAAGTTCCTGTGGGAGCGCACGCTCGCCGACGCCGTCGAGCCCGGCAAGGCCGGCTACCTGCTGGTGCACACCTCGGCCGACGGCGTCGACGACGGCTACGCGCACTACACGGTGAAGTGGCAGGACAACGGCCACCGCGAGAACATGGGCGAGTTGTCGCTCGGCGAACTGTTCGGCGCGTCACCTGCTGTCGAACTGGCGCTGTGGCAGTACCTGTGCACGGTGTCGCTGGTGCGCACCATCTCCTGCGACACGCGCCCGGACGACGACGTGGTGCGTCTGGCGGCGGAAGACATCCGCGCCTACGACGTGCAGCGCCGGTGGGACGAGCAGTGGGTTCGTCTGCTGGACGTCGAGGCGTGTCTGACGGCGCGCCGCTGGGGCTCGGACGACACGGTGACGATCGCCGTCGTCGACCCGATGTTCGCCGACAACCACGCGACGTTTCGTATCGGCGGTCGAGGCGTCGAGCGAACGACCGAGTCGGCCGACATCACCGCGCCGATCGATGCGCTCAGCGCCGCCTACCTCGGGGGCCGCTCGTGGGCCGATCTGGTGGCCGCCGGCCGGGCCACGAGCGACGACGCAGCGGCGATCGCCGCCGCCGACCGCCTGTTCGCCCACCGCCCCGGCACCTTCTGCGGCACCTTCTTCTGACCCTGCCCTGACGCACCCCAGACGCGGGTTGCCTCGCAGAACTTAAGTTCGGCGGGCGGTCGGCTCGCAGAACTTAAGTTCTGTGGGCGGTCGGCTCGCAGAACTTACGTTCGGCGGGCGGGGCGCCAGGCGTCGCCCAGTTCGTCGCGCCACGGCGGTTGAGCGCCCACGCGCGTCACGTTGACGGCGGCCACCTGCACAGCCGCCTCCGTCGCGGCGCGCAGCATCGTCGCGTCGCCGAGTTCGGCGCGGCCGAGCCCGGCCTGGAACCACCACGCGGCGAAGGCTCCGCCGAACGAGTCGCCGGCACCGATCGTGTCGGCCACGGTCACCTTCGGCACCGGCACATGGTCGACGCCGGCGTCGGTGTGCACGTGCACGCCGTCGCCGCCGTCGGTGTGCAACACCACCCGCGTGCCGCCGGCCAGCAGCGCGGCGATCGCCGAGGCGTGGTCGTCCCCTGCGATGAAGTCGAGGTCGTCGGTGCTCACCTTCACGACGTCGGCGCGTGCTGCCATGCGCCGCAGCCGGGCCAGGTACGCGTCACGATCGGGTGTCACCCGCGGCCGGCAGTTCGGGTCGAGCAGCACCAGCACGTCGTCGGGCGCGGTCGCCACCAGTCGCTCCATGGTGGTGCCCATCGGTTCGAGCACCATGCCGAGCGTGCCGACGTGGAAGAGCGCCGTCCCGGCGGGCAGGGTCGCGTCGGCGACGAGCGGTGCCGACGTGTCGGAGATGTAGAAGCGGTAGGTCGCCGAACCGTGCCAGTCCAGTTCCGCGGCGGCGAGTGTCGTCGGCAGGTCGGTGAACGCAACGAGCGAGTCGCTCACGCCGTCGGCCTCGAGCGTGTCGTGCAACATCCGTCCGAACCGGTCTCGCGAGAGACATCCGAGGAACGACACGGGCGACCCGAGCCTGCCGATGGTGCGTGCCGCGTTGTAGGGGCCACCGCCGAGCTTGGCCGTCACGTTGCCCTCGGGGTCGATCACCAGGTCGACCAGGGCCTCACCACCAACGACGATCACGGTCGCGCAGGCTACTGTGCCCACCATGCCCGACCTCGTGCGCACACTCATCCTGTGCGGCATTCTGAGCGGCACCCAACCGGTCACGGTGATGGGCCTGCTGCTGGTGATGGCGGGCGGCGAGAATTCGAAGCGGAAGGGCCTGGCCTACCTGTCGGGCGCGTTCCTGGTGGAGTCGAGCATCCTGCTGTTCTCCAGCTTCGTCCTGGGCGACACGGTGAGCAACGTGTCGACCGGCGGCCGCGTGCTGCTGATCATCCGCCTCTTGCTCGGGTTCGCGCTGCTGGTGATGGGCGTGCGCATGCGCAAGGCACCGAAGAAGCCACAGCCCGAGGTGCCGAAGTCGCTCGAGCGACTGCAGGGCATGGGCCCGGGCAAGGCGTTCCTCGCCGGCCTGGCGCTGGCCGACTACCAGGGCCCGGTGATCGGCTCGATGGCCATCTCGGCGGCGTCGGTGTCGCTCAGTGGCCGGCTCGCCGCATTCGGTTTGTACACGCTGCTCGCCACGGGCATCCCGTTGACGATCTTCATCATCGTGCTGCGCTCGCAGAAGGCGTTGAACAAGATGAACCACGCGACGGGTTGGGTGATGCACAACCGTCGCATGCTGGCGTCGTGGTTCGGCATCGTGCTGGGCACGCTGCTGATCGGCGATGCGGTGCTCGGCCTGCTCAAGGCCTGACGTTCAGACGAGCAGCGCGTTGGTCACCACGTGCACCAGCGCCGGACCCGGGTGATCCAGCGCGGCACGCATGGCGTCGTCCAGTTCGGCGGGGTCGGTGACCCGGAACCCGCGCACTCCGCAGAGTTCGGCGAAGGCAGCGAAGTCGGGGTTGCGCAGCGAGGTCTGCCACACGTCCCAGTGCGCGGCGCGCTGCTCCTTGGAGATCTTGCCGAGCTCCTCGTTGTCGAGCAGCACGTGGGTGATGTTCATCTCGTACTTCGCGGCGGTGGTCAGTTCCATCGCGTACTGACCGAAGCCGCCGTCGCCGCTGACCGACACGATCTGCCGGCTCGGGCCGACTGCCGCCCACAGGCCCATCGCAGCCGGCAGCGCGAAGCCGATCGAGCCGAGGTAGCCCGACATCACCAGGTCCTGCTGCCCCGAGGCCTCGAAGTAGCGGCCGAACGAATACGTGTTGTTGCCGACGTCGACGGCGATCACCGCGTCGCTGTCCACCTGGCGGGTGAGCGCGGCCATCACGGCCGCCGCACCGATTCCCTGGGACGCGTCGTCGCGCGAACGCTGTTCCTTCTCGGCACGCCAGAGCGCCCACCGTGCGGCGACGTCGCCACGTTGGTCGACCGCCGACAACGCACGCTGCGCGAGCGCCGCGTCGATCGCCTGCGCGGTCTCGTCCACGTCGCCGAGCAGTCCGATGTCGACCGCGTGGAAGCGGCCGATCGACATCGGATCGTCGTCCACCTGGATGAGCGGCTTGTACGTGGCGATGCCGGTGTGATTCGAGAAGCTGGCCCCGAACACCACCACCAGATCGCTCTCGTTCATCAGCCAACTGGCCACGGGTGTTCCCGAGCGACCCAGCACGCCGCAGCCCAGCGGGTGCGTGTCGCTGACCAGCCCCTTCGCCTTGAAGGTGGTGCCGACCGGCGCATTGAGGCGTTCGGCCAGGGCCATGATCGCTGCAGTGTGGTTGCGGCAGCCGGCACCGACCACGATCATCGGCCGCTGTGCGGCGGCGATCCGGTCGACGGCGCGTTCGAGTTCGGCCGACGGCGGCAGCGTCGCACGCGATGCGGTCCGGCCGGCGGGCGACCCGGCTGCGGCGGTCGCGGCGGCGGGATGGTGCTGCACTTCATCCGGGAGGATGAGGTGGGCCACGCCTCGGCCGACGATGGCGTGCTTCATCGCCAGGCTCGCGAGTTCCGCATGGTCGGCCCCGAGCGTCAGCGTCTCGCTGGAGATGGCCACGTCGGCGAAGGCCGCCTCGAGGTCGGTGTCCTGGAACGCGCCACGCCCGCGCACCTTGGACGGCACCTGGCCGGACACGGCGAGCACCGGCGCGCGGTCCTCCCGTGCGTCGTACAGGCCGGTGAGCAGGTTGGTGGAGCCCGGACCGGCGATGCCGAGACACGCCGCGGGCCGTCCGGTCAGCTTGCCGAACGCCGAGGCGGCGAACGCCGCAGCACCTTCGTGACGGACACCCACGAAGGTGAGGTCGCCGCGTTCCTCGGCCTTGCGCAACGCGTCGGCGAAGCCGAGGTTCGAGTGCCCGACCATGCCGAACACGTGCGTGAGCCCCCAGTTCACCAACGTCTCGACGACGACGTCGGCGATGGTGCGCGGCTGCGCGGGCTCGGGCGGCAGCGACACGTACACACCGTCGGCGCGTGCCTCTACCGTGAAGCACGACGGGGCGTCGCTGAAGCCGGCCGGCGGTTGGCCGGTGATCGGCGAATAGTCGTAGCCATGCCACGGGCAACGCAGCCACCCGTTCTCGATCGATCCCTCGCCCAGCGGTCCGCCCTGGTGCGGGCAGGCGTTGTCGAGGCAGCCGTACGTGCCGTCGTGGTGGGTCACCGCCAACGAACGACGGCCGACCGTGACCGTGGTGACACGACCCTCGGGTAGTTCATCGGGGCCGAGGATTCGGTGCCACGTGTGCTCGTCGGTCACGGGTGCAGTCCTCCGTAGGGGATGCCGGCGAGGTGGTGCATCTCGCGGTCGAAGGTGGTCAGGTCGTCGAGGCAGAGCTCCGACAGGTGCGAGTGTCCGCACGCACGGGCGAGCACGGTCATCAGTTCGACGGTGGCGCGCAGGAAGTTCGTCAGCCGCCGCGCCGATTCGTCGATGACGAGCCGTTGCCGCAGCCCCGGCTTCTGGGTGGCGATGCCCACTGGGCAGTTGTCGGTGTTGCAGGCACGCATGCCGATGCAGCCGATGGCCTGCAGGGCGGCGTTGGAGATCGCCACCGCGTCGGCGCCGAGCGCCATCGCCTTCACGAAGTCGGTGTGGGTGCGCAGGCCACCGGTGATGACGAGCGTGATCGGCGACTCGGCGCGGTCGAGGTGACGACGCGCTCGCGCCAGGGCCGGGATGGTCGGCACCGAGATGTGGTCGCGGAACAGCGTCGGGGCCGCGCCGGTACCGCCGCCGCGGCCGTCGAGGATCACGTAGTCGACGCCGATCTCGAGCGCCGCGTCGAGGTCGGCTTCGACGCGTTGCGCCGACAGCTTGGCGCCGATGGGGATGCCGCCGGCGGTCTCGCGCACCGCCGCGGCGACCTCGCGGAAGTCGGCAGGAGTGCGCAGGTCCGGGAAGGTCGCCGGCGAGACGGCGGGCGTGCCTTCGGGCAGGCCGCGCACCTCGGCGATGCGGCCGACCACCTTCGCGCCGGGCAGGTGACCCCCGGTGCCGGTCTTCGCACCCTGGCCGAACTTGAAGTGGAAGGCCTGCACGTCGCGCACCTTGTCGAGCGACCACCCGAAGCGCGCTGACGCGTACTCGTAGAAGTAGCGACGGTTCTCGGCGTGTTCTTCCGGCAGCATGCCGCCCTCGCCGGAACAGATGCCCGTGCCCGCCCCTTCGGCGCCGCGGGCGAGCGCCACCTTCGCCTCCAGCGACAGCGCACCGAAACTCATGTCGCTGACGAACAGCGGGATGTCGAGTCGCAGCGGCTTCGCGGCGGTAGCGCCGATCACCACGTCCGTGCCGACGTGGTCGTCGTCGAGCAGCGGACGGTTGGCCAGCTGCGCCGTGACGATCTGGATGCTGTCCCACGAGGGCAGCTGGTCGCGCGGGACACCCATGGCGGCGACGGGGCCGTGATGCCCGAGCGTCGTCAGCCCGTGTTCGGCGAGCACCTTGATGCGGCCGACGAACGGTTCCTCCGGCGTGCCGTGCGGATCCTGGTAGGCGCCCTGGTAGGCGTCACGGTCGAAGGGCTGCGGGTGTTCGCGTTCCCACGCCGCCACCTCGTCGGCGTCGACCATCAGCTGGCCCCCAGCGTCGACCCACGACGTGAACTGGTGCAGGCGTTCGGTCTCGTCGTACGAGCTGACGCCGGTGCGGAACGAGTAGTCCCAGCCGTGCAGGCCGCACACGATGTCGTCGCCGCGCAGCACACCGTCGGCCATCAGCGCACCGCGGTGCAGGCAGCGCCCGTACAGCACCGAGTGGTCGTCGGCGGCGCGGACGATCACCAGGTCGACACCGCCGACGAGCGCGGCGGTGAGCGTTCGGTCGCCGAGGGACGCCCACTCGGCGATGGCCACAGGTTGCATGGACTGGTCTCCTCGGTCGGACGAGGGGACGATAGCCGTCGGGTCGATCCCCTGCGCCGGACGCGGCTACGGCCGGGCATCGCCGCACCTTCGTCGCCGACGAGGACAGGACATGCGCTCGTGGTCGGCCGGCCAACGCACGTGCGGTGGCGCAGTACGGTGTGGCCATGACCGACCTGGATGGCGGCGACGTCGAGATCAGCGACGACGAGCTGACGGCGTTGGCGCTCGCCGCCGATCCGGATGCTCCGCTGGACGACGATGCGGTGCCGCTGTCGTCGGTGCTGATGGAGTTCCCGGAGCTCTTGCCGAGTTGGTACATGCCGGCGCCCGGCGGGTTCACCCGTTCACGACGACGTGCAGCCGTGGTGGTGCTGATCATCATCGCCCTGCTGGCGGTGAACGCAGTCGGCCTGTGTGTCACGTCGGGCCGCCTCGAGATCCCGTTCTGACCTGCGCCGACGGCTCGCCGAGCGGCGGGCGACAGCAGTTGACACCGAGCGCCCCCGGCAGGGTTCGAACCTGCGACCTACGGTTTAGGAAACCGGCGCTCTATCCAGCTGAGCTACGGGAGCGGGGACGGCGCGGAATGTGGCGCGAAACCGCATGCGCCACGGCCCAAAGCCGTCGCCGGAGAGGCTAACTGCCCCGAAGC
>JBMOGW010000081.1:0-13978 GCA_049318165.1 Ilumatobacteraceae bacterium
CGGAGGGAGCAGCCGAAGCGAAGCGGAGGCCAGTCCCGACCACTAGAACGGGCTGAGGCCCATGCGGTTGCGCACGCTGATGCCTTCGCCGACGTGGGCGTTGCCGTGGCCGATGACGGGCCACTGCACGAACCACCACAGCGGCTTGTCGCGCCACATGCCGTACAGCCACGGCAGGTCGGTCTCGGCGAGCGCGGCGTGGCGGGTGAGCAGGGTGCCGCTGTCGGGCACGTGGTCCAGCACCGGGGTGGCGAGCGGCTCGAGCCAGGCCTGGGTGGCGTCGAACACCGCGTGCACGTAATCCAGCAGCGGCTCAGGGGTCACCGAGGCGCTGATCGCCGGGTCTTCCTTCTCGGCCAGCCCGGCACCGGCCGGGGCGGCGCCGAGCCCGAGCGCGTCGCGGTGCTGCAGGTAGAGGGCGTCGTGGGCGCGGGCGACGGCCGTGACGGCCAGGTCCTGGTGGCGGGCGATGTGCAGCAGCAGGTGGGTCAGCGTGCTGCCGCCGCCGTCGGCCGGTTCGTGCCAGCGTTCGATGGGCACCAGCCGGACCACGGAGTCGAACAGCTTGGTGCGTACGCCGGCCAGGTCGGTCAGCATCCACTGGTGCAGGTCCATGACCGGACCGTACCCGTCGGCCCGGCCGCCCGCGAACCCTGTCGCACCCCCTGCGTAGGGTCCCTGGCATGGACGTTCGGATCCGCCGCTACACTTGCCCGGTCATATTGGCCCTGCCCCAGCACGGGGCCCCGGGAAGCCCCCGGGTCCGAAGGGAGGAATCACACGCATGATGCGTGCCTACGAACTCATGGTCATCTTCGAAGGTGATCTCGACGAGCCGGTGGCTCAGGGATGGGTGAAGACCATCTCCGATGCGATCGCGAAGGCCGGTGGCAACGTCCACGGCAAGCCCGACTGGTGGGGGAAGCGTCAGTTCGCCTACCCGATCAACAAGAAGGAGTACGGCTACTACGTCGTCTTCAACCTGTTGGCCCCGGGTGGTTCGCTCGACGAGCTCGAGCGGTCGTTCCGTATCGCTGACGATGTCGTCCGCCACAAGTTGCTGCGACTCCCGGATGCCGAGGCGGCTCGCCGCGGCCTGACGGTCGCCGCCTGACCCGCACCGGCCTCACCGCCGTTTCCGCAAAGGAGCCATCATGGCCGACAGCACCGTCACCATCGTGGGCAATCTCACCCGTGATCCCGAACTCCGCTTCACTTCCGGTGGGCGCGGCCAGGCGAGCTTCGGCGTCGCCGTCAGCCGTCGCTACCAGGTGAACAACGAGTGGCAGGAGCAGACCTCGTTCTTCAACGTGGTCGCGTGGGGCACGCTCGGCGAGAACGCCGCAGCTTCCCTCACCAAGGGCACCCGCATCATCGTCACCGGTCGACTCGAGCAGCGCTCGTACGAGACCAAGGAAGGCGAGAAGCGTTCGGTGGTCGAGATCATCGCCGATGAGATCGGTCCGTCGCTGCGGTGGGCCCGCGCCGAGGTCGAGCGCATCGCTCGCGATGGCGGCCAGGGCGGCGGAAGCCAGGGCGGCGGCAACAGCGGTGGCTTCAACCGTGCGCCGGACCCGGTGTACGGCGACGAAGAGCCGTTCTGACCCCCACTCGAGATTTCACGAAAGACCAACGATGACCAGCAAGAAGAACACCAAGCAGCGTTCCCCCAAGGACGCGAACCCGAAGAAGATCAAGAAGAAGACCAGCATCCTGGTGTCCGACAAGGTCGAGTACATCGACTACAAGGACGTCAACCTGCTCACCCGTTTCGTGAGCGACCGGTCCAAGATCCGCAACCGCCGTGTCACCGGCAACAGCGTCCAGCAGCAGCGCGAGATCGCCAACGCGATCAAGAACTCGCGTGAGATGGCCCTGATGCCGTACACCAAGCGTGTCGCCCAGACCCGTACCGGCCGTGGCGGCCGCGACGGTGGCGAGCGTGGCGAGCGCGGCCCGCGTGCCGATCGTGATCAGGTGCAGGCGAGCCAGGTCGAGAGCGCCGAGGTCGAAGAGCTCGAGCTCGACGAGACCGAGGGCACCGAGTCGGAAGTGGAGGCCTGAGTCATGAAGGTCATTCTCCGCTCCGATCTCCAGGGTCTCGGCAAGCGCGGCGACATCGTCGAGGTCTCCGAGGGCCATGCCCGCAACTTCCTCCTGCCGAAGGGCCACGCCATCCCGGCGTCCGACGGCGCGGTCGCCCAGGCCACCGCGATGCGTCGTGCACGTGACCTGCGTGATGCCCAGGATCGCGAAGGCGCTCAGGCCATCGCCTCGAAGCTCGTCGCCACCACCATCACCATCAAGGTGAAGGCCGGCGCCGAGGGTCGTCTGTTCGGTTCCGTGACGGCTGCCGACGTGGCCGCCGCCATCCACGACCAGGCGAACATCGACCTCGACCGCCGCAAGCTGACGGTCGACCACATCAAGACCACCGGCACCCACCAGGTGCACGCCAAGCTGCACTCCGACGTGGAGTTCCCGATCACCCTCGAGGTCCTCGGGAAGTAGACCCTCACGGTCACCCACAGGGTTGCCCACAGCCCCGGCGTACCTGCTGAGCGCAGGTGCCCGGGGCTGTGTTGTCCCCGCAAACAACTAGTTGTCCACAACCCGTCCCCAGGTAATCGGGTCTAGCGATCCACAGGCCCGCCACGGCAAGGTGCGTGCGTCATGTCCGACTTCCGTAGCAACCAGTCCTCCGCCCGCCGCGTCGAGGCGCGGGTGCCACCCCACAACCTCCATGCCGAGGAGAGCCTGCTGGGTGCGCTCCTGTTGTCGCGCGAGGTGGTCAACCAGGTCGGCGAGCTCGGCCTCCACGTCGAGCACTTCTACAAGCCGGCGCACCAGCACATCTACTCGGCGATCAAGGGTCTGATGGCAGGCGGCAACGCGGTCGACATCGTCACCGTGGCCGACGAGCTGCGCCGAAACGGCCTGCTCGAGGACATCGGCGGCGCGCAGAGTCTGAACGAGCTGCAGAACGCCACGCCGGCCATCTCCAATGCGGCGCGTTACGCCAAGATCGTCCAGGACACGGCGGTGTTGCGCAAGCTGATCAGTGTCGCCGGCGAGATCACCGAGATCGCCTACATGGAGCCGGACGACGTCACCAAGGCGCTCGACGAGGCCGAGACCAAGGTGTTCGAGGTGGCCGAAGACCGCGTGGTCGATTCCACCCGGCCGCTGTCCGACCTGCTGCCGATCGCGATGGACCAGCTGCAGGAGACGTACGACCGCGGCGACACCATCACCGGCGTCGCCACCGGCTTCAACGACCTCGACGAGATCCTCTCCGGCCTCCAGCCGAGCACCCTCAACATCGTCGGTGCGAGGCCAGCGATGGGCAAGTGCGTGGCGTGGGACACCCCGATCGTCGACCCGAGCACCGGCGCGGTGCGCACCGCCGCCGAGGTCTTCGACGGTGCGTTCGGTGGCCCGTCGGTCCGGCTGCTGTCGCTCGACGACGAGGCGTCGCTCGTCGAGACCGAGGCCAGCCATCTGCTCGACGATGGCGTCAAGCCGGTGTTCCTGGTCGAGACGCGTTCCGGTCGACGAATCCGCATCACCGCGCCGCACCCGCTGCTCTCCGCGCACGGGTGGCGCCCGCTCGAGCAACTCCAGGTCGGCGACCTCATCGCCGCACCGGCGATCCTCCCGATCTTCGGCGACCAAGCCCTGCCCGACGCCGAGGTCGACCTGCTCGCCCTGCTGATCGGTGACGGCTCCATCGGGCCGAACGTCGGGACACCTGCACTCACCGTCGGCCTGCCGGAGTTGCTCGAGGCGGCGACGGTCGCGGCTCGCTCGCTGGGAGCCGACCTGACGTGGAACGCTCCCGCGGGGAAGGCGGCGACGTATCGGATCTCCGCCGGCCGTGCCGGCGGCAAGCCGAACCCGGTCACCGAGATGCTCCGCCGCCACGGCGCATGGGGATGCAACGCCCACGACAAACGGGTGCCGGCAGCGATCTTCACGGCGCCGAGGCGCCAGGTGGCGCGGTTCCTCAACCTGCTGTTCGCCACCGACGGCTCCGCCACCGTGGCCCGAGCCGGCTACGCACGAGTCTCGTTCGGCACCGTCAGCGAGCAACTGTCGCTCGATGTGATGCACCTGCTGCTTCGGTTCGGTATCCGCGCGAAGCGGCGTACCCGTTCGGTGAAGTACGGGGACGAACGCCGACGCGCGTTCGAGGTCGAAATCATGGACGGCCGATCGATGGCGGCGTTCTGCAGCGAGATCGGCATCCTCGGCAAGGAGGCGGCCGTCGCCGCGGTGGCGGCGAAGGCCGCCGCGACGCCGGTGGGTCAGTACACCATCGACACGCTGCCGGTGGAGGTGTGGGACGACGTCGTGAAGGCGAAGGGCGAGCGCAGCTGGGCCGACATCAGCGCCGCCGCCGGCAAGCCGCGCAGCCACAACTGGCATCCGTACCGCCGTCGCCCGCGACGCGAGACGATCGCGTTGCTGGCCGAGGTCCTCGATGACGACCGTCTGCGCTGGTGGGCATCGCCCGCAATGACCTGGGACCGCATCACGGCCATCACGCCCGCCGGCACCGACCGCGTCATCGACTTCACCGTGCCCGAGCTGCACAACTTCGTCGCCGCCGATCTCTACGTGCACAACACGGCGTTGGGGTTGGGCATCGCGACGAACGTGGCGAAGACGACGCACAAGCCGGTGCTCGTGTTCTCGTTGGAAATGGGCCATGCCGAGCTCACCCAGCGAATCCTGTCCAGCGAGGCCGAGGTGGAGTCGCAGAAGCTGCGCACCGGCCGCCTGCAGGAGGCCGACTGGACGAAGATCGGCCGTGCGATCAACCGCATCGACACCATCCCGCTGTATCTCGACGACAACCCGCGCGTCACGGTGATGGAGATCCGCGCCAAGGCGCGGCGCATCAAGGCCCGCCACGGTGGCCTGGGCATGATCCTCATCGACTATCTCCAACTGATGAGCGGCGGTTCGAACTCCGAGAACCGCCAGTTGGAGGTCAGCGAGATCAGCCGTGGCCTGAAGATTCTGGCCCGTGAACTCGACGTGCCGATCGTGGCGCTCAGCCAGCTGAGCCGAACGCTGGAGAGCCGCGCCGACAAGCGGCCGATGCTCGCCGACCTCCGTGAGTCCGGCTCGCTCGAGCAGGACGCCGACGTCGTGATGTTCCTGTACCGCGACGAGGTCTACAACCGCGACTCGCCCGACAAGGCGTCGGCCGAGCTGATCATCGCCAAGCACCGTTCCGGTCCCACCGGCGTGGCGCGCTTGGTGTTCCGCGGTCAGTACACCAAGTTCGGCAACGCAGCGCGCAGCGTCTGACCGGTCGGGGGACGGCGCCGATGGCCAAGCCCGAGCTCGAGGAACTGGTGGTGGCGGATGCCGTTGCGTTGCGTCGCTGGCTGGCCGCGAACCACGACGCGTCGCCCGGCGTGTGGTTGGCGCTCACCAAGAAGGGCGGCACCGCCACGACGCTGACGTGGCAGGAGGCGGTGGACGAGGCGCTGTGCATCGGGTGGATCGACGGCCAGGCGCGCCGCCGCGACGAGATGACGTCGTCGGTCCGCTACACGCCGCGCGGCAAGCGGAGCATGTGGTCGCAGCGCAACGTCACCAACTACGAACGGCTCGACGCGGCGGGACTCATCCTGCCGCCGGGTCGCGCCGCCGCCGATGCGGCGAAGGCCGACGGTCGCTGGGCCGCGGCGTACGCGCCGTCGTCAGAGGCCGAGGTGCCGGCCGATCTGCTGGCCGCGATCGCCGCGGTGCCCGAGGCGCAGGCGATGTTCGACGTGTTGACGAAGACCAATCGCTACGCGTTCATCCATCGCCTCGGTTCGGTGAAACGCCCCGAGACGCGTGCCCGCAAGCTCGAGGAGTTCGTCGCGATGCTCGCCCGCCACGAGAGCGTCTACCCGCAGAAGGCGCGTCCGACGACCCCGCCGGCCGAGTGATGGTCAGTCGCCGGCGACGGGCTCGGGGACTTCGAGCGGGCCCCACACCTCGACCTTGGGCTCGTGGTCCTCGAGCGGCGGCGCAGGGTGGGCCACCCATTCGAGGGCCTGGGCCTTCTCCTCGTCGCTGAAGGGGCGCTTCGTCCAACAGAACTCGACCATGTTGTTCGATGGGTCGCGGATGTAGATGCTGACGCAGAAGTCGTGGTCGATCTCGAGCACGGTGTAGCCGTGGGTGCGCCAGCGGTCGCGGTGGCGGTGCAGTTCATCCATCGTCGGCGCGTCGAACGCGATGTGGTTCACCCACCACGGCAGGCCGGTGGCCTCGTTCACATCGGACTTGAAGTCGCGGCCGATCTTCGAGTCGTGGATGTCCCAGAACGCCATCATCCCGGTCTCACCGTTCGGCGACTCGTCGGTGGCGTAGAAGAAGTGCTTGCTGAAACCGGTGCCGTCGGGCGTCGGCGTGGTGTTCACCTTCACCAGGTGGAAGCCCATCACCTCGGAGTAGAAGCGGTGCGTGGCGGCCGCGTCGTGCGTGGCCAGTGCGACGTGGTGGAAACCCATGTGCGCAGTCTTCCACCGACGACGGTGCCCGCTGTCACCCAGGGGTCACTACTTGGCGAAGAACGCCTTCGCCTTCTCGGTGCCGAAGAGGAAGTAGAGCACGATGAGGGCACCGACGATCGAGCCGATGGCCGACGCGCGACGGGACGAATCGAGCGACACGATCGTGTAGATGGCGCCGGCGATCTGCAGCACTTCCATGATGCCCACCAGGTCGCGGCTCAGTCGGCTGCCCTTCAGCAGGCCGAGAGCGAACACGACCGTGAGGACGCCGATGATGATCAGCGCGATGGCCAACGGCGTCACCTGGCTGGACTCGATGTTCGCGTCCGCCAGGAACGTCGCGTCGTTGCGCAGGCCGAACAGGACGGCGCCGAACACGACCTGGGCGATGCCGCCCAGTGCTGCCAGCACGCCGATGACGGTCACCACTACCGGTCGCTTCATTGGGGCCTCCCTGGTTCGCGGTCGCACGGTGGCGCGACAGCCCACACAATACGGACCTGGCGAGCGCCGGCCAGGGACCAAGTACCCTCATGGAAGGTTTTTCGACGAGTGATGGAAGGTTGCGAATGGGGCAGGCCAGGCCGCCGGGAATGTCGTCGCGGGTGCGTCGCGTCCGCGGTGAGCGCCATCCGTGGACCGCGCCGAACGGCCAGGTGGTCGACCTTCCCGTCGTGGTCGACCTCCTCGAGCTCGACGATGACCGGTCCGTCGTGTGGAAGGTGGAGGCGACGATCGATCTCTGCGACGACGTCCCTGCGCTCGTGCGTCTGCAGTTCGTGTCCGCGCACGGCATCGACACGGAGGCCGTGCAGCGCGAGTTCCGCTGGGCGACACCGGTGGACATCGTGTCGGTGACGATCCCGGAACTGTTGTCGGTGGGCATCGACCCGCTCACCTACGACTATCCGGTGGCGGGCTATCCGACGGCGGCGCTGGTCGAGCGCGCGGCGCCGGTGCGGCTCACCGACGAGTTCCTCACCGAGATCGCCCACCGCTACGTACGACTCGGGCGTGGGTACGCGGCCACCATCGCCCGTCAGCGCAACGTGTCGCCGCGCACGGTCGTCAGCTGGATCGAGAAGGCACGCGAACGCGGCATCCTGTCCCCGACGACCCCCGGTGCCGTGGGTGGGACGGTGGTGCACGAGCGGCGCGCCACGTCCTGACGAATCACCCGCAGGGTGTGCAACCCGTTGCAACCGACCGGCACACTGGTGCCATGTTCCTGGGCAAGGACCTCATCGTGTGGCTGCTGCTGGCACTCGGCGGCGCGCTGTTCGTCGGCAACGTGATGGCGCTGGTGAAGCCGCCCGTCCAGCGGCGCGCCGACACCGACCTCGAGCAGGCACCGCGCAGCCGCAGCATCATGATGGCCGGTATCGGCCTGGTGGTGGCATTGGCCGCCCTCGGCGCGCTCGTGATCCGCTGACGGGCGAGGCCCGGGCCTCAGCGCAGCACGGACTTCAGCCGGACCGCGTCGTCCAACTGGCCACGGGCGACGGCCAGGTCGGGGCAGGGGAACAGTGACACGTCGTGCGCTCCGGCATTGCCCAGGCGGTGCAGGTGCTCGACGGCGTCGTCGAAGGTGCCGATCGGGCCGAGCTCCATCCACCAGTCGCGCGGCATCGTGGCCACGGCATCGACACCACCCTCCCGCAACCGCTCGCGCATCTCGTCGACGTGCGGGTGGCCGTCCATCGCGGGGTTGGGCGAGCTGAGCCAACTGGCCACGACCGGGGCCATCCAGCGGTGGGCGGCGTCGCGGTCGTTCTCCACGCACAGTGCACTGAACACGCTGATGCGGAACCCCTCCGGGTTGCCCGCCTGCGCGAGCGCGGACGCGACGTAGGTGGGCCCGGCGCCCTCCACCAGCACCACGCCGTCGGCGCGGCGACCTGCGAGGGCCATCGACTTCGGGCCGCGCACACCGGCGACGACGGGCGGCACCTTCTCGGGCGGCTGCTCGAGCTGCACACCATCGAGGTGCACGTGGTGCCCGCGAAAAGTCACGCTGTCGCCGCGCAGCAGGCGGCGCACCACGGTGATCACCTCGTCGAGGGTGGTCAGCGGGCTGGGCGTGCGTTCGCCGATCTGTTCCATCCAGCTCTGCACACCGTGGCCGATGCCGGCGATCAGGCGGCCGGGGGCGAGGTTGGCGAGCGTGGCGATCTCCATCGCCGTGATGGCGGGGTTGCGTGCGACCGCGGGCAGGATCCCGAGTCCGACGGTGAGACGGTTCGTGCGTGCCAGCGCGGTCGCGGCCAGGCTGACACCGGCGGTGAAGAAGCAGTCCTCGATGATCCACAACTGATCGAGACCGCCGCTCTCGGCCCGCTCGGTGTACTCGTGCAGTGCACTCGGCGGGAACGAGCGGTCGAAGCAGACCCCCACGTTCGCCACTCCCATGGCGGCGGACGGTAGCACCTAGCCTGGGGCCCGTGTTCGAAGCCATCGCATCTGCGGCGGGCGGTGCCGCGCTCGGCTGGTTCGCCGGCGGGTGGCTGCACCCGGCGGTGGGCGTCGCGATGGCCGTGGTGGCCGGGCTGAACGGTGCCATCTGCGGCGCGCGGCACATCTACCCGTGGCGACGCCCCCAGGGGGTCGTGGCGTTCGTGCTCGATTCCACGTGGGCGTGCATCCCCGTGCTCACCGGGCTGGGCGCTCACCTGATCGCGTTCGCGACGAACGGCGGGTACGTGCCGGTGCTCAGCGAGCGGCGGTCGTACCACGTCTACCGACGTGGCGCGGTGCCGCGTGAGGGGTACGCGATGACGCTCGGCAACGTCGTGTCCGGTGCGGGCGCGGTGGACCAGCCGCGGCGAGCGAAGTTGGTGGCCGACCACGAGTCGGTGCACGTGTGGCAGGCGCGCTGGTTCGGGCCGGCGTACCTGTTGCTGTACGGGCTGTGGAGCGCCCTGGCCGCCGTCGTCGCCCCGGTGGTGTGGTTGGCGCGCGGCCGTCGCGAGCCGTTCGGCCGCGTGGTGCACTCGTGCGCGTACTACATGAATCCGTTCGAGTGGTGGGCCTACAGCCGCGACGCCGTGTGGCCGCCGTCGAGCATGGTGCGCGGCCTCGGTTGGCGCCGTCCTGCGGTGCAGTCGTTCGCGGCGCGCAGGGCCGCGTCCGGCCGGGAGCACACGTGAGCGTCCGTATCGACCTGCACGACCACGACCCCGCGTGGCCCGAACGGTTCGATTGGGAGCGCGAACGCATCGTCACCGCGCTCAAGCGTCGCGCCGGGCTGGTGTGAACGGATCCGGGACCGAATCGCCGTGATCAGTACAGTGCCACGGTGCTGATCCGCGCCACCCGGGCCGTGTCCCTCGTCTTCATCCTGTGCGGACTCGGCATCGCCAGCCTGTTGTCCCGGGTGCCGCAGATCCGCGACGAGCTCGAGCTCCGGCCGGGGCCGCTCGGCCGATTGCTGTTGATGATCGCGATCGGTTCGCTGGTCTCGCTGCCGCTGTCGGGGTTGATGGTGCACCGTCTCGGCGTGCGGCGCACGGTGGTGATCTTCAGCGTGCTGTGCCAGGTGGGCCTGGCGATCGCGGCCGTGGGCGTGCTGGTCGACGTGTGGGTCGTCGGCGCCGGCTTCCTGCTGATCGGGTTCGGCAACGGCTTCTGGGACGTCGCGCAGAACGTGGAGGCTGCCGCGGTCGAGCAGCAGCTCGGCCGGTCGATCATGTCGCGCTTCCATGCCGGCTTCTCGATCGGCACGGTGGCGGGCGCACTCGGTGGTGCTGCGATGAACGCGCTCGACGTACCGGTGACCGCACATCTGCTGGTGGTGGCGGTCATCGTCGGCGCCGGCGTGCCACTGGCCACCCGTGGCTTCCTGCCGGCCGAGGAGTCACCCGCCGACGAGGCACACGGCGACGCTGCGCCGCGCCACCCGCTGGCGGCGTGGAAGGAACGGCGCACGTTGCTGATCGGACTGTTCGTGCTGACGATGGCCTTCACCGAAGGCACCGGCAACGACTGGCTGGGCGTGGCGACGATCGACGGTTACGGGTCGAGCGACGTCGTCGGCTCGATGGCCTACGTGCTGTTCGTGGCGGCGATGACGACCGGCCGTTGGTTCGGGCCGTCGGCGCTCGACCGTCACGGTCGGGTGCGTGTGCTGCGTGTCAGCGCAGCGATGTCGATGGCCGGCGTGCTGGTGGTGATCTTCGGCCCGTCGTTGGTGACCGCGATGGTGGGCATCGTGCTGTGGGGCCTCGGCGCGGCACTCGGCTTCCCGACGGGTATGAGCGCGGCGGCGGACGACCCGGTGCTGGCCGCCGGACGGGTGAGCGTGGTCGCCACCATCGGCTACACGGCGTTC
This sequence comes from Ilumatobacteraceae bacterium, assembly GCA_049318165.1. Classification (GTDB taxonomy): domain Bacteria; phylum Actinomycetota; class Acidimicrobiia; order Acidimicrobiales; family Ilumatobacteraceae; genus UBA668. The sequence goes on from JBMOGW010000081.1 coordinate 10,849, forward strand.
CTCGCCGGGCCCGCGCTGATCGGTCTGATCGGTGATCACGTCGGCGTGTTGAAGGCGCTGACGGTCACCGCCGGTCTGTTGGCGGTCGGGTTGATGGCAGCGGGTGCGACGGCGCCGCTGCCGGTGTCGCCACGCGAACCGGCGCACGACGCCTGACGGGTCAGCCGACCGGTTCCAGCCGCGCCGGCACGTGCTTGTGGAACGGCGTCCCTGCGATCGGGTCGCGGTGCTCACGCACGGTCAGCTCGTTCGGCGCCACACCGGCGCCCTCCACCCCCATGCCGTTGGGCAGCGACACGTGGCCGGGCCGCATCATCGGCGACACCTCCACGGTCACCTCCGCCTGCCCGGCAGCGGTGGACAGCACGGCGCGGCCGCCGTCGGTGAGGCCCAGCGCCACGGCATCGACCTCGGACACGCGCAATGCGCCGTCGGCGTCGCGCTTGCGCCAGGCCGGGTCGCGGAAGATCGTGTTGGCGGTGAACGACCGCCGCTCGCCGGCGGACAGCACCAGCGGGAAGTCCGGGTCGATGGCGGGGCCGGCGGGGTCGAGGCCGGCGAACGACTCGAGCATCTGCGGGATCGCCAACTGGATGCGGCCGTCGTCCGTGCCGACGCGGCCCCACACGACGTCCCACTCGTCGACGCTGAACGTCAGGCCGTGGGGCGAAGCGAGCACGGCGTCGAACAGCGCCTCGCCGAGTTCGAGGCCCTCTCCCTCGAAGCCGGCGGCGCGGACGCTGTCGGGGTAGGTCATCGCGCAGCGATGTGCGGCGTTCCACAGCACGGCGGCTGCGGCGGCGCCGTTCGGCAGCGTGGGACCGAGCGTGCGGTAGAGGATGATCGGTGCGAGTGCGCCGAGTTCGGGGTGGGCGCTCATGTAGTCGAGGAAGGCGGCCCCGAACGTCAGACGGCTGTCCTCCGCCGCGGATCGCAGGGCGGCCATGTCGTCCGGGTTCAGGAAGCCCGCGGCTTCGGCGATGCGGGCGTGGATCTCCGGCTCGGGCAGCGTGCCTTCCAGCGGGGGCAGGATCGGCGCGCGCAAGTGGAACACGTTGTGCGGGAAGTCGAAGTTGAAGAACGTGCACTCCCACTTCTCGTACTGCGATGCGGCGGGCAGCACGTACGACGCCTCGCGGGCCGTCTCGGTCATGGCCACGTCGACGACGACGGAGAAGTCGAGCGCACGCATCGCCTCGCGCATCCGCGCGCTGTCGGCGAGCGAGTGCACCGGGTTGCCGCTCTCGACCATCAGCGCCCGGTAGCGGTCGGGGTGGTCGGTGAGGATCTCCTCGGTGATCACGTTGCACGGCACGAGCCCGGTGATGATCGGGGCACCGACGACGGGCGACACACGGCTGCCGCCCCGGCCCGCACCCGGTGACTTGCCGCCGGTGAGGCTGACGAGCGAGGTGGTCATGTACTGCGCGCCGGGCTTGGCGAAGTTGCCGGTGAGCACCCACACCAGCTTCTCCAGCCAACTGACGAGCGTGGAGTGGAGACCCATCTGCGTGCCGAGGTCCTCGAACACGGCGACGCTGTCGGCCTGCGCGATGCGGCGCGCAGTGCTGCGCACGAGTGCGGGGTCGAGTTCGCACACGGCGGCGAACGCATCGATGTCGACCGCCTGCAGCGCGCCGACCACCTCGTCGACGCCGGCGGCATGGTCCGCCAGCCAGTCGCGGGCCAGCAGGCCCTCCTGGACGATCACCGCGGCGAGCGCGCTGAACAGCCAGGCGTCGGTGCCGGGGCGGAGCGCGAGGTGGATGTCGGCGATGTCGGCGGTCTCGCTGCGCCGCGGGTCGACGACGATGAGCGCACGTGCCGGGTCGCGGGCGATCTCCTTCAGCGTGGTGCGGGCGTGCGGCATGCCGTGCGACTGCCACGGGTTCTTGCCGACGAACAGCGCCACCTCGCAGTGCTCGAAGTCGCCGCGCATCGAGCCGCCGAACATCTTCCCGTTCACCCAGAACTCACCGGTCTTCTCCTGCGCGAGCGCACTGCTGCGGTACCGGCCGCCGAACGCACGCTGCACGGCCGACGCGTAACCGCCGCCGAGGTGGTTGCCCTGCCCGCCGCCGCCGTACATGAAGATCGTCTGCCCGCCGTGGGTGTCGCGCACACGGGCCAGGCCCTCGGCCACCTCGCGCACCGCGGTGTCCCAGTCGACGGGCTCGTAGGTGCCGTCGGGACGACGGCGCATCGGCGAGGTGAGGCGTTCCCCGCCGTTCTGGTAGTGGTCGAGCCGCAACGCCTTCTCGCAGGTGTAGCCCTGCGATGCCGGATGGGCCTTGTCGCCGCGGATGCGATCGAACGAGCGGCCGGTCGGGCCACCGAGGCGCACCTCGATGCCGCAGTTGCACTCGCAGAGGATGCAGGCGGTGGGCGCCCAGTCGGCGGTCGCGCCGTCGGGCCGGGAGTCGTCCAGTTGCGTCATGAAACGAACCATGCCACGCTGTCCAAGTTGCGTCAAGCAACTAGGATGTGACCGATGAAACGCCGATCCCTGGAGCACCTCGACTGCTCGATGGCCCGCGCGCTCGACGTGGTGGGCGAGTGGTGGACGCTGATGATCGTGCGCGACGTCTTCCTCGGCATGCGTCGCTTCGACGTGATCTGCGACGACCTGGGCATCAGCCGCAACATCCTCACCGACCGACTGCAGACCTTGATCGCGCACGACGTCCTCGAGAAGCGGCCCACCGACGACGGCCACCACGAGTACCACCTCACCGAGAAGGGCCGGGCCCTGTCCGACGTGGTGCTCGCGCTGTGGCGCTGGGGTGACCAGTGGGAGACCGGACCCGAGGGTCCGCCGCTGCGGCTCGAGCACACGTGCGGTCACGAGCCGCGCGCGCACCTGGTGTGCAGTGAGTGCGGTGACGCCGTGACGATGCGCACCACGCGCATCCACCGCACTCGTCGCAGCACCGTCTGATCTACCCGTCCCGGGTCGGCCGCGACACCGATGATCGCGGTGGCACCGATGCAGGCAACAATGCCGAGGTGGAGCGCCGACATCCGTGGTTGACCCGCAACCTGATCGTCCTGACGCTCGTGTCGCTGACGCAGGACGCGGCGAGCGAGTTGATGTTCCCCCTCCTGCCGCTGTTGCTGACTCGGCTGGTGG
>JBMOGW010000082.1:0-13831 GCA_049318165.1 Ilumatobacteraceae bacterium
GCGAACGACAGGGCGATGGAGAACGAGAACTCGCCCGCCATCGTGCTCTTCACGTTGCCGCCGTAGATGCTGAAGCTCTCGTCGAACAGGAACACCAGCGCGGCCAGCGACATCAGCTCGGGGATCGGGTACTTGAAGCGAGCGAGGCGACCGAAGGCGAAGCAGCAGAACGGCAGCGTCACGATGCCCAGGCAGGCGACGATCTTGAACGCGATGCCGTACGGCAGGACCACGTTGAGCAACACGATCAGCAGCGCCGGGATGACCATGTAGAAGCGGTAGAGCGGGAACCCGTTGTACCAGTAGTTGCTCCAGCCCTGGATCTGGAAGTTCGGCAGCAGGTGATCGCGCAGGAACGCCGGCCCCATCACGTGAGCGCCCATGTCGCCGCCGGTGGGCGTGTTGTTCTCGAACACCAGGTCGAGGTGGATGACCTGAAGGACGGCGAACGTGGAACCGCCGACGAGGAGCAGCGCCGTGAGGTACTGCGCGATGCGTTCTGCCGGCCACGGGCGGTTCAGCCAGTTCACAGGACGGCGGATGATCCGCTGCCAGATGCGCCGACCGCTGGACGGCGCGGGCACCTCGGTGACGGGGTCGACCACGTCGTCGAAGGGATCCAACGGTGCAGGGTCGTCGAGGAGGAGGTCGTCGGTGACGTCGCGGTCGCTCATGCCGCCCACGATTGTTCCATGCCGAGCGGCGCCAGGGCAGTCACGGTCACCGTCACGGTCTCGGCAGCCACCGTCGGACTCACACCATCGCGACGAGGACGAGACCCGTCGCGTTGAACGACATGTGCGCGACGACCCCCATGCCCAGGCGACGGGTGAACAACGCAGCGAAGCCGAGCACCAGGCCCACCACGAACAGGCCCGGCGTCTCGATCGGCTGGAAGTGGATGACCGCGAACCACAACGCGACGAGCACGACCGACGCGACCTCGTGGTAGCGACGGGTGAACGCGCCCTGCAGCAGACCGCGGTAGACGAGCTCCTCGACGAGCGGCGCTCCGAACACCACGACCACGACGAGCAGCAACACGCCGGCACCGGACGCGCTGTCGAAGAGCGTCTTCGCTCGTTCCTGGATCTTCGTCTCGGAGAACGTGTCGGGCCACACGGACTGCAACGGCCAGTACAGCAGCGGGAGCACGACCAGCTGTGTGACCACCCCGATCGGTACGCCGAGCAGGTCGATCGGGCGGAACGTGAGCCCCCAGTCGGGGCCGAACGACCCGATGCCGTAGCGCTTGCCGAGCGTGTACAGCACCACGAGGAACGGGATCCAACCGGCCAGCGCGACGCCGAGCAGCCAACCGGGGCCCGCCTCCGCGATGGTGGTGGCGCCCGATGCCAGCCCGACGGCGGTCGCGACGACCTGGCCCACCATCCATGCGCCCAGCCAGAACACACAGGCCTGACCGACCGGCACCGCGGCGCGGTCACCGGTCGTCACGAGCGGCGAGAGCTTCGGGGACGACACGACAGACGAGCCTACCGGCGCGCGTTCGCGCGCCCCGGGGCGCGCGGCGACCGGGACGGTGACGTCAGCCCGCGAGGCGGGGCGTGGCCGCGTAGGCCAACTGGCGACGCTCGCGGCGATCCTCCAACCGCCACCCGTTCGGCACCGAGAGCCGCAGGGTGTGGCGGTGACAGAGGTCGTAGCTGTGCGGATCGCGGTCAGCCGCGAGGTCGTCCAGCCACACCATCGAGCGGGCGTACTGGTACGAGAGGGTCGAGACGGCCTCTTCGGCACATCCGGAACGAGAGCACTGCCGGCGCATGACTGCACGCTATGTGGTCCCGCGTGGCCAGTGGTGGATACGGGCCGTAGCATTGCCACATGTCCAACCTTCCCCCGCCGCCCCCTCCCCCTCCTCCGGGGCGCGGTCAGCAAAATGGCCAGCAGCCGCCCCAGGGCGGCCAGAAGCGCCCCATGAGCGGATGGCCGCGCTGGACCATCCCCGTCCTGCTCGCCGTGCTTGTCGGCACGTTGCTGCTCAACCAGGTCTGGCCGGGCGAGACCGGCACCAAGTTGAGCTACACGGAGTTCATGACCGCAGTCGAGAACGACAAGGTCACCAGCTTCTCGCTGACCAACGGCACGAACTCGATCGAAGGCGAACTGGCCGACGGCACGAAGTTCACCACCACGGTCCGCGACAGTTTCCCCAGCGACGCCGAGCAGGCGACGCTGCGCGAGCACAACGTCGACTGGACCACCAAGGAGCCGGCGAGCAACTGGTTGCTCAACTGGGCCAGCCTGCTGCTGCCCTTCTTCCTCATCATCGGCTTCCTCGTGTGGATGAACCGTCGAGCGCAGGGCCAGATGGGCAACGTGATGTCGATCGGGCGCTCGCGAGCAAAGACGTACTCGGCCGACAAGCCGTCGACCACGTTCGCCGACATCGCCGGCTACGAGGGCGTGAAGCAGGAGATCACCGAGGTGGTCGACTTCCTGCGCATGCCCGAGCGCTTCCGCGAGATCGGTGCACGCGTGCCGAAGGGCATGCTGCTCGTCGGCCCTCCCGGCACCGGCAAGACCCTCTTCGCCCGTGCGGTGGCCGGTGAGGCCGGCGTCGGCTTCCTCAGCGTCACCGGCTCCGACTTCATGGAGATGTTCGTCGGCGTCGGCGCCAGCCGCGTCCGCGACCTGTTCCAGCAGGCCCGCAAGCTCGGCCGGGCGATCATCTTCATCGACGAGATCGACTCGATCGGCCGCAAGCGCGGTGCCGGCCTCGGTGGCGGGCACGACGAGCGCGAGCAGACGCTGAACCAGATGCTCGCCGAGATGGACGGCTTCGAGACCAGCGAGGGCATCGTGATCCTCGCCGCCACGAACCGCCCCGACATCCTCGACCCGGCGCTGCTGCGCCCGGGCCGCTTCGACCGCCAGATCGTCGTGCCGCTGCCGGAGAACGAGGAGCGCCTGGCGATCCTCAAGGTGCACTGCCGCGACAAGCGCATGGGCCCCGACGTGAACCTCGAGGTCATGTCGAAGGCGACCCCGGGCATGAGCGGCGCCGACCTCGCCAACCTGGTGAACGAAGCCGCACTGTTCGCGGTGCGCCGCGGCAGCAAGCAGGTCGAGCGCATCGACTTCGAGAACGCTCGCGATCGCGTCGTGATGGGTGCCCGCCGCGAGAGCCTGGTGCTGAGCGCCGAGGAGCGCAAGGCGACGGCCATCCACGAGGGCGGCCATGCCATCCTCACGGCGATCCTGCCCAACGCCGACCCGCTGCACAAGGTCACCATCCTGCCCCGCGGCATGGCGCTCGGCGTCACGTGGAGCCTGCCGGAAGAGCGTCACACGTACTCGAAGGAGTACTTCGAGGACGTCATCTGCCGTGCGATGGGCGGCCGCGTCGCCGAGAAGATCGTCTACGGCCACCTCAACTCCGGTGCGGCCAACGACCTCGAGCAGGCCACCAGCATCGCCCGCCGCATGGTGCGCGAGTGGGGCATGAGCGACGCCGTCGGCCCGATGGCGTGGAGCGGTCACCAGCAGGTGTTCCTCGGCGAGGACCTGATGACCCAGGGCCGCGAGTACAGCGACGACACCGCCAAGATCGTCGACAAAGAGATCTCGCGCATTCTCCACGAGCAGGAGCAGCGTGCGCTCGAGCTGCTCACCAAGCACCGTGCGGCCCTCGAGGCCGTGGCCGACGAGCTGCTCGAGCGGGAGACCATCGACGGCGCCGACGTGGACCGCATCGTCCACGCCGGCCTCGACCACTCGGCCACCACCGAGGATCAGCAGCCCGTCGGCGACTGACCCACTGCGAGCCGCAGCATTCTGGGCGGGATTCGTTCCGCCGAACCTTCTGGGCGTGATTCGTCTCGGTCTCCGAGACGGATCACGCCCAGTTCGCGTGCACCGGGTCAGTCGTGATCGTGCGGGTGATGGTGGCCGAGGTCGGGCTCGGGGCTGGCGCCGGGCTCACGGGCGTCGGCGACGGCGGCCCACAGGTCGGTGGCCGTCACCGGGCCGGCGAAGCCACGGTGCACCACGCCCTGCGCGTCGGCGATCGCGACGATCGGCACGGCTTGGATGTCGTACTTGCGGTGCAGGTCGCGGGCGGCCGTGAACTCGGCCTCCACCACCGACACCTCCTTCGATTGCAGCACCTTCGCCTTGCGCACCACGTCGGCGCAGCTGTCGCACGTGGCGGACGAGAACACGACGACGGCCCACGGTGCCGTCGCCGACGGGAAGTCACCCCGGTCGAGCTGCGCCGGAACGGCGAGGCTGGGCTGTGTGGGCGCAGCGGCCGTGCGACGCGAACGCAGCACGAGGCCGGCGACGACGGCCACGACCACGACGACGGCGGCGATGACGAGCTGGGTCACGACCTCACCCGGGCATCGCCAGCGAGCCGGACCGGCCGCGGAGGTCGCCGCCGCGGGGCAGCAGGCGCTCCACCACGATCCGCTGCGTCGACTCGACCACCAGCGGCACGCCCAGCGCGGCCTCGGCCTGCGGGATCGCGATGTCGATGACACCCGACTTCGGCAGCGGGATCTTCTCGAGACCGGGGACGGGCACCTCGCCACCCGGGCCGAGCGCCTTCACGGTGACGGTGCCGTCGAGGAAGTCGAGGTTCATCACCGACAGCACACCGTCGACGGCTTGATCGGTGCCGATGGCCATGCTCCAACGGCTGTAGCCGGTGAACACCTGCGGCGCGCCGAGCACGACGGTGGTGGCGAAGCCGTCGCCGGCACGACGGGTGATGCCGCGCTCGACCACGATCGACGCGGCACCCTCGGTGGAGAAGGTCATCCCGTGCCGCCCGGTGGGCAGGCCCTCGAACTCCGACGTCGTGAACGAGATGACGTTGCCGGCAGGGACCGTGTCGGTGCGGTAGCCGACAAAGGTCGGGTCGTCGTTGAGGCCCCAGAAGTTGCTGGTGACCTGCACGTCCTCGTCGCTCGGGTTGTAGATGCTGTAGCGCTCGAACGTGACGTTCTCGCCGGCCTCGCCGTCGGCGAACCACCACTCCGCCGAGGTGGACGGCGAACCGAGCGTCATCGAATACCCGGAACGCTCCCCCAGGTACAACTGCGCCCGACCGGCCACCACCCGGCCGCGGCTGGCCTCGATGGTGACGGCGAGGACGGCTTCGTCCTTGGGCATGTTGCTCTGGTCGACCACGACGATCGAATTGCCCGGCACCGGCACGCCCTGCAGGTTCTGCGGCTGGCGGGTGCCGTCGTTGCTGGCGAACGTGAAGTTGATGATCGCGTCGTCCGGGAACGGGTTGGTGACGACGAGGTCTTCCTTGCTGCCGTTCAAGGTGTAGTTGTCGGCGAAGTGCCACTGCCGCGAGGTGCTGTTCGAGCACGGGCTGACCGCATTTCCTGCAGCCGTGTCGGCCTGCTGCTCGACGAACCCGCCACCGCCTGCGATCTCGACCATCACCGACAGGTAGCCGCCGGTGGACTGCACCTCCGACAGCACCTGGGTGGCCGTGGTGCGCGGCGCGACCTCGAAGGGCTGCTCGACCGGCGGGGTGCCGGGGGTGTCGGAGAACACCGTCATCGTGCCGCTGAGCGGGGCGTCGGTGGGGTTGGCGACGGTGACGAAGCCACCGCTCGCGTCCTCACGGTTGGGCACGCCGGCGCAGAACCACGTGGCGTTGATGAACGCTGCGTTGGGCACGAACGGCTGCGTGGGTTCGCCGAGGGCGGCGAACGTCGGCACGGTGGGCGGCGGCGTCGACGAGAACACCCCGAGCGGGAACATCGCCAGCGCAGCCAGCGGCAGCACGACGAAGAGGACGATCGCGGGCAGGCGGCGGTTCACGACGGGCCGTCCTCACGGAAGTGCAATGCGTCCGGGTCGTCCGCGCGCTGCGCCGGCACCACCGGCGGGTCGAACGGTGCCGTGAGGTCGGCCACCGGCGTTTCGTCGGCAAGTGTCACGGCCAGGCGACGACGCGGCAGCAGGTAACCCGAACGGGCGCGGCTGGCAGCTGCCAGCAACCCGCCGATGGCCAGCACCTGGAAGGCGACCCACAGCCAGCGGACGATGCTCGTGTCGTACGACAGCACGCCGTTGCCGGCGGTGGGTGTGTCGTAGGCGAGCGTCGAGCCGAACGCTCGACGAGCGGGCACCTCGGTGCCGTCGACGGTGAGATGCCAGTCCGGGTCGAACGGCACACCGACGTGCAGCGTGCCGACGGGCAGCGGTCCGGTGGCGTCGCCCCGATCCGGGGCGCCGACGGCCCACGGTGTCGAGCCGCGCAGATCGGCCTGGGCGACCGCCTCGCCGCCGGCCTGCTGGCTGGCGGTGGCGCCGGCCGCGGTCAGCACCGATCGGGTGGGCGTGTACGCGGTGTTCTCGTAGACGAGGTAGTTCGGCGGCCGGGTGAGCGGCGGCGAGAGGTCGAGTTGGTCGTCGAGCACGTCGGCCAGGCCCTCCGGCGCGGCGAGCGGCGCACTGATGGTGCCGTTGAAGCCGTCGGCCAACGGCACGACCACGTAGCGGATGCCGTACTGCGCCAGCAGACGACCGCCGCGAAGGGTGAAGCCGCCGGCCATCTGGCGCACGGCGTCGGCGACTTCCTGCTCGACGTCGGACGGCACGCCTGCATATCGCTCGTCGAGCCAGAGCGGGCCGTCGTCGGTGATGGCGTACCCGACGCCCGGTTGGTACGCCCATGCCGCGACGGGCATCGCGGCCGGGTCGCCGAGCCAGAGGATGCGGTAGTCGCCGGTGTCGGGATCGGTGGGGAACTGCACCAGCACGTCCTGCAGCGTGCGGCTGGGCATGTGCCAGCGGCCATCGGCGGTGGCCAGCACGCCAGGGATGACGCCCACCACCATCGCGGCCATCGACAGCACGGCCAGCGGCTGCTTCCAGCCGAAGTGGCCGGCGAGCACGTCGACGTCGAACGCGGCCACCACGCACCCCGCGGCGATGGCGATGCCGACGGCCACCGGGACCAGCATCACGCCCGCCTCCGGCAGACGGAACGGCAGCGCCCCACGGTCGTCGAGGATCGCCAGTGCGCCGAACACCGTCACCAGCGCCGCGGCGCGGACCGACCACACGAACCGCCACGACCGCGACACCAACGGTGCGGCGAACACCGGGATGAACAGGGCCAGCGCGAGCGCGGTGAAGCGCACGCTGCCGAGGTCGAATTCAGCCAGGGTGCGCACGCCGAGCGAGCGCGACGTCGTGGGCGGCACGCCGACGATGGCGGTCCAGCCGCCCTTGCCGAAGAACGTGGCCGACCACGGCAGGTTGACGATCAGCGCCACCACGAGCGCACCGAGCGACCCGAGCGCCATCATCCCCGCGGCAACCGCGGACCCGCGGCTGACGAGGGTGGCGACGGCGAGCACCAGGCCGATGCCGACGAGCAGCACCATCGACGACGGGGCGAACGCAAATGACAGCGACGCGAGCAATGCCAGTTGGGCGCCGATACGCACGCGCTTGCGCACGGGCAGATCGCGCAACGCCTCGCCGTCGCCGTCCTCGTCCACCCAACGGCTGTCGAGCCCGGCGAAACGGCGCAGCAGGTGCACGACCCACGGCGCCAGCGCGTAGCCGACCAGGGCGCTCCAACGGCCTGCGGACAGCAGCTCGGCGCCCAACGGCACGGCGGCGTAGACGACGAGCACCGTGATGCGGGCTCGCACCGTTGGGAAGATCGTGGCGAGACGCCAGGCGCCGAGGTAGCCGGCGAGCAAAAGGCCGATGACGGCGAGCGTGTGCAACAGCCCGGTGTGGAACAGGGTGCCGACGCTCATCGCCGCGGTGACCCCGATGGCCGTGGGCACCGCGGTGGCGCTGCCCAGGCCGTGACCGGACCAACCGGACAGGTAGTCGCCGAGCATCGTGGCGGGGCTCGGCTGGAAGCGGAGGAACTCGCCGAAGCGCGGCACACCGTCGGCGATCACCTTGCGACTGCCGACGAGGAACAGGATCAGCACCACCAGCCAGGCGATCACCGGTGCGCTGCCGGCGCTCTCCCGCCAACGGCGCTCGTTGCCCATCTCCGGGTCGACAGGTCGGCTGTCGCGTGCGCGCATGAAAGCGGTGACCCGGGCACTGCCGCGCAACTGCAGGCCGGCGACCTCGGTGTCGGGCACCTGGCGCAACGGGGCGATGGCTCGACGGCGCGCGAAGTACGACGGCGACAGCGGCACCATGCCGAGCAGGGCACCGAGACCGGCAGCGGCGTCGCGGAAGCGGCCGCGCACTGCGAGGTAGACCGACTGCGCGAGCGTCATCAGCACCAACTGCACCGAGAGCAGCATGAGGCGGCGACTGCCGGTGAGGGTGGCGACGCTGCGCATCCGGGCGCGGGCGCGGGGCCCGGCGACGGGCAGATCGGGGCGGCGTTCGCCGAGCGCTTCGCGGTGCCGGGCCGACGCGGCCGGCACCACCACCACGCGGGCGCCGCTGAGGTGGGCGCGCCAGCACAGGTCGACGTCGTCGCCGTGGTACTCGATGGTCGGGTCGAAGCCACCGATGGTGCGGAACAGGTCGGCGCGCACCAGCAGGCACGCGGTGGGCACGGCGAACACGTCGCGGACGGCGTCGTGCTGCTCCTGGTCGTACTCCCCTGGCTCGATGATCGGGTCGATCTCGCCGAAGCGGTCGACGGCGAGGCCGACGTGCTGCAGGATCTGCGGGTCGTCCCAGGTGACCAGCTTGGGGCCGACGATGCCGGCGTTCGAGCGGTACAGCTCCTCCACCAGCAGGCGGATGGCCGACGGCTGCAGTGCGACGTCGTCGTGCAGGAAGCAGAAGAAGCCGTTGTCGCCCTCCACCAGGCGCAGCACCTCGTTGGCGGCGCGACCGAAGCCCGGGTTGCCACCGACAGCGCGCACGAAGGAGTTGGCGACCCTCGAGCGAATGCGCGAGGGCAGGTCGTCGGGCTCGCCGGTGACCAGGAAGAGCACCTTCAGATTGCCGTAGTCCTGGCGCGCCAGGCCGTCCAGCACCTCGTCGAACCAGTCGCCGGGCTGGTGCACGACCATGACGGCCACGACGGGCGGGGCGATCGTTCCGGTGGCATCCACGAGGAGCCAAGGCTAGCCGTGGCGACCCCGCGACACAGGGCAGGTCGCATGCGAGTGCTTGCAATAGTTAGCACTCTGCGCTACACTGCAATCACCCCCTCGAAAGGACCTCCGATGACCTCGATCCCCCAGTTCCCCTCGATCGACCTCTCCCGCGTCGATGCCCTGAAGACCGCCGAGAAGGCAGCCGAGAAGGTCGGCACCGTCCTGCGTGACGGCGCCTACATCACCATCGGCCTCGGCGTGCTCGGCGTGCAGCAGGCCACCCAGTTCGCCAAGGACCTCGGCGTGAAGGCGCAGGAGTCGGCCGACAAGAGCCAGGCCGCGGCGAAGGACTTCACCGCCAAGGCGCAGTCGACCGTCAAGGACGTCACCGCAAAGGCCCAGTTGGCCGCGAAGGACGTCAGCAGCAAGGCGCAGGGCGCCGCCAAGACCGCCACGAAGACCGCCACCTCGACCGTGAAGAGCACGGCGAAGACAGCGGCGGCGAAGGCCCCGAAGGCGACCGCCAAGCCGCGCGCCAAGGCTGCCGCCTGACCCGCAACACCGCAGGTCGCGTCAGACGTACCAACCGCTGACGTCGACCAGCACGTGGACCGCCGCACTGGTGGACACGCACCACCGGCCACGAGCGTCGTCGATCCCGGCGACGGTCGTGGCCGCTGTCGTTCCCGGGGCGTAGCGCACCATCGACACGCTCGGGACCGGCGAGAGGCACGGATGCACCGTCAGCCACCCGGCACCGCCGGCCCCGGTGGCGGTCACTTCGGCGAGGACCGCCTTCACGGTCGCCGGCGCCGGGATGCCGCCGAGTCCGGCCAGCGCGATCGAGCGGTTCGACCCGGCAGCGAACCCGCCCGTGAGGCCGCGGTCGATCCGCGAGTCCACCAACCGTACGGGCGACGCGGCGACGAATCGAGTGGTGGCCGTCGCGCCGTACCAGCCGCTGACATCGACGACGACGTGCATCGCCTGCGGCACCCAGATGCACACGGCACCCGTCGAGGCGAGGGTGGTGCGCACCTGGTTCGCCACAGCCACGCCCTTGGTCACCTCCAGCGACGACACTGCAGGCCGGGTGGCCGTGCACGGGTGGACGACCACGGTCCCGCTCGCCTGCGCCGACAGGCTCTGCACCGTGAGCACCGCCGCAGTGGCACCCACCGGCACCTTCGCCGTGCCGGCCACCTTCACCCGCAGCACCGTGCCCGCGGGCACCAGCGAGCCCCGAGTACGAGAGTCGTACAGCCGACCCGGGGTCACCGGCTGGAAGTTCGAGCCGCGCGTGGCCGAGTGCACACCGACGAGGTCGATCACCACATCGGTCGTCGCGGTGCTGTGCACGCAGAACGTGCCATCCGCGGCGAGGGGCACCACCACTGCGGTGCCCACCGCTCGGCCGACGACCGCGGGGGCGAACGGACCGGCAGGACGCGGCGTGCCACAGGCGTACGCGGTCACCGAACCCGCAGCCGCAGGCTTCACGGCCGTCACGTTGAGCGCCACCGAGGTGACGTCCGCCGCAAGGTTCGGGTCGATCACCATCGTGCAGCCCGCAGCCAACCGCGCCGCCGCGGTGCCGAGACCGGTGCGGGAGTCGACGATGCGCCGCGCCGGCGCAGCCGCGACGTACCGCGCCGCAGGTCGTGGCGAGAGGGCCCCGGTCACCACCGGCGCGACGCGATCGCCGCACACGTCCGTCGGCACCGGCGGCGAACTGGCGCCCCGCACCGCGAACCAGGTGTCCTTCAGCCCCATGCGACTGCGGAATGTCGCGCCGGTCGTGCTGGCCGTGCCCGCGGTGCCGGAGATCGTCATGGTCAGCACTCGACCGCCCCACTCGCCGAACCCGTTGCGCGACGTCACGGTCAGCCCGATGAACGTGCCGATCTCCGGGTACTTGGCGGCGATGGCCGAGCCGGTCAACGTCACCGACCACGCGTGATTGGGGTTCAGCGCCGTGTCGTCGCCGTTGTCCTGCACCGCCGGGAACGGTGTGAGCGGGTGCGGGTTCGTGGTGGTCCAACCGCCGTTCGACGCGGAGAACATGGCCAGGGCCGCCGGGCCACCGGTCGTGCCGACGCGTCGCACCACACCGGCCGTCGCCGCCACCGCGGCATCGGTGGCGGCGGACTCCACCACCCGAACAGTGCTGCTGCCGGCGGTGCGATAGGCGACACCGAAGTAGGACTGGCACACCATGTCGCACACGTCCGACCACGCAGCGGTCGAGGCCTTGACCGTGGTCGGGTAGGCGACCGCGTAGCTGCGCGCGGCCACGGCCTGCGCCTGCAGCGCCTGCGCACCACGACCGCCGCCAGCGACGGCCCACCCCGGCGACATCTCCATCGCGATCACGGTGCGCAAGTACTGCTCGAGCGGCAGCACGTTGACCGTGCGGTTCACCCCCGCCGAGTCGTTCAGGGCCCGGATCGTGCCGCGGTACCAGCGCACGGTGCCGCTCGGCTCGCACGTCGACAGCAGCTGAGCGCGATCGGTGACCGTCGCCGAATCGACCGACGTACGCACCTCCACCGGGCCGGTGACGCCGGCCCTCACCAGCGTCCACCCGGCGGCCACCGGATCGCCGGTGCTGCTCGGACACCGAGTCACGTCGGCTCGCGCCCACACCGTGTAGCTGTTCTCCGATGCGGTCTCGCGCACCAGCACGGACCGCCACGGCCCACCGGTGATGCCACCCACGAGCAGTGCACCGCTGTCGACCGCCACCGCCGTCTGCGCCCCGTCGAGGTTCTGCAGACGCACGCGCACCGTGGTGTCCACCGGCACCGTGCCCGACACCGTGCCGCCGTAGTAGTGGTCGAGGATCTGCGTCGCCGTCCAGCCGTGGTCGACCGCATAGCCGTAGGCGCCCCACTGGCTGAGGCCGACGCCGTGGCCATTGCCGCGACCGTCGATCACCAGGCTCACATCTGCCGCGACCACGGGTGACGCGCCGATCGACACGCCCGGCAGCACCCCCGCCAGCGCGACGAGCGCGACGATGAGGAGTGGTGGGCGACGCATACCGTGTCATCGGCACCGCTCGTGGCCGACTTGACCGTCGTTGGACACCACCCAGTGAGTAGGCTCGTCCGCTTGGTGACCAGAACCGACGAGCAGTCCCCTTCGTCACGAGCGCCGCTGCCGGAGGGCACCATCCCCGTCGGCATCGGCCTGCTCGTGGCCGGCGTGGCGAGCTTCGCATTCCTCCGCGTCGGCAAGAGCGCACTCGGCGGCGACGACGCCTTCGCCCCGGTGCTGTCGCTCTGGTTCGCCGCGTTCGCCCTGGCACCGGGGTTCTTCCTGCCGCTCGAGCAGGAGCTCGGCCGAGCCATCTCCGCCCGCCGCGCCCTCGGCCAGGGCGGTCGCCCGGTGGTGCGCAAGGTCGCCCTGCTCGGCGCCATCCTCGCCGTCTCGGTGATCGGCGTCATCATGCTGTTCGGCAGCGTCATCACCGACAACTATTTCGACGGCGACTGGGTGCTGCTGCTCGCGCTCGTCCTCGCGTTCGCCGCGTACGCGCCCGTCCACCTGGCTCGTGGCATCGCCAGCGGCAGCGGCCGCTTCCGCGCCTACGCAGTGGTGCTCGGAGCCGACGGTGCCGTCCGTGTGCTGCTGTGCATCGGCCTCGCCGTCATCGGCGCCACCAGTGCCGGCGCCTACGGCATGGCCGTCGCGCTCGCTCCGCTGGCCGGCTTCTTCTGGGTGCTCGGCCGCGGCCAGTTGCACACCGACGACGGCCCGCCCGCCACCTGGGGCGAAGTCACGCCGAACCTCGGCTGGCTGCTGCTCGGCTCGGTGTTCGCCGCCAGCCTGGTGAACGCCGGCCCGGTGGCCGCCAACCTGTTGAAGGCCGACGGCCAGCAGGAGCTGGTCACCCAGTTCGGCTACGGCGTACTGCTGTCGCGCATTCCGTTGTACCTGTTCCAGGCCGTGCAGGCCGCGCTGCTCCCCAGGCTCGCCCGCCTCGCGGCACGCAACGAGCTGGCCGAGTTCCGCGCCGGCCTGCGCAAGCTGCTCGTGCTGGTGGCGATCGTGGGCGTGGCCGGCGTCTCGGGCGCCTACGTCTTCGGCCCGTTCGTCATCGAGAAGATGTACGACGCCACGGTCGGCAGCCGCACGCTGGCGATGCTGGCGCTCGGTAGTGCCCTCTACATGGCCGGGCTGGCGATGGCCCAGGCGGTCATCGCCCTGCGCGGCCACGCCCTGGTGGCGGTCGGATGGGGCGTCGGCGCCGTGACGTTCGTCGTCGTCACCTGGCTGGCCGGGGACGACCTGTTCCGGCGCATCGAATGGGGCCTGGTGGCCTCGTCCTTCGCCGCGATGGTCACGTTCGGGCTGGCGCTGCGGATGAAGCTGCAGGCCGGCGTGCAGCCGGAGGAGGATCGCCTGATGGAGGCGATCACCGACATCCCGTTCGAGGGCTGACGGTCAGCGCTTGGCGCTCTCGATGCGAAGGTCGTTCTCGACCATCATCGTGATGAGCTGCTCGAAGTTCACTTCGCGCTGCCAGCCGAGCTTGTCCTGCGCCTTGGTCGGGTCGCCGATCAGCAGGTCGACCTCGGCCGGTCGGTAGAACTTCTGATCCTGGCGCACGTAGCGCTGCCAGTCCTCGATGCCGGCCTCCTGGAAGGCCAGACGCACCAGCTCCTCGCCGCTGTGGGTCTCGCCGGTGGCCACCACGTAGTCGTCCGGCTCGTCCTGCTGGAGCATCAGCCACATCGCCTTCACGTAGTCGCCGGCGTAGCCCCAGTCGCGCTTGAAGTCGAGGTTGCCGAGCACCA
>JBMOGW010000083.1:0-13807 GCA_049318165.1 Ilumatobacteraceae bacterium
GGCAGGTACAGTGACTGCAGTATTCCCCTCGTGCCAGCGCACGTCAAGGGATCGTCCGGAGGGGGACGATGATGCAGACCACGAAGGACGACCGTCCGATCGGGCAACGCGAACTCCAGCGGCTCGAGACCCGTCGCAACCTGTCCGAGCACGCGATTCGCCTGTTCTCCGAGCGCGGCTTCGACCAGACGACCGTGGAGGAGATCGCCGCCGCGGCCGGGGTCAGCACGCGCACGTTCTTCCTGCATTTCCCGACGAAGGCCGCCGCCGCCTTCCCCGACCACGGCGAACGCGTCGAAGCGGTGGTGCAGCGACTGCGCGAGGGCGCCCCTCACGCCGACCCCATGTCGCATCTACGCCAGGTGATCCTCGCCGGGTTCGACACCACCAGCCCGACGCGCCTCATCCGCTACTCCCTGCTGCGCGAGAGCGCCGACCTGCGCGACGAGGACGCGCGCACCGACCGCGACTACGAACTGGTCATCGCCGACTTCCTGATCACGCACTGGGGAAGCAGCGTCGAGGCCACCGTGCGAGCCCACGCCGTGGCCAACGCGACGATCGGCGTCGTGCGCGCCGCCCTGGTGGCCGGCGCCGAGCACGGCCTCGACGCCCGCCAGGTGACGGGCGAGATCCTGCAACGGATGTTCGGCGGACCCTTCGACGGTCCACTGCACTCAGTGCACTGAAACTCAATCGCCCGCCAGCGCAGCCCGACGGTCGCGCAGCACACGGTCGTCGATGTCGTTGTGCGGGCAGGCGAGCGCACGGTCGAGCGCGGCACGGGCGCCTGCGCGGTCGCCGGTGCGTTCCAGCAGGTCGGCGTGCGTTGCGTGGAACAGATGCCACCGCTGCATCGCCTCGTCATCCGCCACTTCCAGCAACGCGACGAGCCCGTCCTCGGGTCCCCGTGCCTCGGCCACGGCCACGGCTCGGTTGACCAGCACCACCGGCGACGGATCACGCGCGGCGAGCATGTCGTACAGCTGCACGATCTGCGGCCAGTCGGTGGCCTCGGTGCTCGGCGCAGCACTGTGCAGACACGAGATGGCCGCGCGCAGCTGGAACGGTCCGGGCCTGCCGCGACGCAGGGTCTGCTCGAGCAGCGCCACGGCCTCGGCGATCTCGGCGCGATCCCAGCGCGAGCGGTCAGCGTCGCGCAGCAACACCATCGTGCCGTCGTCGGCGACGCGGGTGGCGGACCGAGCGCGGGTGGACAGCAGCAGCGCCAACAGTCCCCGGCACTCGGGTTCGTCGGGCATCAGTTCGGCGAGCAGCCGCGCCAGGCGCACCCCTTCGTCGAGCAGGTCGACACGGACGAGCGCGCTCCCTGTCACCGTGTGGTGCCCGGTGGTGAAGATCACTTCCACCACCGAGAGCACGGAGGCCAGGCGCCCCGGCAGATCCTCGTCCGGCGGGATGCGAAAGCCGATTCGGTTGCTGCGCAGCTTGTCCTTGGCGCGGGTGATGCGCCGCGTGGTGGCGGACGATGTGGTGAGGAACGCGGCGGCGATCTCGTCGACCGTCAGGCCGCACACCAGCCGCAGCGTGAGGGCCACCTGCGAGGCCGACTGCAGCGAGGGGTGGCAGGCGGTGAAGATCAGCCGCAGCTGGTCGTCGCGCACGGTGTGCAGGTCCAGCTCGACCGGTGACGACAGGGCCTGCGCCATCTCCTCACGCCGCGGGCGTTCGGCCTCACGGCGCAGGTGATCGAGCGCCTTGCGCCGTGCCACCGTGGTGAGCCATGCACCGGGCCGTTCCGGCAGCCCGCGCACCGGCCAGCGGCGCACCGCCTCCAGCGCGGCCTCGGCGAACGCATCCTCCGCCAGGTCCAGCCGGCCGGTCATCCGCGCGAGGGTGGCCACCACTTGGCCACCCTCCACGCGGATGATCTCGTCGATGGATCGCGGCGCGATCTCGAACGGCTCGCTCACATCGGCATCGTCGGCCGCACCTCGACTCGGCCGCCGTCCCGCCATGCGGCCGGGATGTGGCGGGCGAGCGCGATCGCGGCGTCGAGGTCCTCGGCCTCGAGCACGTAGAAGCCGCCGAGCAATTCCTTCGTCTCGGCGTAGGGGCCGTCGTGCATCACGACGTCGCCGTGCTGTCCGCCTTCGACGTGGATGGTGGTCGCGGTGTCGTCGCCGTGCAGCGCTGCGCCGCCGCGGATGTTCGGTCCGGCGATCTCGCCGAAGGCGGCGTAGCCCTGGATGTAGGCCATGAAGTCGGGGTGGGACGGGTCGAGGCGGGCTTCGCGCGGCTCCCAGATGAGGGCAACGAATTCGGGCATCGCTCTTTCCTTTCGGTGGGGGAGGGCCGTGGGACTTCCACGGGTTACCACAACGACGAACGGGTTCCGGCCGATCGGACACATCGTCGCGAATTTCTTGCTGACCGACCGGCGAAACGGTCGTGGCGCAACGGCACGCGCTCCGTAGGGTGGACCGGTGACCGTCGACGCCTCCAACACCACGACGGCGGGCAACACCACGACGGCGGGCAACACCACGGCGGGCAACGGCACCACGACGGCGGGCACCGCCACGACGGGCGCCCGGCCGCAGGCGACGGGGCGGGAGTTCATCGGCCTCATCACGGCGCTGATGGCGATGACCGCGCTGGGCATCGACCTGATGCTGCCCGCGTTCCCCGACATCCGCGCCGAGTACGGGATGGCGAGCGACTCGACCCAGGTGTCGTGGGTGATCACCGCCTACTTCCTCGGCATGGCCATCGGCCCGTGGTGCTACGGCCCGCTGTCCGACCGCATCGGCCGCCGCAAGCCGCTCTACGCCGGGCTGGTCCTCTATGCGGTCGGCGCGTCGGTCGCCGCCCTCGCACCGACGTGGACGCTGCTCGTCGTCGCCCGCTTCATCTGGGGCGTCGGCGCGTCCGGCCCGCGCTCGCTGGCCGTCACCATGGTCCGCGACCGCAACGAGGGCGACACGATGGCACGGCTGATGTCGATGATCATGGCCGTGTTCATGCTCGTGCCGATCCTGGCGCCGGCACTCGGCGCCGGTCTGATCCACGTGTTGCCGTGGCGGGCCGTGTTCTGGTTCCCGGCCGTCGTCGCCGTGCTGATGATGCTGTGGGCACGCCGGCTGCCCGAGACGCTGCACCCCGACAATCGCCGGCCGTTCACCGTCCGCTCGGTCGCCACGGCCGGCCGCGAGGTGGTGACCCACCGTCAGGCGATGGCGATGATGCTCGCGATGACGTTCCTCTATTCCTCGATGACCGCCTATCTGTCGAGCTCGGAGGTGATCATCGGCGACGTGTACGGCTACGGCGACTGGTTCCCGCTGTTCTTCGCCGCAGTGGCGGTGCTGTTCGCCGCCAACTCGCTGTTCAACGCGCGCCTCGTGCAGCACGTCGGTGTGATCAACCTGCTGCGGCGGATGTCGCTGGTCGGCGTGGTGCTGTGCGCCGGATTCTTCGCCGTCTCGCTCACCAACGGTGGCGTGCCACCGTTCTGGTTGTTCGCGGTGGCGCTCGCCATCGCGATGCCGATGGCGCAGGGTCTCAGCCCGAACTGCAACACCGCCGCGATGACGCCGCTCCCCCACGTCGCCGGCACCGCCTCGGCGATCATCGCCACGGTCACCACCGCGGGCGGCGCCATCCTCGGCGGCATCGCGGCGAGCGCGTTCGACGGCACCGTGCGCCCCTTCGCCGGCTACCTGCTGGCGTTCATGCTCGCCGCAACCGCCCTCATCTGGTGGGGCACGACCCGCCGCACCGCTCACTGACCTCCCTCGACGGCGCCGGGAAGATTCCTCCGGCAGGGTGTTGCATTTCCCGAGCGGTCGAACTAGTGTTCGTTCCGCCTTCCCCGGCGTATCACGTCTCCGGACGTCACCAACCGACCGACTCGCAGAGGCTTCCTCGTGTTGCATGCGTGTCCGTGATGCGAGGGGAGGGCCCGCGTGGCCGAACACATCGACCTCATCGACGACCGCAACGTCGATCTCGCCCTGCCCCATCGGTTGGTGGAGGACGTCCTCTCCGCGCCCGTCGAGGTGGCCTTCGCCGCGGTCGACCGGTTGATCGCGTGGGCGGAAGCCCAACGGTTGCGGCTCGTGTCCGCGATGCGTGAGGCGGGGCGGTCGCCGTTCGAACTGCTCGACGACGCCTCGGTCCACACGACGACGGCCGGACTGAACCGGACGGAACGGCGCGCGGAGGCGTTGGTGCTGTTCCCGTCCTTCGCGGAGGCGTTGGCCACCGGTGACATCTCCGTCGGGCACGTGGATCGGTTGGGCGACGCGCTCCGCAGGCTGCTCCCCAGCGAACGCGAGTTGCTCGCCGCCGATCACGCACGACTGTTGCTCACGGCCTGTGCCGCGTCAGCCGGTCGGTTCGGACGGTTCCTCTCGCGAGAGGTCGCCCGGTTCGAGAAGGCCCGACCGGTGCCCGACTCGCCCGACGGCGATCCGACCGAAGCCAGGTTCGCGGCGCAGCAGGCCGGCATCCGACTCACGTCACAACGCGACCGTGACACGGGGATGACGGTCTACCGGTGGGCGCTCGACCCGCTCAGGGCGCTCCAGTTCGACCAACGGCTCGCCGCCCGGGTGGAGGCGCTGCATCACGGTCCTCCGATCGCCGGGTGCCCGGACGATCCGCTCGAACGCCAGGCATTCCTGCGGGCGCTCGCGCTGTGGGAATCGACCCAGGAAGGGGCCGGCGCCGGGTCCGGGTCCGGGTCGGGGTCTCGTGGTGCCGAGGTGATCGTGGTCGTGGATCACACCGCACCCGGCGAACCGGACATCGACTGGGGCCACCCGGTCGACATCCCGAAGCGCGTGTTGGACGACCTGCTCGGCCGCGCCGACACCACGGTCGTCGAGATCGTGGTCCGCAACGGCACCATCGTCTCGGCACCCGGGTCGCTCGATCTCGGCCGCACCACCCGCCTCGCCAACCGAGCCCAACGGCGAGCCTTGCGTGCGTTGTATCGCGGGTGCGGCATACCGGGCTGTGACGTGTCGTTCGATCGGTGCACGATCCACCACGTCGTCTGGTGGCGCCACGGCGGTCCCACCGACCTGTGGAACCTGTTGCCCGTCTGCAGCCGACACCACCACCTCATCCACGACCGCGGCTGGCAGCTGTCACTCGGTCCGAATCGCGAGCTCACGATCGTCACACCGTCCGGACGGGTGATGACCACCGGCCCGCCACACCGCTGGGCCGCCTGACCGCGGCGGGCACCCAGCGACACCCGGCAGCACACCACCACATCGACCGGCGACTGCAGGTACGACCGGCCGATGCGCTCCTTGACAACTGAAGAACGCGACTCGCTCACTCGTCACCCGATGCGCGAGGAGCGCCCCAGGACACCGGTCGGTGTCCCGGGGCGCTCCAGCGGCGGGGTGCGTCAGCCGGTGGTGGTGCTGCTGTCGGTCGGCGTGGTCGGCGTCTGGCCGGCCGGGGGCTGGTCCCGCGGGGGCTGGCCGTCGTGCCGACCACCGCGCTGGCCGTCGTGCATCCCGGCGGGGGCCGGGCCGAAGCCGTCGTCATTGCCGTCGGCCACGAAGCTCTCGTCGAAGTAGAGCGTCATGTACGTGCCGTCGGCGAGCTGCACGTGGGCCTCGTAGGCGTGGCCGCTCGAGTCGGTCTCGACGCGGACCACCGTGGCACCCGGCTGGGCGGCCTCGGCGGCGGCGGTCACCTTGGCGGCGGTGTCGCCCGTGAGCACCGTCTCGCCCGGGCCGTTCGGCAGCGATGCCGGGTCGGGGCGGGTGCCGTCGTCGGCCGGCGGGGCGAGGGTCGTGCCGTCGCTGCCGGTGCCATCGGCGACGGTCACGGTGGTCTGGTCGGTCGTCGTGTCGGCGACCGTCGTGATCGTCGTGCTGGTCGAGCCCGAGGCGGCCGATGCGAGGCCGGCGGCGCCGACGCCGACACCGAACGTGGCAGCGGCGGCCATCGCCCAGACGAGACCACGGCGGAACTTGCGGTTGGGAGTCATGTGATTCGTGTTCCTTCTTGCAGGGGGTGGTGAGGAACATGATGAACGGCCACCGCGAGAGCACCATCCGAGGACGGTGAGAGTCCGTTGGGAGGGTGCTCTTACCCTTCGTCGCCCGCCGTGGGCTCTGCGGGACGGCTGATGGCCGCGCCGACGTCGAACCCGGCGAAGCCGTCCGGCGCCGCAACCTCCACGATCGGATCGTCGCGGTCGTCGAACTCCAAGCGCAGGGCCCGTGTCATCGTCGCATGCATCTCGTAGAGCGCAGTGATGTAGGTGAGCTCGAGAATCTCTTCGTCGCTCAGGTGGGCGTGCAGCGCGTCGAACACGGCGTCGGGCACACGGCCGCCCTCCAACACGAGGCAGTCCGTGTACGCCAACACTGCGCGCTGCACGGGCGAGAACAGGTCGCTCACCTGCCACGCCGGAATCGCCGCGATCATCTCGTCGCTCATGCCGAGCGCTCGGCAGCTCTTGCAATGCTGCGAGAACACGAACTGGCTGCCACGCGTGAAGCCGGCGCGGGTCTGGCCCAGTTCACGCAACACCGGGTCGAGCACGCGGCGCGGGCTGCGGTACACGCCGAAGCCCTGCACGGCGTGACGGAACACATCGGGCACCAGCGCGAACACCGTCCACCAATCGCCGGGCGTGCCGGTGGACGTGCCCGGCTCGGCCACCGGGTCGCGGTCGCCGAACAGCTGCGAGTACATCTGCAGGATCAGCTCGTCGTCGGTCTCGTGGCGGGCAACCTGGCGAAGGCGGGGCATGACGGGCTCCAATCGGTCGAAGGCGCTCAGTCTGACCCACGCCCGAAAACGGAAACGGAGCGGACCCGGTGGGTCCGCTCCGTTCCGTGACCCCACCCAGGGGTTGCGGGAGTACTGGTGACTCAGTCGTCCGAGCCGTGGCGGCCCTTGCCGCTGTCGTCGATGGTCGTGGCGGTGGAGTCGGTCGGGGCCGAGGCGCTCGTCGGCGTCGTGTTGTCGGTGCCGTGATCGTCGTTCATGTCGTCGGCGTCGTCGTCGATGCTGTTCTCCGTGGCGCTGTCGTCGTCGATGCTGTTCTCGGTGGCGCTGTCGTCGATGCTGTTCTCGGTGGCGCTGTCGTCGATGCTGTTCTCCGTGGCGTCGTCGGCGCCGTGGCCGCCGACGAGGCCGCCGTGGTCGTCGATGCTGTTGACGGTGGTGTTGTCGACGCTCGTGTCGGTGCCGTTGTCGTCGCCGGCCTCGGCAGTCGTGACGACCGTGGCGTCAGCGGCGGTGGTGTCGGTGCCGTGGTCGTCGACCGTGACGACCGTCGGGTCGACCGAGCTGCTCGAGTCGGCCACCGAGCTGACGGTGGTCTCGGCCTTCTCGACCTTCGGGCGGCTGCCCTGGGCGGCGGCGGCGAAACCGGCGGCGCCGAAGACGACGGCGGCGGCGATGGCGCTGGTGATGATCAGGTTGCGGCGAGGGTTGGTGTTCATTGGAGTGAGTCCTTCGTGTGGGTTCCGGCTTGGCTTGCGTGGTGTGCAGTACACGCCGATCGAGGACGAAAAGCGAGCGAGCTTCCGTTTCTTGGCACACGTTCACCGACTCTCTGGAAGTCCTGCACAACGGCAGGATTTCCCTTGGAAAACCGGTCCCCCAGCGCTGCAACCATGGGCCTAGGACTCGGGACGGAGCGACCCACGACCCACCCCGCACCGGGCGCGTCACGCACTCGGCGACACGGTCGCGGGTCGGTCAGAGGGGGTGGAGGTTGCGGGCAGCGACGGCAGCCCCGCGGGCACCGGCCATGTCGAGGTCGGCGACGAGGTCGACGTCGACCACCGCCGCCTGCTCCTCACGCAGCTGGATGTTGGCGCGGACGAGGTCCATGAACCACTGGCGGAACTCCGCGGAGGCCTCCACCACGCCACCGCCGACGAAGTACGCGTGCGGGTCGGTGAAGTTGGCGGCGATGGTGAACAGCCGGCCGAGCGCCATCGCCTGCTGCGCGAACACGCGACGGGCCATCTCGTCCCCGTCGACGGCGTGGCCGCGCAACGCCTTGGCGGCCTCGTCGATGGGCAGCGACGCCAGCGGGTGGTCGGGGTAGCGGGTCAACCAGTACGGCAGCAGGTTCTTCGTGATGCCGGTGAGCGAGGCCACGCTCTCCGCGTCGCCCTCGAACCCGCAGTTGCACTGCGGCACCGGCTGGTCCGGCTCGAGCAGGCCGCGCATCGGGACGTGCACGTGGCCCAGTTCGCCCGCCATGCCGCTGGCGCCACGCACGACTCGCCCGTCCTCGATCACGCCGCCACCCAGACCGGTGCCGACGATCGCCGACACCGACGAGCGGAACGGGCCGGACGCACCGAAGTGCGCGTAGTGCGCGTACATCGCCGCGGCATTGCCGTCGTTCGTGTAGACGACCGGCAGCCCGAGGCGATCCTCCAGGGCGCGTCGCACATCGAAGCCCCACCACTCCGGCAACGCGAAGTTGGTCGCGCCCTTCGACGAGATCACGCCATCGGCCGACGCGGGGCCCGGCGTGTCCAGTCCGACGGCTGCGACCCGCGAGCGGTCGATGCCGGTGATCCGCAGCCCTTCCTCGAACACGGCCGCCAACGCCTCGATCGCCGGTCCGGTGCCCTCCGTCACCCGGCTCGGCAACTCGATGAGATGGTCGATGAGGAAGCGCCCCGCAGCATCGAGCACCGTGACGTTGTTCTTCGTGCCGCCGTTGTCGATACCGACGATCACTGACCCGCTGTGGCTCATGGCGGCGATGCTAGGGCGTCAGCCGCCGACGTCCCCGTGCGTGACGCGACCACCGAGCATGGTGCCGCGCACGGGGATGGCGTGGATCTCGTGCGGCGGCACGGCCAGCGGGCTGCGTCCGAGCCACACCAGGTCGGCCTGCTTGCCGGCGCGCAGGCTGCCCGTCAGGTGTTCGAGACGCAGGGCCCGCGCACCGTTGATCGTGTAACAGCGCAACGCGTCGAGCACGTCGACGCGTTCGTGCTCGCCGGCCGGACGGTCGTTCGGGCGGCCAGGGCGACGACGGGTGACTGCGGCCTCGATCTGCACGAGCGGCGCGATCTCGTGCACCTCCACGCCGGGGCAGTCCGCGCCGTAGGTGACGTTGGCGCCGCTCCGCACCACCGACCCGTACGGGCAGTAGTCACGATGGAACCGCTCCTCACCGACGAGGCCCGGGTAGGCGTCGACGAACTCGCCGCGGTAGTCGGTGCCCCAGAGCGGGGTGACGTTGGCGGTGACGCCCAGGGGCGCGAAGCGGGCCACGTCGTCGGGATGGCAGAACTCGAGGTGGCACACCGTGTTGCGCGGCTCGAGGTGGGGATGGGTGGCGCGCACGTGCTGGTACGCGTCGAGTGCGCTGCGCACGCCCGCGTCGCCGCACGCGTGGATGTGCACGTCGAACCCGGCCAGGTTGGCCTCTTCCGCCGCGCGTTGCACGAACCCGGGTTCGAGCACCCAGCCGCCGGCGTGGTCCACGTCGGCGTACGGCTCGAGCATCTTCGCGGTGTGCTGTGGCCCCACCCCGTCCATGAACATCTTCATCGTGGTGATGGTGAGGTGCGGCGAGCGCACCTCCTCGTGCAGGCTGCGCAGTGTCGCCACCTCACGCCGTGGGTCGCGGCCGTCGTCGCGCACGACGTGCGAACCGATGACGCGCAGCGGCAGACCGTCGGCGCGGTCGATCGCCATCAGCTGCTCCATCACCTCGCTCGACAGCCGACGCGACTGCAACATGCTGCTCGCGTCGAAGTACGACGTGATGCCCCACGACGGCGCCGGCCAGAACGACATCGCCATCGCCTCCTGCACGGATTCGAGGGTGAACATCCCGAGGCGCACCGCGATCGGCATCCACGCCTCGGGCTCGCAGCAGGTGCCGGCCGGGAAGCCGTCCGGGTCGCGCGGCCAGTACGACGCGGGCGGGTTCGGGTCGGGCGTCGACGCGTCGATGCCCGCGGCGACGAACGCCGCGGTGTTCGCCCACATGTCGTGCACCTCGTACGAGTTGATGTACGCCGGCCGAACGTCGGTCACCGAATCCAGCCAGGTGCGGTGCGGCTGCACGCCGTGGCCGAACGTGAACTGCGTCCACCCGTGCCCGCGGATCACCTCGTGGTCCGGGTGCGAGACGGCGAAGCGGCGGATCTGCTCGAGCACGGCGTCCTTGCCGTGCAGCCCTTCCAGGCTGACGCCCACCTTCGCCAACGCGCCACCGATGAGGTGGTCGTGCCCATCGATGAAACCGGGCATGAGGAAGCCACCCTCGAGATCGACCTCGACGGTGTCGGCGCGCAGGTGCGCTCGAGCGTCCTCATCGCTGCCGACGAATGCGATCACGTCGTCGTGCACCACCAGCGAGCCGGCCCACGGAGTCTCGGGCTCCATCGTGCACACCGTGCCGTTGCGGAACCAGTGGCTGCCCATGGTCAGTCCGCCACCATCCGGAACGTGCCGGCGAGGTACTCGATGAACGACGGCGACACGCCTTCGGCGGCCAGCACCTCGCGAGACACGGGCGCCACGCGCGGCTCGAACGACGGGTCGGCGAGCAGCCGTGCCGGATAGTCGTGGTGCAGGATGGCCACACGGCCGAGCACCGGCACGTCGACGCCGTGATCGAGCACCGACTGCACGTCCTTCGGCGTGTGGATCTTTCCCGCCACGCCCAGGCGCACCTCGCCTCGCGGCAGCGCGGCGAACACCTCCATCAGCGAGCGGTCGTCGAAACCGGGTTCGTCGGTCACGCGGCGCACATCCCAGAGACTCATGTCGATCAGGTCCACCTGCCCGGCGTCGACCAGCCGGCCGTAGACCTCGACGATCTCGCTCGTGCGCATACCGAACCGTTCGGGCGAGAGTCGCACGGCGAGTGCCAGGTCGTCACCGCACGCCGCTCGGATGCCGTCGACGATCTCGAACAGGAGGCGGCTGCGGTTCTCGAGCGAACCGCCGAAGTGGTCGGTGCGACGGTTGACCTCCGACGACAGGAACTGGCAGAGCAGGTAGCCGTGCGCACCATGCAGCTCGACGCCGTGGAAACCGGCCTGCTGCGCACGCACGGCGGCGGCGACGAAGTCGTCGCGCACCTGCTCGACCTCGGCGGTGGTGAGCGCACGGGCGCCGGTGGACTCGTCATCGGACGGACACACCGGCTGGGTGCCGATCAGGTCGGCCGGCGACCGCATCCCGGCGTGGTGGAGTTGTACGAAGCTGACGGTGCCGGTGGCGTTCAGGTCCGCGGCCAGGCGCGTGAGCCCGGGCAGGTGCTCGTCGCCGAACACGCCCAACTGGCCGGCGAACCCCTGGCCCGCGGCCTGCACGTGCGCGGCGCAGGTCATCGTCAGCCCGAAGCCGCCCTCGGCGCGCATCCTGAGCCAGTGGTGCTCGTCGTCCGACAGCGTGCCGTCGGCGTGGCTCTGCTGGTTGGTGAGCGGCGCGAGCATCAGCCGGTTCGGCATCGCGGGGCCACGGCGGAACGAGACGGGATCGGACACGGACGACATGAACGTCATCGTGCCAGACCCGCTGCTGCCGGGGTCGCGTCGGTCGCGAGATCCGGTCGGCCGGGCAGGGCCGACCGGATCTCAGCCGGCAGCCAGCTCGAGAGCGAGCCGCGCCTTCCCCAGGGCTTCGGTGACGATGGGTGCGGTACGCACGTGCCCCCGAGCCCGCTCGAGCGTGGCGGCCAGGCCGTGGTGGTACTCGCGCACCCAGCCGTCGTCGATGTCGCCGAGCTCGTAGGGCCACACGTGCGACGGCACCTGCGGCGGCGTCGGCCACGGCGGGCAGATCTCGTCGTCCCAGTCGGCCAGCACGTCGAACTCGACGCCCATGTGGTGGGCCATCCATGCCATGCGGAGCATCTCGGTGCCGACCATCGACCCGATCTCGCGGGGTGCGACTGCCTGCGTGGCACTGCTGGATGTCTCGTGGTGATCGGTGGGCCAAGCAATCGGTGTCATCGGATCCTCCTCAGGGTCGAGGGCGCGGTGGGATGTGCTCAGGGTGCACCGGATGACGCGAACGGTCTGTCATCAATCCGACGCTTCGCGCGCAGGCTGCCTGACAGTCACCCGTCCCGGGAGGCGACACGGCCCGGTTCCGCAGAGGACCCGGAACCGTCGCCCGGGCATCAGCGCATCATGCTGCACCGGCGGCCGCGTCGAGGGCGGTGACGAGGTCGGCGAAGAAGCTGCGCACGCCCGTGAGCGCCTCCTCGCGGCGCAGTGGTTCCAGCGCCCGAGCGATGTGCACGTACGTGACGACGTGGTATGCCGCCACCACGGCGGCGGCCCACGGCCGGGCGGCGAGCACCTGCTCGGGATCCACCGTCGGCGCCCACGCCTCGGCGACACAGCGCCAGAGGTGGTCGAGCGCGGGCGGGTCGTCACGCAGCCACGACCCCCACGAGCCGATCTCGACGATCGGGTTGCCGATCGCGGCGTCGGACCAGTCGAACACCACCACGTCGTCGCGATGCAGCGTGACGTTGTTCGGGTGGAAGTCCCCGTGCAGCAGCGTGTCCGGGAGGCCGAGCGCAGCGACCCGGTCGACACCGGCTGCCACCCCGCGTGCCAACGCTGAGGAGCGCTCGGCGTCCGCACCCAACACGTCGCGTGCGAGCGGCATCGCCACCGCCTCGCGGAACTCGTCGACGAGCGACACCAGCCGCCGGTCGGGTAACCCCAGCGCACGCAGCTCGTCGCCGCGTCCGACGAAGCGCCGCTGCAGCGCTGCGAGTGCCGCGAACGGTCCGGCCGGATCGCCCGCCTCGTTGACCCCCGTGCCGTCGAGGTGTTCGAGCAGCAGCCAACCCTCGTCCGGCTCGATCGCCACCACCGTCGGCACGGCGCCGGGCGCCAGCTGCGCCAGACGGGCCGTGACACGAGGCTCCGCGGCGAAGTGCGGGTGGACCGCCTTGATCCAGTGCCGGCCACCCTCGCTCGTCACGCTGAACACCGCGGAGATGCCCCACACCCGGAAGGGCACCATCTCGGTGCTCGGCCCGTGCCCCGCCTCGACCAGACGGTCGTCCACCCACTGGCGGACGCGCTCGTACCACCCGGGCTCCACCCACGCCGACCGCTCCGGCGGCACCGGACGCACCCCGCGCCACTCGTCGAGCCGGGCGGCGACGTACTCGCGCAGCGGCGGGTCGTCGGGTGGCACGACCTCGGTGGCCGGCGCCCAACGCCAGCCGCCAGGCAGCGGGGCCGGCGCGGCGATCTGCACCACGACGCCGACGGGCGCACCCTCCGGCAGGTCCGACTGGTCGAGGATGACGTCGATCAGGGGCCGGTCGATGTCACGCGCACGCAGTGCGGCCGTGACCGCCTGCGCCGTCGTCCCCCCATCGGGCACGACGAGGTCCAGACACGGCAGACCGCCGTCCTCGGTGACGAGGACGGCGGCCGTACGGGGGTTTCCCACCAGCACGTGCACACGGCGGCGCTGCGGCTCGGTCACCCGAGCAGCCTGCCAGCCGCGGCGCACGTGTGCCGAGCGAGTTTCCTCAGCCCATCTGGGAGGTCTTCTGCGGCAGCACCTTCACGACCACGCGGTGGTCGCCCGGCTGGTGCCACGGGTACTCGTCCTGGTCGATGTACTTCTTGGCCATCGAGTTGATGAACGCGTTGCCCGGGTCGTCGACGATCTCGGCGACGGTGCCGCGGATCTCGATGTACCGGTACGGGTTGGCGATGTCGACGATCGAGAGCGCGACCGCAGGGTTGGCCTGCAGGTTGCGGTACTTCTGGCGACCGGTCGTCTGGCTGAACAGCACGTGGGTGCCGTCCCAGCCGAACCACACCGGGTTGTTCTG
>JBMOGW010000084.1:0-13573 GCA_049318165.1 Ilumatobacteraceae bacterium
CACCGGCATGGTCACCATGGGCTACAAGGGCGGCATCGGCACGTCGTCCCGCATCATCGAAGGCCTGGGCACCGTCGGCGTGCTGCTGCTGTGCAACTTCGGCGGCCGTTCGCAGATGCGCATCGGAGGCCGCCTGGTGGGCGAGGAACTCGAAGCCGACGCCGCGATTGCCGCCCCCACGCTCGACACCGGCGGCAGCTGCCTCGGAGTGGTGTTCACCGACATCCCGCTCGATGCCCGTCAGCTCCGCCGCGTGGCCACCCGCGTGGGCCTGGGTCTGGCCAGGGTGGGCTCGGTGGCGCACCACGGCAGCGGCGACATCTTCCTGGCCGCGTCCACCGCCAACCGCCTGGGCCGCAACGCCGAGGGCCGAGTGCAGCTGGAACTGCTGGCCGACGGATCGCTCAACGACATCTTCACCGCCGTCGTCGACGCCACCGAAGAGGCCGTCGTGAACGCCCTGTTCGTGGCCGACACCGTCACCGGTGTCGACGGCAACGTCGTCCCCGGCCTCCCCGTCGACCGGGTCCTGCAGTTGCTCGGCCTCCCCTGACGCGGCCCGGCCGCTCCTGCGACGCTGCCCGGGCGCTCCTCCGACGCGGCCCGGCTCGCGCACATCGGGCGCTGCTTCTGCTCTTGAAGCGATCCGTGGCTGGCCGCGGCGCGTTCCTCCGGGGTACCGGCGCGACTGGGGGCTCCCGGAAGGCGACGTCGGGTTCCGGGAGCCCCCGGCAGCCCCGACCACGACTCGAACGGGACATCTGGGAATGCCCAGAAGCCGACGTCTCCTTCTGGGCATTCCCAGAGCACCCGAACCCCGCGCAGCGACTCGCCCCGTTCACCTTCCAGAGCAAAACAGCCTCTGATGTGCGTTGGCCGGGCCGCGTCGAGATCTCCGTCGCTTTGGCCGCGTCGAGATCTCCGACGACGCGGCCGGGGCTGCGGCGTGGTCTACCCGCCGGCCAGGCGGACCGCAGTGTGGAAGACGTCGTCGAGCATGGGCTCGGTCAGGCGGCCGGTGAAGGTGTTCTGCTGGCTGGGGTGGAACGAGCACAGCAACGTCAGCCCATTCGCCGCCGCCGCCGTCACGCCGTGGCCGAACTTCGGTCGCGGCCGCACCCCGAACTCGCCGCACGCCACCTCGTACGCGAACCCGCCCAGGCACACGACCACCTTCAGCTTCCGCAACAGCGCGAGTTCGCGTTCCAGGAACGGGCGGCACGCATCGCGTTCCTCGGGCAGTGGCTTGTTGTCCGGGGGCGCGCACCGCACGGCGGACGCCACCCAGGCGTCGGTCAGCGTCAGCCCGTCATCGACCGACACCGACTCGGGCTGGTTGGCCAGGCCGGCGTGGTGCATCGCCCTGAACAGCCAGTCACCCGAACGGTCGCCGGTGAACACCCGGCCGGTGCGGTTCGCACCGTGCGCGGCAGGGGCCAGTCCGAGCACCAGGATGCGCGCCTTCGGGTCGCCGAAGCCGGGCACCGGCCGCCCCCAGTAGGTCTGGTCGCGGTAGGCGGCTCGCTTCTCGACTGCGACGGACTCCCTCCAGGCCACCAACCGGGGGCAGTCACGGCAGCTGCAGACGTCCTTGCGCAGCCGGGCGAGCGAATCCATGCCGGGCACAGTAGGTTCAGGGTTCGAGATGGCACGAACGAAACAGGCTCCCCCGGCTGCCACCCTGGTGCTCCTCGTGCGCCACGGCCAGACCCCCACCACGGGGAAGCTGCTGCCCGGCCGCGCCCCCGGCCTGCACCTGGCCGACGTCGGCGTCGAGCAGGCGAAGCGGGCCGCCGACCGCATCGCCGAGCTGAAGACGGTCGACGCCATCTACGCCTCGCCACTCGAGCGGGCACGAGAGACCGCCGCCCCCATCGCCGCCGCCCGCGGCATGAAGGTGACGATCGACAAGGGCCTGCTCGAGTGCGACTTCGGCGACTGGACCGGTGGCGAGCTGGCGAAGCTGATGAAGCTGCCCGAGTGGTCGACGGTGCAGCGCGCACCCAGCACGTTCCGCTTCCCGAACGGCGAGAGCTTCACCGAGATGCAGACGCGCATGGTCTCCGCCGTCGACCGGCTGCGCGCCCGGCACCAGGGCGGCACCATCGTCTGCGTCTCGCACGCCGATCCGATCAAGGCGCTCGTCGCCCACGCGATGGGCACGCACATCGATCTCTTCCAGCGCATCGTCATCAGCACGTGCTCCATCACCGCCATCGCCTACGGCATGGGGGCGCCGGTGGTGCTCACCGTCAACTCCACGGGTGGCTCGCTCGCCGAGCTGCGCCCGTCGTGACGAGGGTGGCGACGAAGGGCCGCGCATGAGTGTGTGGTTCGACTTCGACGAGGTCGATGCGTTCACCGTCGGCGCCCTCGGACAGCCAGGTTCGCGCACGTTCTACCTGCAGGCCCGGCGAGGCGGCACGCGGGTGACCGTGAAGTGCGAAAAGCAGCAGACGTCGGCGATCGCGGACTATCTGCGCCGCGTGCTGAACGATCTGCCCGACCCGACGGAGAAGCCGGTGCCCGGGGCGATGGAACTCGCCGCGCCGGTCGAGGCCGCGTTCGTGCTCGGCCCGGTGGGCCTCGGCTACGACCGCGAGCGCGACCGCGTGCTGGTGCAGCTGGAAGAAGTCATCGAACTCGACGAGGAAGGCGAGCCGGTGGACGACGAGGGCGATCGAGGCCACCTGCGCGTGTTCCTCACCCGGAGCCAGGCAGCCGCCTTCTGCGAGCACACCGCTGCCGTCGTCTCCGCTGGCCGACCGACATGCCGGTGGTGCGCCCACCCGATGGATCCCGAGGGCCATGCGTGTCCGCGGATGAACTGACCCCGCAACGGCTGGAGTGGCTGGCGACGGCCGAGGTGATCATCGAAGGTCGCATGCCGTGGAGCAGCAACGCAACCCTGCTGTGCAACCTGTGTGTCGACGGCGAGCAGGTCGGTCAGGCGATCTACAAGCCGCTGTCCGGCGAGCGCCCGCTGTGGGACTTCGAGCCCGGCCTGCACAAACGCGAGTACGCCGCATACCGGCTCAGCGAGTCGTTGGGGCTCGGCATCGTGCCGCCGACGGTGCTGCGCGACGGCCCGGCCGGTGAGGGCAGTCTGCAGTGGTTCGTCGAGGCCGACCATCAGCAGCACTACTTCACGATCTACGAGGCACGCGAGGACCTGCACGAGGCGTTGCAGGCGTTCGCATTGTTCGATCTGTTGGCCAACAACACCGACCGCAAGAGCGGCCACGTGCTGATCGACGCCGACGACCATCTCTGGGGCATCGACCACGGCCTGTGCTTCGCCGCCGACTTCAAGCTGCGCACGGTCATCTGGGAGTTCGGCGGCCAATCGATCCCGGACCACCTCGTCGCCGCCGCGGAGGAGATCGCCGAGCGCGTGCCGCTCGACGTGGCGACGTTGCTCGACGACGACGAGGTCGAGGCGCTGCAGGTGCGCGCACAGTGGATCGTCGAGCACCGCGAGTTCCCCGTCGACCATTCCGGCCGCCGCTACCCCTGGCCCCTCGTCTGACCCGGCCCCCACCGCATCACCCCACCGGCTTCTCGGGCTGATTCGTCCCGAAGGGGCTTCTCGGGCTGATCCGTCTCGAAAAGCGCCACACAGCGGTCAGAGAAAACGGCGAAGGGCGGCCCCGCAGGGCCGCCCTCCACTTGATTGCTCCGTGCGTCAGCCGCGGGCCTGGAGGGCCTCGATCAGCTTCGGCAGCACCTTGTGGACGTCGCCCACGATGCCGAGGTCGGCGATGCCGAAGATCGGGGCTTCCTTGTCCTTGTTGATCGCGATGATGTTCTTCGCGCCCTTCATGCCCACCATGTGCTGGGTGGCGCCGCTGATGCCGGCGGCGATGTACACACCCGGCTTCACGACCTTGCCGGTCTGGCCGACCTGGTAGCTGTAGGGCACCCAGCCGGCATCGACGATGGCACGGGACGCACCCGGCGCACCCTTCAGCAGCTTGGCGAGGGTCTCGACCATCTCGTACTTGGCGGCCTCACCGAGGCCACGGCCACCCGACACCACGATCGCGGCCTCGTCGAGCTTGGGACCGGTGGTCTCCTCGACGTGAACGGCAGTGACCTGGGCGGTGCCGGTGGCACCGAGGTCCGGCACCGGAGCAGCGACGACGTCGGGTGCACCGCCGCCCGCCGGCTCTGCGGCGAAGCTCTTCGGACGGAACGCCGCGAGGTACGGGGCGCTGCCGGCGAAGGCCGTGGCGACGAGGACGTTGCCGCCGAAGATCGGCGTGGTGACCGAGACCGAGCCGCCGTCGGCGGTGATGTCGACGTTGTTGGTGAGCACCGTGCGGTCGAGCTTGACCGACAGGCGGCTCATCACGTCACGGCCCTCGTAGTTCTGCGGGAACATGATGACGTCCGGCGTGTCGCCGCCGTCGATCACGGCCTTCATCGCGGCGGACACGGCCACGCCGGGCAGCTTGCCGCCCAGATCGCCGGTCGCGTACACCTTCGACGCGCCGTAGTTGCCCAGCTCGGCCGCAATGGCCGAGGCGTCGCCGCCCACGAAGGCGGTGACGGTGCCCAGCGTGCGGGCCTTGGTGAGGAGTTCCAACGTGCCCGTCGTGGCGGCGCCGTTGGCTGCTTGTGCGAAAACCCAGATGTTGCTCATTGTCGTGTCGCTCCTCAGATGACCTTCAGGTTCTCGAGGAAGTCGACGATCTTGGCGAATGCCTCGCCGTCGTCCTCGATGATTTCGCCGGCGGCGCGGGCCTCGGCCTGCGTGACGCTGACGACGCTCTGGTTGGCGCCGGCCCAGCCGACGGGGGTGACGCCGAGGTCGCCGGCGGTCACGGTGTCGATCGGCTTCGACTTGGCGGCCATGATGCCCTTGAAGCTCGGGTAGCGGGGCTCGACCACACCGGCCGTCACGCTGATCACGGCGGGCAGCGGGCAGGTGACCTCGTCGTAGCCCTCTTCGGTCTGACGGTCCGCGTTCAGGGTGCCGCCGCTGATGACGACCTTCTTGGCGAACGTGACCGACGGCAGGCCGAGGACCTCGGCGAGCTGCTCCGGCACGGTGCCGGTGTAGCCGTCGCTCGACTCGGTGGCCGCGATGATCAGGTCGGCGCCGCCCATCTTCTGGATGGCCGCACCGAGCACCTTGGCGGTGGTGAGGGCGTCAGAGCCCTGCAGCGCCGGGTCGGAGACGAGGGTGCCCTTGGCGGCGCCCATCGCGAGTGCGGTGCGCATGCCCGACACCTCGCCGTTGGGGGCCATCGACACGAGGCTCACCTCGCCGCCACCGGCCGCATCGACCAGCTGCAGCGCCATCTCGACGCCGTAGCTGTCGGATTCGTCGAGGATGAGCTTGCCATCGCGCTTGAGGGTGTTGGTACCCGGGTCGAGCGCACCGGGCGTCGCCGGGTCGGGGATCTGCTTGACGCACACGATCACGTTCATAGGTTTCCCATTGTTACCGATCGGTACGGCCCCCTCCCAACTGTGAGGGTGGGCGTGACGAGCGTCTCGTCCCGGCGGGGATCCGGACCACAGCCCGCACGGGCACCCGGTTCCGCATCTCGGGCCGCGACCGCTACCGTCGGGGCGCTTGCGGATCCTGCTCGTGGTGAACGCCTTTGCGTCGTCGGTGACGGCCCGGAACACGGTGGTGGTGCACCGCGCCCTCAGCCAGGGCAACGAGGTGGATGTCGTCGAGACCAACCGCCGTGGTCACGCCACCCGGTTCGCGCAGGACGCTGCCCGCCGCGGCGTGGACATCGTCATCGGCTACGGCGGTGACGGGACGCTCAACGAGGTCGCGACCGGTGTGGCCGGCACCGACACTGCGCTCGGCGTGCTGCCGGGCGGCAGCACCAACGTGTTCGCGCGCACACTCGGCATGCCCAATGACCCGGTGCAGGCCGTGCACCAACTGGCCGCCGGGATCGCCGCACGCACCATCGAGCCGATCGGCCTCGGCAAGGTGAACGGCCGCTACTTCTGCTTCCACACCGGCGTCGGTTACGACGCCGCGGTGGTGAAGGAGGTCGAGCGGCGGGCGTCGCTGAAGCGCTGGCTGGGCCACCCGCTGTTCATCTACGCCGCGCTGCGCACCTGGATGGTGAGCTACGACCGCGCGGCGCCGCACTTCACCGTCGAGACCGACGGCCACGAGCCGGTGCCCGGGTTCTTCACCGTCGTGCTGAACACCAATCCGTACACGTACCTCGGTAACCGCCCACTCGACCTGTCGCCGCACGCCACACTCGACAATGGGCTCGTGGCCATCACGTTCCGATCCCTGAAGGTGTCGGCGATCCTCGGCGGACTGGGCGGAGCGCTGAAGGGCGGCGGCATGCAGCCCAGCGACACACTCGACCTGCAGACCGACCTGCAGTCGTTGACGATCAGCCACGACGAGGGGTTCCCGTACCAGTTGGACGGCGACTACCTGGGTGAGACGAAGCGGCTCGAGTTCCGCCATGTCGACAACGCGGTGCGACTCGTGCGCCCGCAGCCCGTCTGACCGTCCCGCCGAACTTAAGTTCGGTGCAACACGCCCAGTGCGACGTCGGGGAGGTTGGTGCACAGGCCGTCGATGCCCCAGTCGACGAGGCGGGACATGTGTTCGGGGTCGTCCACCGTCCACGTGTTCACGTCCACGCCCTTGGCGTGGCAGGCCTGGATCAGCTCCTCGGTGACGGCGCCACCCCACGGATGCAACGCGACATGGCCGCGGGCCACCATGTCGTCGGCGACGCCCTCCGGCGGGAAGCTGCACAGCCACGCGGTGCGGATCTGCGGCGCCAGCTGCCGGCAGCGGTCGACCGTCTCGACTCGGAAGCACGAGATCAACCAGCGATCATCCTCGCCGCGGGCCAGCAGGTGGGCGATCGTCTCGTCGGCGATCCGGTCCTCGGCGTCGAAGTCGGGCTCCTGCTCGTCGTTCTTGATCTCCACGTTCACCCACATCCCGGCGCAGGCGTCGAGGGCCTCGCCCAGGGTGGGCACCGAGTCGGGCAGGTCGGCATGGACGGTGTCGGCGATCAGTCGCAGGTCGGCGAGGTGCGGGTTGTGGTGCACGACCAGCACCCCGTCCCTGGTGCGACGCACGTCGAGCTCGACGGCATCCGCACCCATCTCGGCCGCACGGCGGAACGCAACCACCGTGTTCTCGGGTTCGGCCTTGCTGGCACCGCGGTGCGCGATCACCGCGACCGCACGCCGACCGGCCCCTGCCGACCCGTTGTACATGACTGGCACAGATACCTCCTATCGCCAACAACTATGCCCGGACACCAAGGACACCCTTGCCGCACACCTGATTGTTACCTACCGTTCGCAACGGCGCGAAAAGCGCCCCCCCTCATTTCGATCACGATGGAGTGACGCAGTGACCATTCCCGCTTCGAGCCTCGTCCTTGCGAATGCCGATTACACCTGGCGCAAGGCGGCAATCTGCCGAGACACCGACCCGGACCTGTTCTTCCCGGTCGGCACGACGGGGTACGCGCTGGTCCAGATCGACAAGGCCAAGCAGGTCTGCACCGAGTGCCCGGTGTGCGAGGAGTGCCTCCAGTACGCCCTCGAGACCAACCAGGACTCGGGCATCTGGGGTGGCACGTCGGAGGAGGAGCGCCGGCAGATCCGCCGTCAGCTCGCCGCCCGTGCCAAGGCTGCAGCGGTCTGAGGGACGACGACGTCGGTTGCGGCCGCCGAGCGGCCGTTTCCCGTCTGAGAACCGTGCCGAACCGTCCCGTCAGACGGGGACGGTGAGGTCGACGACGGTGCCGGTGGCACGCGCCTGACCGCCGAGACCGACGGCGACGAAGTCCTCGGGCTGGCCGAGGCGCATGGTGATCGTGCCGTCCAGCTCGGTGGTCACCAGCGTGCGCACGATCGACAGGCCGAGGCCGGTGGCCGTGTTCAGTTCGAAGCCGGGCTCGAGCGCCCGGCCGTCGTTGACGACGCGGATGTTCAGCACGTGGTCGGTGTTGTCGAGCACCACCACCACGTCGCCCCCGCTGCTGCCTTCCGGGAACCCGTGGTCCACCGCGTTCTGCAGCAGTTCGGTGAGCACCACCGACAAGGGCGTGGCCACCGTGCTCGGCAGGCGGCCACCGTCGCCCTGCACCGTGAACCGCACGGGACGATCCGGCGACTGCAGGCCTTCCTCGGCGAGACGCAGCAACGGCCGCACGATCTCGAGGAACGCCACGTCGTCACCCGGCTCGCGCGACAGGGTCTCGTGCACGAGGGCGATGGTGCGGATGCGGCGCACGCTCTCGGCGACCGCCGCCTTGGCCTCTTCAGAGCTCAACCGCCGGCCCTGCAGGCGCAGCAGCGACGAGATCGTCTGCAGGTTGTTCTTCACCCGGTGGTGGATCTCGCGGATCGTCGCGTCCTTCGACAGCAGCAGGCGGTCGCGCTTGCGCACCTCGGTGACGTCGCGGATCAGCAGCACGCCGCCGGTCACCTCACCGCCGGCAAGGACCGGCAGGCAGCGCGCCAGCAGCGTCACGTCGGGGGTCTGGTCGAACTCCTCGATCACGGGCAGCTTCATCTCGAAGGCCCGGCGCACGGGGCTGTCGTTGAAGCCGAGCTCTGCCAAGCGCATGCCGACGGCGTTGGCGCCGATGCCGACGCGGTGCAGCGCCGACACGGCGTTCGGCGAGGCGTACCGCACGCGGGCGTCGTCGTCGAGCACCAGGACGCCGTCACCGACGCGTGGGGCCGCGCTGGAATCCGCCACCGGGCCGGCGAACGGGAACGAGCCCTCGGCGATCATCGAGGCGAAGCGTTGGAACAGCGCGATGTAGGTGCGCTCCAGCTCGCCCGGCTGGCGGCTCGAACGGCTCGCCCATTCGCGGCTGAGCACGGCGATCACCTCACCGTTGCAGCGGACCGGCGTGGCCATCATCCGCACCGGCTCGGGCACGGACTCGACTTCGATCTCGCCCTCGCAGATCTCGCCGGACGCGAGCGCCTTGTCGAGCAGCGGCAGCTCCACCTCGGCCGGGGTGCCGACGTAGTCGATCTGATAGATCGTCTGTCCCGTGGCCGGGCGGACATGGGCGATGACGATCCAATGGCCGTCAGGGCCACGCACATACAGCAGCAGGTCGGCGAAGCTGAGGTCCGCCAGCATCCCCCACTCCCCGATCAGGCGTTGCAGGTGATCGATCTGGTCACGGTGCAGTGACGTGTGCTGCCGGGTGAGTTCGCCGAGCGTGGCCATATCCCCTGAGCATGCCACGCGGGCGCATGCCGGTCCGATATCCCGCGCCCCAGGCGGGCCGCGGCGGGTGCCGTGATGCGAGGCTCAGCCCGAGCGCAGCAGATGCTGCCCGAGCGCCAGCAACGTGCCGACGTCGTGCACGTCGGTCGGCATGGTCGGCACCACAGCGGTGACGGGCGCCGCGCTGGACAGTTCGCTGCGCCGTTCGGCTTCGCGACCCGCGACGACGGCGACGTCGCGGAAACGCTCGGCCACCTCGGTCAGCACCCGCTTCGCCTCAGCGGGCCTCACCGCTGCCGCCGCAGCGACGGGCTTCAGCGCGGCAGGGTCCTGCGCCAGGTCGCGCAGCAGTGTGGCCGCTTTCCCCACGCCGGGTTGGCGTAGCGATGCCGGCAGGGTGCGGTTCAACACGATTGCGCCGAGCGGCATCCGTCGGCGGTGCAGCTCGTCCGCAAGGTAGCGGGCCTCCCTCGCCGGCGCTGCCTCCAGTGTGGTGACCACCACGAACGTCGTGCGGTCGTCGGTGAGCAGCCGCTCGACCTTCGCCGCGCGGGACACGAAGCCGGCTTCCATCGTCTGGAAGAGGATGAAGAACTCGGCGATGTCCTGCAGGAAACGGGAGCCGAGCACCCGATCGGCGACTTGGTAGAACGGCTTCGACGCCACGGTGAACAACCGCGACCGGTACGGCACGGTGAGCCACTTCAGCAGCCGGCTGCCGAAGAACTCCTTCATCCGGCCCGGCGCATCGAGCAGGTCGAGTGCGTTGCGCGACGGCGGCGTGTCGATGATCACCAGGTCGTACTCGCCCGACGCGTGCAGGTCGTGCAACTGCTCCATCGCGATGTAGTCGTGACTGTTGACGAAGCGGCCGGTGATGTTGCGGTACAGCGGATTGGCGAGCACCTGGTCGCGCAGCGCCGGGTCGGGCGCGTGACGGCGGATCAGCTCGTCCCAGCCGGCCTTCGTGTCGAGCATCGCCACCCACAGCTCGCCACGGCACTCGATGCCGGCTGCCGCGAACGCCTGCTCGGGCACCTTGACCGCTGCGTTGCCGATCGGCCCGAGGCCGAGCGCCGTGGCCAGTCGGCGTGCCGGGTCGACCGTCAGCACCAGCACTCGGCCGCCCACGTTGGCCGCCGCCTGCGCGCCAAGTGCCGCGGCGATGGTGGTCTTCCCGGTGCCACCGCTGCCGCACACCACCACCATCTCCTTCGCCGCCAACAGGTCGGCCAGCGAGTGACGGTCGCCGCGCGCCATCAGACACCACCCGCTCGCGCCAGCGCGGCGTCCAACTCGTCGGCCACCAGCGACACCACCCGCCGGCCGCTCGCCTTCGAGAACAGCTCCGGCACCACCAACACGGGCAATCCGTCCGGCAACGCATCGCGTACGTGTGCGAGGTGTTCCTCGGCCACGGCGTGGCGCGCCTGCGACAATGCAGCAGCTTGGAACACCGTGCCGACCTTGGGGTTCACGGCCGACGCGAGCGCACCCTGCGCGTCGGCACCGGACAACGCATCGAACACGGCCAGGTCCCGCCCCGTGAACCATCCGGGCAGCATCCGGTTCACCACGACGGCGGCCACGTCGACCTCGGTGGTCGACCGCACCTTGTCGACCAGTTCGAGCGTCTCGGTGATCGGCATCTCCTCCGGCGTGCTGACGCACACGAGCCCGGTGCGGCGGGCGTCGCCGAGGATGCCCAGCATCCACTCGGTCTGCTCCCGAACCGGTCCCACCTGCACCAGCTCGCGGATCGCCCGCGGCGCGTCGATCTGGGCGACGATGTGGCCGCTCGCCTCGGCGTCCACCACCACCAGGTCGTAGTGGCGTTCGCGCACCTCCCAGGTGATCTTGCCGATGGCGAGGATCTCCTTCACGCCTGGCGCGGCATCGGCGACGAAGTCGAACGTACGTGCCAACGGCCCGATGCGCCCGACCAGCGGGATGCGTGCCACCACACGTAGGTACTCGCGCAGCGAGTCCTCCGTGTTCATCGCCATCGCGAACAGCCCGGGCCGCACCTCGGTTGGCTCGAACTGCAGGGTGCCGATCTCGAACGCCGACGCAATCGCGCCCTTCGCGTCCATCTCGCACACGAGCGTGCGCTTTCCCCGCCGCGCCGCCAGGTCGGCGAGCGCGGCCGCGGTGGTGGTCTTGCCGACGCCGCCCTTGCCCGTGACGAACAGCAGCTCCCGGTCCAGCAGGTCGCTCATCGCGCCGCCACGCCGGGGCATCGGGTCACGCGTGCGGACCCTCCGCGGCGAGCCGCAGCAGGGACGCACCGTACGGGTTCTTCGCCATCGGTTCGGCGTTGGCGATCAGCTCGTCGGCGGTGATCCACCCGGCGCGGAACGAGATCTCGTCCGGTGACGCCACCAGCAGCCCTTGGCGCTTCTCGAGGGTGGCGACGAAGCTCCCGGCTTCCAGCAGCGAGTCGTACGTGCCGGTGTCGAGCCAGGCGAAGCCGCGACCGAGCAGCTCCATGTGCAGCTGACCGCGGTGCAGGTACTCGCGGTTCACGTCGGTGATCTCGTACTCGCCGCGGGCGGACGGCTGGAGGTCGGCGGCGATGTCGACCACCTGATCGTCATAGAAGTACAGGCCGGTGACCGCGTAGTTGCTGCGCGGACGCTCGGGCTTCTCCTCGATGCTCAGCACCCTGCCGGTGTCGTCCACCTCGGCCACGCCGTAGCGCTCGGGGTCGTGCACCCGGTAACCGAACACGGTTGCGCCGACGGGCCGGTCGACGGCCGACCGCAGCTGGTCGACGAGGCCGTGCCCGAAGAAGATGTTGTCGCCCAGCACGAGCGCGCTCGGACCGCCGCGCACGAAGTCGGCACCGATGACGAAGGCCTGCGCGAGCCCGTTGGGCTGCGGTTGCGCGGCGTACTCGATGCGGATGCCCCACTGTGAGCCGTCGCCGAGGAGCGTGCGGAAGCCCGCCTGCTCGTGCGGTGTCGTGATGACCAGCACGTCGCGGATACCGGCGAGCATCAGCGTGGTGAGCGGGTAGTAGATCATCGGCTTGTCATAGACCGGCAGCAGCTGCTTGCTCACGCCGCGCGTGATCGGCCACAGCCGGCTGCCGGTGCCACCGGCGAGGATGATCCCCTTCACCACGACCTCCCGTCGGGACGGCCGGCGCTCAGGCGCCGAAGCCGATCTTGCGGTCGGCGTCGGACGAGCCGACTTCGACGAACGCGATCTTCGAGGCGGCGACGGCGACGTCGCGACCCTTCTTGTCGGTGAGCCAGAGCACGTCGACGGCGCCGGTGAGCGCGGCGTCGATCTTCGCCTTGATCGCCTCGCGATCCGCGTCGTCGGCGAGCTCGATGCTGATGTCGCGTGCCGTCTGGCTGACACCGATGCGTACGTCCACGATGATCCCCTCTGGGTGGTCTGGCCTGGTTGGTCCGGCCTGGGTCGTTCGGGCGACAGCGTACCGGG
Source organism: Ilumatobacteraceae bacterium (assembly GCA_049318165.1). Lineage (GTDB taxonomy): Bacteria > Actinomycetota > Acidimicrobiia > Acidimicrobiales > Ilumatobacteraceae > UBA668. Next base: position 12,668 of record JBMOGW010000084.1, read on the forward strand.
GCGCGTTCGCGGCCGCCCGTTCTGTCACGCGGTCGTCTCACCGCCGTGGCCGCCGACATGGCCCGATCGGACAGGTCGATGCGATCGTTCGGTCGTTCCGGCATGTCCGATCCGGAGTTCGCGCGGAGAAATCGGTGGCGCCAGGACCCGGCAACGGGCTTTGATGGGCGGATGCAGGTCGTCATTCCCCTGTTCCCCCACTTCACCGCACTCGACGGCATCGGCCCGTACGAGGTGCTGCAGCGCATCCCGTCGATCGACGTCACGTTCATCGGCCACGAGCGCGGCGAGATCCGCAGCGAGAACGGCTTCCTCGGCATCACCGCCGACGGCACGTTCGAGGACTTCCCTCACCCCGACGTGATCGTCTTCCCAGGCGGCGTGGGCACCCGTCCGCTGCAGGACGACGAGCGGGTGCTCGACTGGGTGCGCACCGCGCACGAGACCACGACGTTCACCACGTCGGTGTGCACCGGCGCCATCGTGCTCGGCGCCGCCGGGCTGTTGACCGGGTTGACCGCCACGACGCACTGGTCGTGCTACCGCGAACTGGAGGCCACGGGCGCCACGCCGGTGGCCGACCGCGTGGTCGAGCACCTCGACCGGCGGATCATCACCGCCGCCGGGGTCAGCAGCGGCATCGACATGGCGCTGCGCCTGGTCGAACTGTTGGTGGACCGCACCGCGGCCGAGGCCGCGCAGCTGATGATCGAGTACGACCCGCAGCCGCCGTTCGCGTGCGGCAGCGTCGCCGCAACCGAGGAGGCCGGTCGCTCGGCCGAGGTCGTCGCCCGCGTCATCGAGTACGCGCAGCTCCGCCAGTAACGAAACCGAGGCATCCACGCGCCCCGGGGTGGCACGGATGCCTCGGGCTGGAAACGCCTCGCCGCCTACGGCTCAGACGGC
>JBMOGW010000085.1:0-13485 GCA_049318165.1 Ilumatobacteraceae bacterium
CCACCACCATCGGCGCCGAACGCGAGGGCGTCCTCGCCCGCGCCGCCGAACTCGGTCTCTAGCGCTCGTCCGCGTCAGCCGCGGGCGGGGGCTTCTTCGCCCGGCTGGGCTGCACGCGGGTGGGCTCGCCCTCCATCTTCGGGTACTGCGGAGGCCACGGCGCGTCCTGCAGGCCGGCGGCCTGGTCGGCGCGCACCATCTCCAGGAACGGCTCGAGCGGTTGCGGATCGTCGTTCATGTCCGCCCAGGCATCGCCGTGTTCGTCCACCCAGTCGGGCACGGTGGCGATGGTCATGTCGTGCGGGCGCAGGGTCGCCAGCAGCTCCCACGGGAACGGGAACGACACCGGTGCGTGATCGAGCGCCCGCACCGACCACGGCGCGAACACCGTCTTGTGCGGTGCGTTCTGGTTGAAGTCGATGAAGATCCGCTCGCCGCGCTGCTCCTTCCACCACTGCGCGGTGATCAGATCCGGCCGGCGTCGCTCGAGCTCGCGCGCCACGGCGACCGCAGCGGCACGGACCGCCACACTGTCGTGGTGGGGGAGCAGCCGAACGTACACATGTAACCCGCGATTGCCGGAGGTCTTGATGGACGAACGGATGCCCAGCTCGTCGAGCAGCCGCTTCGTCTCGAGCGCAGTCTCCTGCGCCATGGCGTAGGTCGTGCCCGGGCCGGGGTCCAGGTCGAGGCGCAGTTCGTCGCACTGGTCCTGGTCAGGCACGCGCACCGGCCACGAATGGAACCCGAGGCAACCGAGGTTCACCGCCCAGATCAGATGTGCCAGGTCGGCCACCACCAGCGCCCGCGACGGCGTCCCGTTCGGTGTGAGGACGGTGGTGGTCCGCAGCCACTCCGGCGCCCCGTCAGGGATGCGCTTCTGGAAGAAGTTCGATCCGTGCGCGCCGTTCGGGAAACGCTGCAGCAGCACGGGTCGATCCTGCATCTGGCGCATGACCGCGTCACCGACCGACAGGTAGTACTGAATCAGGTCGAGTTTGGTGTCGCCGCGGGCCGTGAAGTACATCTTGTCCGGGCTGGACACCGACACGGTTCGCCCGGCGACATCGATGGACACGGACTCACCCACGGACCGATCCTAGGCGCCCTGAGTTTGTGTACAGTTTTGCCTTCACCCAGGGGAGATTCCAATGATCATGAAGAAGACCTTCGCGGTCGCGGTCGCTGCCGGCCTGTTGCTGGCCGCCTGCGGCTCCGACGATTCCAGCAGCGGCACCGACGGCGGCAACACCACCGCCCCGGCGGGCGGCACCGTCGACTGCAAGCCGGTCAACGCCGGCGAGCTCACCGTCGTCACCAGCCTGCCCGGGCCGAACTTCTGGGGCACCACCGCCGCCGAAGTCGACCCGGACGCCATCAAGAGCGGTATCGAGTTCGACTTGGCCAACCTCATCGCGGCCAAGTGCGGCCTGAAGATGAAGTTCCGCAACGAGAGCTTCGACGCCCTCGTCGCCGGCCAGATCGACCCGAACAGCTACGACCTCTCGCTGTCGCAGGTCACCATCACCGAGGACCGCGCCAAGGTCGTCGACTTCTCGGTCGGCTACTTCAAGAGCGACCAGGGTCTGCTCGTGAAGAAGGGCACCGCCGTGACGACGTGGGACGACGTGAAGAAGCTCACGATCGGTGTCCAGGCCTCGACGACGGCCGAGTTCTACTTCACCTCGGGTGAAGTGGCGGGCTGGCAGCTCGACGACACCAAGGTGTTCCCCGACCTCGCGTCGGCCTACGCCGCGCTGAACGCCGGCCAGGTGGACGGCGTCGTCATCGACACCCCGATCAACCTCGGCCAGGCGTCGCAGTCGAACGGCGAACTCGAGGTCGTCGGCCAGTTCGTCACCGGCGAGGAGTACGGCGCCATCTACGGCAAGGACAACGGCAAGAAGGCCATCTTCGACCCGATCCTCCAGGGCTTCCTCGACGACGGCACCATCAACGGCCTGATCGCCAAGTACCTCGGCGGCGACCCGTCGACGGTGCCGGTGATCGACATCCCGGCTGCCTGAGGCGCGACCCTTGAGCGAGATCACCCCGGCCGGCCCGACGACCACGTCTCGGGTCGGCCGGGTGCTCGTGCACCGCTGGGCGTCCATCTTCGCCCTGCTGTTCCCTCCGACGGGCATTCCCGCACTCGTCAACTCCATCCAGGCATCGCGTCTCGCGAAGGCCGGGAAGACCGAAGCCGCCCGCGACAAGGGCGAGCGCGCCCGTAACTGGGCGTGGTACTCGGTGGGCTTCGGCATCGCCGCGTACACCGTGCTGTTCTTCGTGTGGTTGCTCACCACCAACGGCGGTGCGGTGCGCAAGGTGTACCTCAACCCCGACGTGCTCGCCGACTGGAACGCGTGGCGAAGCATCCTCAAGGGCTTCTGGATCAACGTCCAGGTGTTCCTCATCGCCGAGGTGCTGGTGCTGATCTGGGCGCTCGTCGTTGCGTTGATGCGCCTGCTGCCCGGTGACGCGTGCAAGCCGGTGCGCTTCATCGCCACCGTGTACGTCGACGTGTTCCGCGGTGTGCCGGCGATCCTCGTGATCTACATCGTCGGCCTCGGCCTGTCGCAGGCCAACGTGCCCGTCGTGGGCGACTTGTCGCCGATGAGCTACGCCATCCTGGCCCTCACGCTCACCTACGGCGCCTACGTCAGCGAGGTGTACCGCGCCGGCATCGAGAGCGTGCACTGGAGCCAGACGGCGGCGTCCCGATCGCTCGGCCTCAGCTACTCGCAGACCCTGCGTCACGTGGTGGTGCCCCAGGCCGTGCGGCGCAGCATCCCGCCGCTGCTGAACGACTTCATCGGTCTGCAGAAGGACTCGGCACTCATCAGCGTGCTCGGCATCCTCGACGTGCTCAGCCGTGCGCGGTTCATCAACAACGCGAAGGGCACGCTCGCTGCGTACAGCATGGCGGCCGTGTTGTTCCTCGTCGTGACCGTGCCGTTCACCCGTTGGCTCGACGCCCTCATCCGGCGCCAGCAGGCCCGCACCCAGGCAGGAGGCTGACATGGCGTTTCTCGAGATTCGCGACGTCCACAAGCACTTCGGCGAGGTCGAGGTGCTGAAGGGCATCAACCTCGAGGTCGAGCAGCACCACGTGGTGTCGCTCATCGGTGCCTCCGGCAGCGGCAAGAGCACGCTGCTGCGTTGCATCAACGCGCTCGAGACCATCAGCCGCGGTGTCATCCGCCTCGACGGCGACCGGGTCAACGGCCGTGGCATCGACGTCGACGCGGTGCGCCGCGAGATCGGCATCGTGTTCCAGAGCTACAACCTGTTTCCGCACATGTCGGTGCTCGAGAACATCACGCTCGCCCCGCGCAAGGTGCTCGGCAAGAGCCGTGAGGAAGCCGAGGCCTCGGCGATCGAGTTGCTCGGCCGCATCGGCCTGTCGCAGAAGGCGACCGAGTACCCGGACCGCCTGTCGGGCGGTCAGCAGCAGCGTGTCGCAATCGTGCGTGCGATGGCGATGGAGCCGCGGTTGCTGCTCCTCGACGAGATCACCGCGGCGCTCGACCCCGAGCTGGTCGGCGAGGTGCTCGCCATCGTGCGCGAGTTGGCCGCGACCGGCATGACGATGATGCTCGCCACGCACGAGATGGCGTTCGCCCGCGAGGTGTCGACCAAGGTGTGCTTCCTCCACGAGGGGCTCATCCACGAAGAAGGTCCGCCCGAGCAGATCTTCGCCGACCCGCAGCAGGACCGCACCCGTGCGTTCGTGCAGCGCGTCATCGACGCCGGGCGTCTCTGACACGTCGTGACCGACGTCGTCCGAATTCTCGCCCCGATGCAGGGCACCATCGTCACGGTCGACGTGACGGTGGGCCAGCAGGTGCGTGCCGGCCAGCAGCTGATGCTGATCGAATCGATGAAGATGCACCACGCCATCGAGGCGGAGTGCGACGGCGTCGTGCGTGCCCTCACGGTGGCGGTGGGCGACACCGTGCCCGACGGGTCCGCCGTGGCGATGGTGGAACCGGGTGAGGTGACGGTGGCAGCGGTCGAGGCCGAGGTGGCCGAGGACCCCGCCCACGTTCGTGCCGACCTGGCCGAGACGATCGCTCGTCACGAGGTGGGCCTCGACACCGCGCGGCCCGATGCGGTGGATCGGCGCCGCAAGGTGGGTCGCCGAACGGCCCGCGAGAACGTGGCCGACCTCGTCGACGAGGGCTCGTTCGTCGAGTACGGGCCCGTCGTCATCGCCGCACAACGTCGCCGCCGCGACCTGGCCGACCTGATCGCGCGCACCCCGGCCGACGGCATGGTGGGCGGGCTCGGCAAGGTGAACGGCCTGTCGGTGGTGGCCATGAGCTACGACTACACCGTCCTCGCCGGCACCCAGGGCACGCTCAACCACGCCAAGAAGGACCGCCTTTTCGAGCTCGCCGAACAGCTGCGCACGCCCGTCGTGTTCTTCACCGAGGGCGGTGGTGGCCGTCCGGGCGACACCGACCAGCGCGGCGTGAGCGGCCTGGACTGCCTGGCGTTCATGTACTTCGCCGAGCTCAGCGGCCTGGTGCCGATCGTCGGTATCAACAGCGGCTACTGCTTCGCCGGCAACGCGGCGATCCTCGGCTGCTGCGACGTGGTGATCGCCACCGAGGACAGCAACATCGGCATGGGTGGCCCGGCGATGATCGAGGGCGGTGGGCTGGGCGTGTTCGACCCCCACGACATCGGCCCGATCCACGTGCAGCGCCACAACGGCGTGGTGGACGTGGTGGTGCCCGACGAGGCCGCGGCGGTCGCGGTCGCGCAGCAATACCTCGGCTACTTCCAAGGGGCCACGGACGACTGGGCCTGCGCCGACCAGCGCGAACTGCGTCACGTCATCCCCGAAGACCGCAAGCGCAGCTACGACGTGCACCGCGTGATCCAGGGCGTGTTCGACACCGGCAGCGTGCTCGAGCTGCGTCGCGACTTCGGGCTCGGCATGGTGACCGCGCTGGCCCGAGTCGAGGGTCGGCCGGTGGGCGTGGTGGCCAACAACCCCGGTCATCTGGCCGGCGCGATCGACAGCGACGGCGCCGACAAGGCGGCCCGCTTCCTGCAGCTGTGCGACGCGTTCGACATCCCCGTCGTCACGCTCGTCGACACGCCCGGGATGATGGTCGGGCCGGAGGTCGAGAAGACGGCGCTCGTCCGCCACTGCAGCCGGCTGTTCGTCACCGGCGCCAACATCACCGTGCCGGTCATCAGCGTGGTGCTGCGCAAGAGCTACGGGCTCGGCGCGCAAGCGATGATGGGCGGCAGCACGAAGGCCCCGGCCGCTTGCGTGGCATGGCCGACGGGGGAGTTCGGCGGGATGGGCCTGGAGGGTGCCGTCCGCCTGGGCTATCGCAACGAACTGGCCGCCATCGACGACCCGGACGAGCGCGAGCGCACGTTCCAGACGATGGTCGACCGGATGTACGAGATCGGCAAGGCCGTGAACGTCGCGTCGCACTTCGAGATCGACGACGTGATCGACCCTGCCGACACCCGACGGTGGATCTCGGCGATCCTGGAGGCCGCGCCGGTGCCGGCGAACAGAAACGGCAAGAAACGTCCGAACATCGACACATGGTGAGTGCCCCGCCGGCCTGATAGGAACGCGCCATGAAGATCGACGACGTCGAACTGCGCACCGTCCGGGTGCCGTTCCGCACCCCGTTCAAGACCTCCTTCGCGGTGGAGACCGAGAAGGAGGCGATCATCGTCACCGTGCGCGCCGGTGGCGTCGAGGGCTACGGCGAGAGCGTGATGGACCCGCTGCCGTCGTACCGCGAGGAGAGTGTGCCCGGTGCCCTGCACCTCCTGCGCGCCGCGCTGGTGCCCGAGCTGCTCGCGAACGGGTTCGACCACCCCGGCGAACTGTCAGGCCGGTGGGCGCGCTGGCGAGGCAACCCGATGGCCAAGGCGGCGCTGGAGATGGCGGTGTGGGACCTCCACGCCCGGCAGCTGGGCGTGCCCTTGCGCGCGCTGCTCGGCGGGGAGCGCACGGAGATCGAGGTCGGCGCGTCGCTGGGCATGAACCCGGTCGACGTCACCGTCGCCAGCGTCACCGCGCACGTCGAGCAGGGCTACCGGCGGGTGAAGCTGAAGATCGAACCCGGCTGGGACGTCGAACTGCTCGCCGCCGTGCGCGCCGTGCATCCCGGCATCGAGCTGACCGTCGACGCCAACTCGGCCTACACGCTCGACGACCTGCCCGTGCTGCGCGAGATCGACCGGTTCGGCCTGCACTACATCGAGCAGCCGTTGCACTGGGACGACCTGACCGACCACGCCGTGCTCGCCCGCGAGCTGCGCACGCCGCTGTGCCTCGACGAGTCACTCACGTCGCCGCAGCGCGTGAAGGCGGCGCTCGAGCTCGGCGCGTGCACGGTGGTGAACATGAAGGTCGCCCGAGTCGGCGGTCTGCAGGCGATGCGAGAGATCCACGACGACTGTGTCGCCCGTGGGGTGCCGATGTGGTGCGGCGGGATGCTCGAACTCGGCATCGGCCGCGCCCACAACATCCACCTCGCCACCATGCCCGGGTACGTGTACCCCGGCGACACCGCCTCGGCCAGCCGCACCTACGCGCGCGACATCGTCGAGCAACGGCTGGAGGCCACGGATGGCATCATGCCCGTCCCGGAGGGTCCGGGAATCGGTGTCACCCTCGACCGGTCGTTCCTCGACGAGGTGACCGTGGCGGCGGACACCCTCCGGTGACCGTGGAGTTCCGCGCCCTGCGCACGGCCGAGGAACTGGCTGCCCTGCCGCGGTTCGAGCGGCTCGTGTGGGACGGTGAGGAGGACCTCGTGCCGGTGAGCATGCTCGTGTCCGTCGTGCGTGAAGGCGGCCTCGCGCTGGCGGCCTACGACGGCGACGAGTTGGTGGCCACGTCGTTCGCGTTCCCCACCCACGAGCGTGAGGTGCTGCACTCGCACTACATCGCGGTGCACCCCGACCGGCGCGGTGCTGGACTGGGCGAGGCGATCAAGCGCCGGCAGGCCGACTGGTGCCGTGAGCACGGCTACGAGGCGATGCGCTGGACGTTCGACCCGTTGCAGCTGGCCAACGCACACCTCAACCTGAACAAGCTCGGCGCGTTCGGCGTCGAGTACCACACCGATCTGTACGGTGCGCTCGGCGGCATCAACGGCACGTTGCCGAGCGACCGGCTCACCGTGCAGTGGTGGTTCGACCGGCCGCGCCCGTCGTTCGCCGAGTCGCTGGTGGTGCCGGTGCCGCCGGCTACGCCGCAGCAGATCGCGGCGTCGTCGACGGAGGCGTTCACGGCGCGCCTCGCCGTGCGCGACGCGCTGGCGCCGCACCTCGCCGACGGCTGGGTGGTGGCCGGCGTCGACCGCGAGGCCCGTACCTACACGCTGTCGCGCTGAGCGCCGCCGAGGTCGGGGAACACCTTCGCCACCTTCGCGCCGAGCCAGTCGCCATACGTGCCGCCGACGTCGCGCAGGTTCGCCCGGTCCCAGCGCTGCGCCGCGTCGTCCGGCGCCACCCACCCGTCGGCGAGTTCGAGCGGCTCGACCGAAGCATCCCAGCCGGGGTCGAGGAAGAAGGGGAGCGAGTACCGGTCGCCGCCCGCGTGGTTGCGCGCCCGGTGTGGCGTGCTGCGGTACCGGCCCGCGGTGAGCCGATCGAGCATGTCGCCGAGGTTGCAGATCACCAGATCGGCGTCGGCCGGTGCGGGAATCCACTCACCGCGCACCTTCACCTCGAGGCCGGGTGTGCCGTCGGTGACGAGCAGGGTCAGCAACCCGTAGTCGGTGTGTTCACCGACGCCCCACGTGGAGGTGTCGCCGTGAGGGTGCGGCGGATAACGGAAGATGCGGAACAGTTCGGTCGGTGCCGCGGTGAGCCCGTCCCGGAAGTGGGTGGCCGCCAGCCCGAGACCCACGGCCATCATCGCCAGCAGGCGCTGTCCCAGCTCGTCCATCGCCGTCATCCACGACGTGACGAGCGGCCGCAGCGCCTCCGGCTCGTCCGGCCACAGATTGGGCCCGTGCATCGGCCGCGGGTCCGGTGGCAGCTCTTGCCCGAAGTAGTAGCCCTCCTTGCGGTCGGGTACGCCCGAGGTCAGCTCGCCGCCGAGGGGGAACCAGCCGCGCCACGCCGATCCCGCCACCGGCATCGCGACTCGCGCCTTCACCTCCTCCGGCAGCGCGAAGAACGCGGCCGCTGTGGCGAGCAGCTCGATGCGCGTGGAGCGCAGCTCGTCGGGCAACGGCACGGCGAAGAACCCGACTTCGCGGCACGCAGCGTCGATCCGCGACGTCGCGTCGGCATCGGCCGGGTCGACGATCGGCAGGAGCTTCATGAATGGGCAGCGTAGGTGACACAATCGGATCCGTGACAGCGACAGAGCTCATCGTGGTCGCCGTCGCCATCTTCTCCGCGGCGTTCGTCCAGGTGTTGTCCGGGTTCGGCTTCGCACTGCTGTCGATGCCGATCATGACGATCGCGATCCCGGTGAAGGAGGCGGTGGTCGTCAGCACGTTGCTGGGGATGATCAGCACCACGTGGCAGGCCGTCGCCCTGCGCGCCGACACCGACCGGCCGATCGCGAAGCGCCTCACCCTCGCGGCGTTCTGCGGCATGCCGCTCGGGCTGTTCATCCTCAACGTGGTCAGCGACACCGCCCTGCGGCTCACGCTCGGCATCGCCGTGATCATCGCCACGATCCTGCTGGTCGCGCGCATCAACCTCAGCGCAGCGAGCAACCACTTCGACTACGGCGTCGGCTTCGTCTCCGGCGTGCTGAACACGTCGCTGTCCACGAACGGGCCACCGCTCGTGTTCGGTCTGCAGGCGCGCCACCTCGCCGCGGGGCCCTTCCGCGCGACGATCTCGACCGTCTTCGCGTTCAGCAACATCGTCGGACTCACCCTGTTCGCGCTGAACGGCAAGATCACCGCGGACGGCCTGAAGGCGGCCGCCATCGCATTCCCCGCGTGGGTCGTCGGTCAGGGGTTGGCGTGGCCGGTGCGCAAGCACTTCCACGGCGAGCGCTTCCGCAACCTGGTGCTCGGCCTGCTGTTCACTGCGGGCACGTTCACCATCGTGTTCGCGCTCGTCTGACACACTGAGCCGATGACTGCCGGAGTGCCCCGCAACGTCGTGGTGGTGCTGCTCGACTCGCTGAACCGCCACATGCTCGGCAGCTACGGCGGCACCGAGTTCACCACCCCGCACCTCGACCGTTTCGCGCGCGAACGGGCCACCCGGTTCACCCGTCACGTCACGGGCTCGCTGCCCTGCATGCCCGCCCGCCACGACATCCTGTGCGGCGCGCTCGACTTCTTGTGGCGCCCGTGGGGGTCGATCGAGCTGTGGGAGCAGCCGATCACGGCCGACCTGCGCGGCGCCGGCGTCACCACGATGCTGGTGACCGACCATCCGCACCTGTTCGAGACCGGCGGCGAGAACTACCACACCGACTTCGGCGGCTGGGACTACGTGCGTGGCCACGAGGGCGACCCCTGGCGCACGTGGCTCGATCCGAGTTGGGTGGGTGTGCCGTCGCCCGCATCGACCGGCGACTGGTTCCTACGTCGCCGCTACGGCGAGCACGCCCCCCATCTCGACCGCGCCTACGACCGCACCCGTACGTTCTTCCGCGACGAGCACGACTATCCCGGTCCACGCACGATGCAGGCCGCCACCGACTGGGTGGCCGGCGCCGCCCAGCACCACGCCGACGGCCGGTGGCTGCTGTTCGTGGACGAGTTCGACCCGCACGAACCGTTCGACACGCCCGAGCCGTGGCAGGGCCGCTACGAGGACGAGCCGTGGGAAGGGGAGCGGATCATCTGGCCGCCTTACGTCGTGGGCGGCAAGTCCGGCGGCTGGGTCACCGACGCCGAGGCCCGCCACGTGCGCGGCAACTACGGCGCCAAGCTGTCGATGATCGACGACTGGTTCGGGAGGCTGCTGGCCGAACTGGACCGTCGAGCCCTGTGGGACGACACGGCGGTCATCGTCTGCACCGACCATGGCCACTACCTCGGCGAGGAACGAGACGGGCTGGACCTGTGGGGCAAGCCGATGGTGCCGCAGTTCGAGCCGCTCGGCCACATCCCGCTGCTCATCCACTGGCCGGGCGTCGCCGGCGGCGGCACCTGTGACGCGCTGACCACCGCGGTCGACCTGCACGCCACGCTCGCCGAGGTGTTCGGCGTCACGCCGTCACACCGCACACACGGCCGGTCGCTCGCCCCGCTGCTGCGCGGCGAGGTGCCGGCGGTGCGCGAGTGGGCCGTCGGCGGGGTGTTCGGCAACTGGGTGCAGGTGACCGACGGCCGATGGAAGTACGCCCGCGCGCCCGAGGGCGACAACTTCCCCTTGAGCATGTGGAGCAACCGCTGGAGCACGATGCCGATCCACGTCGGCAACATCGTCGGGCTCCCGAAGCCCGACGGTCGCGCGTGGCTGGACCGCATGCCCGGCAGCGACGTCCCGGTGATCCGCCAGCCGTTCCAGCAGGGCGACGCGTTGCCGTTCTGGGTGAGCGGCGGCGCCAACGTCGGCAAGCATCACCTCTACGACCTCGACGTCGACCCCGACGAGGCGGAGAACCGCCGCGGCGAACACGCACCCGAGTCGCGGATGCTCGACCTGCTGCGCACGGCGCTGGGAGAGTTGGACGCCCCGGCCGAACAGCTGGAGCGCCTCGGCCTCACCGTCTGAAGCGTCAGCGGTCGGCGGCGAACATCATCAGCCACTGTTCCTTGGACTTCGGCCGGTACACGTAGTTCTGCTCGCGGATCGCGTCGATGGTGGCGCTCGACGGCAACGAGTAGCGGTGCCCGGGGTACACCACCGTGCCCTCGGGCATCGCGGCCAGTGTCTGCAAGCTGTCGTACATCTGCTCCGGGTCACTCCCCGGGAAGTCGGTTCGACCGCAGCCGTCGAGGAACAGGGTGTCGCCGCTCACCAGCCGGCCGCCGACGTGGAAGCACTGGCTACCGGGCGTGTGCCCCGGCGTGTGCACCAGCGTGATCTCCAGATCGCCCACCTGCACCACATCGCCACCGTCGTGCTGCACCAGCTGATCGGCCGTCAGCCCGCTGGTGCGCATCACCCACGGCGTCTCGTCACGCTGCACGTGCACGGGGCAGCTGCAGCGCTCGAGCAGCTCGGCGACGCCCTCCAACTGGTGGCCCATCATGTTGCCGCCGATGTGGTCCGCGTGGAAGTGGGTCGCCAACACGCCCGTCACCTTCATGCCGTCGTGCTCGACCAGGTCGAGCAACTCGTTCACCGCGTAGGCCGGGTCGACGAGCACGCACTCACCCTTCGCCCGGTCGCCGATGGCGTAGACGAAGTTGACCATCTGCTGCGCGATCGGGTCGTCGACGGCGAAGTCGCGCCCCGAGAGCAGCTGGCGGAAGTAGAAGCGGTCGTCGGCCATGCGCCAACGCTACGCGTTGGCGCGCAGCAGCGGCATGACGAGCGACGCGAACCGGCGGCACTCCTCGAGGTGCGGGTAGCCGGACAGGATGAACGTGTCGATGCCGAGCGCCCGGTAGGCGCGGATCTTGTCGGCCACCTGCTGCGGGTCGCCGACGATGGCGGCACCACACCCGCTTCGGGCGCGACCGATGCCGGTCCACAGGTGGGGCTCGACGTAGCCGTCGTCCGCTGCGGCCTCGCGCAGCTCGGCCTGGGCGCGCACGCCGGCGGATCCGCTGTCGAGCGAGCGGGCCCGGATGGCGGCGCCCACGTCCGGATCGAGCGCGGCGATCAGGTGGTCGGCCGCGGCTCGCGCCTCGGCCTCGGTCTCCCGCACGACGACGTGCACCCGGTAGCCGAACCGCAGCGTGCGCCGGTGTTCGTCGGCCCGGCGGCGCATGTCGTCCACCAGGTCGCGGACGTGGTCCATCGTGTCGGGCCACATCAGGTAGACGTCGGCCTCCTGCGCGGCCACCGAGCGGGCATCGTCCGACAGCCCGCCGAAGTACAGCGGGGGGCAGCCACCCGCAGTCGTGCGGACGCGCGGCGGGTCGACGTGTAGTTGCAACCACTCGCCATCCATGTCGAGGCGGCGGCCGTCCAGCAACGTGCGCAGCCCGCGCATGTGCTCGAGCGTGCGCCGGTAGCGCGGGCCGGACTCCAGCGTCTCACCGGGCAGCTCGCTGCTGATGATGTTCACCACCATCCGGCCGCCGAGCAACTGGTCCAGCGTCGCCAGCTGTCGGGCGAGCTGCGGCAACCACATCTCGCCCATGCGCACCGCCACGATCGGCGAGATGTGACGGGTGGTGCGCGCGATCGCCGCGGTGAACGTCACGGTGTCGATGCCGAGCGAGTAGCCGGACGGCATCAGGATGCTGTCGAGCCCGACGCGGTCGGCCTCGTGCACGATCGCGCTGCAGTGCGCATAGCTGCTGGCGCGATCGGGGTCGACGACGCCGAGCTGCTCGTAGTCGTCGTCGCACAGCGCGGCGAACCAGGCCAGCTCCAACGGCGTCTCGGTCACGGCAGGGGCCGTCCTTCGGAGGCCTGCACGATGGCGTAGAGCTCGGCACGGGAGAGTGGGAGAGCGAGCGCGGACAGCGCCGCCTCGATGCGTTCGACGCGCTGCGTTCCGATGATGGCGATCGGCGCGCTCGGATGCGACAGCACGAACGCCAATGCCACCGTGGACCGATCCACACCTCGGTCGGCGGCGATGTCGTCGAGCGCCGCCACCAACTCGGGTCGCAGGCCCTCGCCGTCCGGAATCCGGCCACGCCCGAGCGGGCTCCACGCCAACATCGCCATGCCCAGCTGCATCGCCTGGTCGAGCGTGCCGTCGCGCAACGGCTCGACGTGCGCGGCGGAGAACTCGTTCTGGACCGACACGATCCTCGACGGCAGATGCGCCTGCAAGGCGGCGACCTGAGCAGCCGTGTGGTTCGAGACACCGATGTGGCGCACCAGTCCGCGCTCCTGCAACGCCACCAGCGCCTCGGCCAGCGCGGCCGGGTGTGTGTACATGTCGGGCCGGTGGATCTGGTACAGGTCGATGCGATCGGTGCGCAGACGCCGCAGCGACGCCTCGCACGCCGCGGTGATGGCGGACGGGCTGCTGTCGTACGGCACGCCGGGCACGATGCCGCCCTTGCTGGCCAGCACCATCCGGTCGCGCAGACCCGGTTGCCGCTGCAGCACCTGGCCGAGTCGCTCCTCGCACGTGCCGAACCCCGTGCCGCCCCAGTCGAGGCCGTACACGTCGGCGGTGTCGACGAGCGTGCAGCCGAGGTCGACGGCGGCGCTGACCAGCTGTTCGGCCTCGTCGGTGGACGGTGTGGTGAGCCGCCAGCACCCGAACGCGATCGCGCCGACCTCGAGGTCGCCGACCTGTCGGGTGGTGCGCGGTGCCTGGTTGGCCGGGCTGGAGGTCATCCGCCGTACGCTATCCATCCGTGGCACAGCCCCTTCGCTATGGCGTCATCGGCACCGGGATGATGGGCGTCGAGCACATCACCAACCTGCTGC
>JBMOGW010000086.1:0-13467 GCA_049318165.1 Ilumatobacteraceae bacterium
CCGGCAACGACACCACCCGCTACACGATGGCTGCCGGGCTGAAGGCGCTGGCCGAGCGTCCCGAGGTGTTCGCCGAGCTGCGTCAGGCGTGCATCGACGGCAACGACGACCTCGTCGACAGCGCCGTGGAGGAGGTGCTGCGGTGGGGCACGGTGACGATGCACTTCCGCCGTACCGCCACGCAGGACGTCGAGCTGCGCGGCAAGCAGATCAAGGCCGGCGACAAGGTGGTCATCTGGTTCTCGTCCGCGGACTACGACGAGCGTCAGTTCCCCGACCCGTTCCGCTTCGACATCCACCGCACGCCGAACGATCACGTGGCGTTCAACCTGCGCAGCCCGCACCTGTGCCTGGGCGCGCAGCTGGCCCGGATGGAGCTGAAGCTGCTGTTCCAGGAGCTGCTGCCGCGCATCACGGCCGTCGAGCTGGACGGGCCGATCGAGCGACTGCGCAGCAACTTCATCTGTGGCATGAAGCGCCTGCCCGTGCGCGTGACGTGGGCATGAGCGCCGTCCGTCCGCTCATCGGTCTGTCGGGCCGTCGCTGGCCGGCGGAGTGGATCCCGTTGTTCGACTACACGGCGCTGCACGGCGAGGAGGTCGACGTGCACCTCAGCGAGTACCCGAAGGTCATCGAACGTGCCGGCGGGCTGCCCGTGCAGCTCACCCGCAACACCGACCCGGCGTCGATCATGGCGCGCCTGGACGGTCTGGTGATGACCGGCGGCGCTGACCCCGACCCGGCCCTGTACGGCGAGGAGCCGCACCCGCAGCTCGGCAGCGTCGAACGCGGCCGCGACGACTGGGAGCTGGCGCTCATCCGTGCTGCGCTCGACGCCCGGATCCCGATGCTGTGCGTGTGCCGTGGGGCGCAACTGCTGAACATCGCGCTGGGCGGCACTCTGGTGCAGCACCTCGACGCGCCGGAACACGCGCGCTGGGACCACCCGCGCATCGAGCGCTGTCACACGGTGCGCGTCACCGCCGGCAGCCGCGCCGAGCAGTTGTACGGGCAGGCGACGCCGACCAACAGCTTGCACCACCAGGCCGTCGGCCGTATCGGCGAGGGCGTGGTCGTCACCGGCACCGCCGAGGACGGTGTGGTCGAGGCGTTCGAGGTGGAGGGCCGCCCGGAGGTGTTCGCCGTGCAGTGGCACCCGGAGATGCTCAGCGACCAGGTGGACCCTGCGTTCGTCTGGCTCGTCGCCGAGGCAAGTCGTTCCCCCCGAACTTAAGTTCGGGAGAGGTGTGTCACGCAGAACTTAAGTTCTGCGTGACGGGACGCTAGAGGTCGATGGCGTCGACGGTGCGCAGCACGACGCGCAGGTAGCGGGCCATGTCGACCAGCTCGTCGTCGGTGAGGGCCTGGGTGACCAGTGCCTCGTGGCGGTTGAACGCGGGCATGATCTGGTCGACCACGCGGCGGCCCTTCGCCGTGACCGACACCATCACCCGTCGACCGTCCGCACGATCGTTGCGACGCTTCAGCAGTTGGCCGTTCTCGAGCGTCTTCATCACCCCAGTCAGCGTCGCCGCCGTCACGCCGGCCTCCGCGGCCAGCGAGCGAGCGTCCATCTCGCCCCACACGCGCAGCACGAACAACGTCGTGAAGGCACTCCACGACAGCTCGTGCTGGGCGAGGATGTTGTTCTCCATGTGGTTCCGCACCGCGGTCGCCGCACGAAAGATGTTGCTGACCGCGGCCAGTGCGGTCAGGTCGAGGTCGAGCCCGGTGAACGCCTCGCGCACGTCGCGCTCGGCACGGACCAGGTCGCTCTCGTCGTCACTCGCGAACAGGCGCGGCACGTCAGCTCCGCATCGCCGCGAGCTCGGCGGCGATCAGGTCGCGCACCCGGTCGCGCAGCTCGGGGATGTCGTGCTTGGTCAGCCCCTCTGTGGGGATCGGAGCCAGCACCCGTACCTCGGCCTCGGTGGGGTTCATCTTCCAGCTCCCCGCCTGCAGTGCCTCGTACGTGCCGTTCAGCACGAGGGGCAGGATCGGCACCTGGTGCTCGATGGCGATGCGGAACGCGCCGTCCTTGAACTCGCCCAGGCTGCCGTCACGCGTGCGCGTGCCCTCCGGGAAGAGCATCACGCTCGTGTGCTTGCTCAACCGGTCGTCACAACCGCGCATCGCCGACACGATGCTCGACTTGTCACCGCGGATCAGGCGAATGTCGCCGGCCATCGTCATCAGCCAGCCGACGAGCGGGATCTTGAAGATGCTCTCCTTCGACAGCCACTTCATCTCCCACGGCAGGTGCGAGATCAGCAGCATGTCGACGAAGCTCTCGTGATTGCTGATCACCACGTAGGGCCGACGCGGGTCGCGGATCATCGTGCCGGACGTGCGGAACTTCCACAGCGGGTTGCACCAGTTGTGCACGACGCACAGCTTGCGGAACAGGTACCCGGGCCAGTAGCGACCACGGTCGAAGGGCACCGTCACCACCCACACGAGCGCGACGAGCGGTACCCAGATGATGACGATCACGCCGAGCACGAACCACGCCCACACCGACAGCACCGTGCGAGCGATGTTGCTGCCGAACAACTTCGTCCGCCAGGTGGATTTCGACGACATGGCCCACATCGTGACACGTCACACCCCCGCCGATGCCACCTAGGGTACGGGGCGTGGAACGTCGGCGGCACCTCGTCCTGGTCGCGGTCGCGGCGGCGACCGCGCTGGTCGGATGCGGCGCTGACGACGCGCTCGCGACGCCGTCGGCGTTCGACCGTTTCGCGGCGGCGACCGACGCCGGCCGCTGGCGCGCGAACCAGAACGACGTGGTCGAGGTGTGGGTCTGCCACGTGCCGACGGACACCACCTCACCGGTCTACGGCGACCTGCCGCTGCGTCTGCCGCTGGCCGACGACACGCTCGCGTCGCTGTTCCAGCAGCAGGTGAGCCGCTACTTCCACACCATCTCGTTCCGCGTGTACTCGCCGACGTTCGTGCCGGGCGGCGAGCTGGACCTCGGTGTCGACGACGGTCCGGATCAGTGCGCGGAGCAGGCCCTCGACCGGTCGGGCCCGGCTTCGACGGTGGTGCTGGCGGTCGCGGACGCGGAGCACGTGGAGGGTGAGCACGGCGGCCAGGGGAGCGGCGGCGTGGTCGCCTCTGCCGGGTCGCCGGCGAAGGTCTCTCGGCGCGTCGCCTACGTGGGCGGATCGGACTTCAATCGGGCGACGTGGGGCGACACCCCGCCGCTCGACCTGGTGGAGCACGAACTCGGTCACACGCTCGGCTGGGTGCACAGCGGGGTGACGCCGGACGGCCGCTACGTGAGCGCGCTCGACCTGATGAGCAACAGCGCCGCGCCCCGCGACGTGAAACCGTCTCGCCGTGACGCCCCCGATGCGATCGCGATCCAGCGCGTGATCGCAGGGTGGATCCCTGCGGCGGAGGTGGTGCAAGCGAAGGGCGCGAGCACCGAGGTGACCCTGTCGCCGTCGACGGACAACGCGCACCGCGAGACCGCTCGCCTGCTCGTGCTGCCGGTCGACGACCGCCACTTCCTCATGGTCGAGCGCCTCCAGAACGACGGTTACAACGACCACCTTCCGACCGCCGGCCTGGCCGTCCACCGCGTCACCTTGGGGGATGACGACCTTCCGACGGCCGTCGACCCGCTGGTGGGCGAGGCGCCGTTCACGGCACTGCTCGAGCAGGACCAGACGCTCGACTCCGACGGCTGGACGATCACGGTCACCGCGGACGGCGCCATCGCCCGACCCGCGGCCGGCTGACCTCGCCGGCTGACCTCGTCGATTGGTGGCCGCGGCGCCCTGCCGTGACGTGGTCGTTCAGGCGGCGATCGGCAGGCCGGCGTCGCGGCGGTCGCGTGCCCGTCGTCCGGTGAGCACGCCGAAGCCGAACACGACCGCGATGCCGGCGATGTCGATCAGCAGCACGGTGACCACGTACCACCCTGCATAGGCGACGGTGCGCAGGCCCTGGTCCTCGAGCGAGCGCCACAGGCTGAACCCCATCACCGAGAGCATCGCGATCGCGGCGACGACGAGCAGACCGCGAGACGGCGGGCGGTCCTCCTCGGACGCCATGCCATAGCGATACGGGTGGTGCAGGTCGCTCCACACCAGCACGGCGTGACCGAGCGCGAACCACGCCAGCGCCACGCCGTACGCGCCGAAGGTGTCGCTCGGGCGGTGCCACCCGGTGGCCAGCACCGCCGTGCCGAACGCCGTGGCGAGGAACGCCGCAGCCACGGTCGCCACCTTGCGCCAACGCGATGTGCTGACCATCACCAGACCGAGCGACAGCACCATGCCGATCGTCGCATGGCCGCTCGGGTAGCTGTTCTGGCTGATGCCCTGCACGTCGGCGAACTGCGGGCGGGTCAGCACGTGCAGCTTCAACACCTCGGTGGTGACCACGGCCATCGACATGCACCCACCGACCACGAACACCAACCGCAGCCGGCGTTGCGCGAGTGCGACCACCACGATGGCGCCACCGAAGACGAACAGCGACACCTCGGTGATGACGCGCAGCATGCGATCGAGCCGCTGGGTGGTCTGCGGGGTGACGGCGGCGCGACCTTCGAACGCCAGGTCGTCCACCTCCTGCCCCCATCGGGTGCGGACGAAGACGAGGTACACCACGGCGACGGTGAGCGCCGCGAGCGCGCTCACCCACAGGGCGAGCCGCATGGAACGGCGCTGGTCGTCGACGGCGGCGGCGTGCACGGGGGCAGAGCGTACGTTGCCGCACCGACATCGTCGACGCATACGCTGGCAACCGATGTCCGTCCGTACGCCGCACCTCACCGCCAAGCTCCAGGGCTACGGCACCACGATTTTCGCCGAGATGTCGCAGCTCGCCATCGCCACCGGCAGCGTCAACCTGGGTCAGGGCTTCCCTGATTCGGACGGCCCGCGCGAAGTGCTCGACGCGGCGATCGCGGCGATCAACGACGGTCTCAACCAGTACCCGCCGGGGCCGGGCATGCCCGTGCTGCGTCATGCGATCGCCGCGCACCAGCGACGCTTCTACGGCGTCGAGCTCGACCCCGACAGTGAGGTGCTGGTGACGGCCGGCGCCACCGAAGCGTTGGCCGGCACGCTGCTCGCGTTGCTCGACACGGGCGACGAGGTCGTGACGCTCGAGCCGATGTTCGACAGCTACGCCCCGTGCATCTCGATGGCCGGCGCCGTCACCAAGCCGGTCACCATCCGGCCGCCGCACTATGCGATCGACCCCGACGAACTGCGCGCCGCGATCACGCCGAAGACGAAGGTGCTGCTGTTCAACACTCCGCACAACCCGACCGGCCGCGTGTTCACCCGCGAGGAGGTGCAGTTGGTCGCCGACCTGGCGATCGAGCACGACCTGATCGTCGTCACCGACGAGGTGTACGAGCACCTGGTGTTCGACGGTGCCGAGCACATCGCGTTGGCATCGCTACCGGGGATGCGTGAGCGCACGCTCACCATCTCGAGCGGTGGCAAGACGTTCAACACCACCGGCTGGAAGATCGGCTGGGTGTGCGGCCCGGCAGCGCTCGTCAACGCGGTCCGCACCGCCAAGCAGTTCCTCACCTACGTCAACGGTGGACCGTTCCAGCCGGCGATCGCAGTGGGCCTCGGCCTTCCTGACGAGTTCTACACCGGTCTCGCCGCCGACCTGCAGGCCAAGCGCGACCGGTTGATGCCGGGCCTCGAGGCGGCCGGTTTCACGGTGTTCCCCACGCAGTCCACCTACTTCGTCACGGCCGACATCCGGCCCTTGCAGCCCGACGGCGATGGCATGGCGTTCTGCAGAGCGTTGCCGCATCGCGTCGGTGTGGTGGCGATCCCCACCGAGGTGCTGTACACGAACAAGCACGAGGGCCGGCACCTGGTGCGCTTTGCGTTCTGCAAGCGGTTCGAAGTGCTCGACGAGGCCGTCGAGCGCTTGCGTCGGCTCGGCTGACCACCTCGCCGCCGAATCGCTTCAGTACAGGTGTTGACGCGGTGGCACTGGCCGAACGCGGCCCAATTCGCGGTCGCGAACCCAAGGCAATAGTTTGTTTTGCAGCGGGTCCGACGCGCCCGACTGGATGTGCCGTCCGGTGGCGTCAGCGGCGATCCGGGAGGAAGCGGAACCGCTCGCGCACCTCGGCGACGCGGGCCGGCTCGACGTCGGCGAACAGGATCGTCTCGCCCTGCGAGCCGGTGGCCAACAGCTCGCCGAGCGGGTCGACGATGCGGCTGTCGCCGACGTACGTGAGTCCACCGCCCTCGCCGACGCGGTTGCAGCCGACGACGTACGCCTGGTTCTCGATGGCGCGGGCCTGTAGCAGGGCCATCCAGTGCGCACGGCGTGACTCGGGCCAGTTGGCCGGCACCAGGTAGAGGTCGGTGGTGGGCGCAAGCCCCCAGAACTCGTCGGCGAAGCGCAGGTCGTAACAGACGAACGGGCTGATCCGCACGCCCTCGATCTCCACCTGCACCAGATCCGTGCCGGCGCGGAAGTAGCGGTCCTCGCCACCGAAGGTGAACGGGTGGATCTTGCGGTAACGGTGCACGGTGCCGTCCGGGCCGGCCAACACGAAGCTGTTCGCGGGGCGGGTGTCGGCGGGGTCGCTCCCCGCAGGGATCTCCGGGCAGCTGCCGCACACCCACACGCCGTGTCGTGCGGCCTGTTCCACCAGGAACGTGGACGACGGGCCGCCCTCGGGTTCACCGAGATCGGGGTCCTGCACCGCGAACCCGGTGGAGAACGTCTCGGTCAACAGCACCAGGTGTGCACCACCGGCTGCGGCGGCGGCGACCATCGGTGCGAGCCGTGCGAAGTTCGCCTCGCGGTCGCTCCAAATGATGTCGTGCTGAACGGCGGCGATGCGCATGGCGTGAATCTACTCCTGGCGAAGAAAATGACATATGGTGACGTCGATGCAGGAACTGCGCACGGAACCGAGACAGCGACGGAGTCAGCAGTCCATCGACGCGATCCTCGACGCGGCAGAGCGCTTGATCGCCGAGCAGGGCCAGGTGGGCTTCACCGCCAACGAGCTCGCCGCGGCGGCCGGCATGTCCATCGGCCGCGTGTACTACTGGTTTCCCGACATCCCCGCCGTCGTGACGGCGCTCGTCGAGCGCAGCGCCGTTCGCATGGCCGACGTGTTCGGCCGGGCGATCACCAACCAGTACGGCACCACCACACCGCTGCTGCTGCAGCGGGCGATCCGTGCGATGTGCGTCTACATCGAGGCCAACCCGGCCGCGGTGGCGTTGTCGCTCACGGGCGGTGCCGCCGGTCCCGGTCGGGTGATGCACGACCGTCTCGTCGAGTTCGCCAGCGCGCTGGTGTGCGACCGTGTGCCCGGCATCCCCGATCACGAGGTCGAGTTGTGCGCCCGCACCGCAGTCGGTATCACGCTGGGCATGCTCAACGGCTACAACGAAGTGCAGCCCCAGTACCGCCCGTTCATCGAGCAGGAACTGGTGTACGTGCTGTCGGCGTACCTCTATTCCCGCTTCCCACCGCCGAACGACTTCACCTGGACCACGCCTGACCGGGCCGTCCAGCCGTCGCGACCGTCGCGGCGCGACTTCACCGAGTCGAACCAGGTGTGGCCGGCGCTCGCGCCGGATCAGCCGTCCTGAGCCGCCGTCAACCGCAGCGCCAACAGGCTCACGGTCTTCGTGCCGCCGTCGGTGTCCTGCTGGCCGACCTCCTCGAACCCGAGGCTCGCGTGCAGGCGCAGTGACGCGTCGTTCGCGGGTCGCACGTTCACCTCGCACAGCAGCACCGGGTGCCGGCCGGCCAGCCGGTGCTGCAGCTCGCCGTAGAGCCCACGACCGACGCCGTGGCGGCGGAAGTCCGGGTGGACGGCGATGCGGTCGAGGTACGAGAAGTCGTCGTAGCGCGCCGAGAACCACTGGTAGTTGAGGCTCTCGTACGGATGCCCGGGCCCCATGCACCAGCAGAACCCGGCGAACGAGCCGTCGACTTCGGCCACCAGGGCCTCGTGCGACATGCCGAGCAGGATGCGCGCGGCGGTCTCGTCCAGTTCGTTGACCGCGGGGACGCTGGCGTTGTTCAGCGTGAGTGCGGCCGGCAGGTCGGCGTCGGTGAGCGAGCGGATCAACACGAGCGACGACGTTACCCACCGCAGCTGTCGTAGCCTTTGACCCATGCTGTTCCGCCACAAGACCGAGATGGTGAGCCCCGAGGCCGCGCTGCCCGGGCGCACCGACATGACGATGGCCGTGCCCGAGCGCCACTTCGTGCTCGACGCCCCGCTCGAGGGGCCGTGGCCCGAGGGCGTGCAGACGCTCGTCGTCGGCATGGGCTGCTTCTGGGGTGCCGAGCGAAAGTTCTGGCAGACCCCCGGCGTGTACTCCACCGCGGTCGGCTACGCGGGCGGCTACACGCCCAACCCGACGTACGAAGAGACGTGCTCCGGTCGCACCGGCCACACCGAGGTCGTGCTGGTGGCGTTCGACCCGGCGAAGGTGTCGCTCGCGGCGCTGCTGAAGGTGTTCTGGGAGGGTCACGACCCGACCCAGGGCATGCGCCAGGGCAACGACATGGGCACGCAGTACCGCAGTGCGATCTACACCACCGATCCGGCGCAGGAGGCCGTGGTGCGTGACACCATGGCCATGTTCCAGGAGCGCCTCGCGGCGGCCGGCTACGGGGCCATCACCACCGAGGTCGCGCCGCTCGACCACTTCTTCTACGCCGAGCCGTACCACCAGCAGTACCTGGGCAAGAACCCGAACGGGTACTGCGGCCTGGGCGGTACGGGCGTCAGCTGCCCCATCGGCCTCACCGCCTGAGCCCGGCCGGGCCGACCGGTCAGGCGCGGTTCGTCAGGCGTGGGTGGTCAGGCGCGGATGGTCAGCCAGGCTGCCAATTCGGCGCGCAGGTCGTCGAGCGACCGCACCAGTCGGTCCATCGAGCACTCCATCATCAGGTTCACCACTTCGTCGTCGAAGCGACGGCGCCAGTCGGTGTACAGGCCGATGATGAACTTGCCGTTCGCGTAGGCGTAGCCCAGCTCCCACGCTGTCCCGTCGTCGGTGCCGAGCCCGTTGAGGTTCGCCACCACCACGTCGGCCTCGTCGATGCCGCGCTTGTCGTTCTCGAAGATGAAGCGCACGTTCGTCGAGTCCTTCGGCGGGTTGTCGCGGTGCGGCAGAAAGGTGACGAAGCCCGCCTCAGCCACCAGCTGCTCCACCTGCTCGATGAACCACCGTTCGCCTTCGTCGAACAACGGTCCCGCCACGTAGGCGCGCGGTGCATCGGTCATCGGTCCCATCCCTTCTCACGGATCTCGTCGCCGTCGGCGTCCAGCGCACGGCCCTCCCACTTCAGCACGCCAGGTGTGGCGCTGAGTTTCGCGATCAGCCCCTGCATCGGTGTGCCCTCCAGCGCGACGATCGCCTCGCGTGCGGCGAAGTGCGGGTCGTGCGCGATGTCGGCCATGTCCATCACCGGGCCGATGGCCGCGTCGACGGATTCGAACTCGGCGATCACCTCGGCGCGCGTGCGCGTGCGGCAGAAGTCGGCCATCAGCGCCTCCAGTTCGTCGCGGTGCGCCATGCGGTCGACGAACGTCGTGAAGCGGGGGTCGTCCGACACGCCCAGCAGGCCGAGCAGGCGGGCCGCGACGGAGTCGGCGGACGCCGAGAGGCCCACCCACTTCCCGTCTGCACACTCGTACGTGCCACGCGGCACGGTGTACGGCAGGCCGGCGCCGAGCCGTCCCTGCAGCTCACCGGTGAGCGCGTACAGCGACACCAGCGGGCTCATGATCGAGAACAGGCTCTCCAGCAGGCTGACGTCCACCACCTGCCCGACTCCGCTGTGCACCGCCACCATCGTCGCGAAGGCCGCGACCAGGCCGGTCAGTTCGTCGGTGAGCGCGATCGGAGGCAGCAACGGTGGACCGCCCGGCTCCCCGCTGATCGCCGCAAGGCCCGACATGCTCTCGGCGATGGTCGCGAACCCGGGTCGCGCCGCGTAGGGGCCCGTCTGCCCGAAGCCGGTCACCCGCGTGATCACCAGATCGGGGTTCAGTTCGTGCAGCACGTCGGGCCCGAGGCCGAGTCGTTCGAGTGTGCCCGGCCGGAAGTTCTCGACCAGCACGTGCGCGCCCTCGACGAGCCGGCGGAACACCGCCAGGTCGTCGGCGTCCTTCAGGTCGAGCGCGACCGTGCGCTTGTTCCTGCTCACCATCTTCCACCACAGGCCCGTGCCGTCGCGTGGGTCGCGCCAGGCGAGGTTGCGCAGGCTGTCACCGCCGTCGGGTCGTTCCACCTTGATCACGTCGGCGCCGAAGTCGGCGAGGTAGCGCGCGCAGTTCGGGCCGGCCAGCACGGTCGACAGGTCGATCACGCGCAGATCGGAGAGCGGGGCGTCGGCCATGCGACGAGTGTGGCGCGCCTCAGCCGAGGACGTTGAATCCGTCGGCGAGCGAGCCCCGGCCGGTGAGCGCGAGGATCAACTGCTCGGGCTTGGCCAGCGAGGCGAGTATCGAGACGATCACGGCCGACGTGTCGCGGTGCAGTTCGGGTTCCTGGCCCGTGGCGCGTTGCAGGTCGAGCGTGTGCACGCCGAGCTCCACCGTGCGCGTGGCGAGGTATTCGATGAACGGGATCTGCCCGGCGAAGTTGTTCACGGGCTCGTCGTCGGGTGTCGACGCGACGAGCGCCAGGGTGTTCGCGGCCGTCACCTCCGATTGACCGATCGGGTCGATCAACTGTCGTCCCGCCTGCCGTGCCCGGGTGGCGACGCCCTGATGCACCCCGGCATCGGCCAGCACGATGGCGTAGTACTCACCCGCGTCGGCGATCACTCGGTCGGTCGTCGGCTCGGCGGCCAGGTAGCCGTCGATGGTGATGTAGGCGCGCAGCGCATGCGCCACCAGTTCACGCGTGGTCCATTCGCCGAGCGCGCCGGGCCGATCCCAGTACTCCTCGCCGACCTTGCGCAGTGCGCGCAGGAAGGTGGCCGATGCTTCGCTGAACGCGGCTCTCACCGTGGCGGGATGATGCAGCACCGGTCCTCCAGTCCGCCCAGGGCGTACGCCTGGTAGTCGACGCCGAAGTCGGCGTACAGGTGCCGGCACCGCTCGCTCCACGCCAGCGCGTCCGGCGACGAGATGCGGTGCACCACTTGCATGATGCCGCCCTCGTGCACCCGGTACTCGGCCCAGGTGCCGGGGAAGTCCTTCACGCAGCCGATCTCGATCGACGGCACGCCGCTGCGCATGCGCCGCACGCGGTGACGGTGCGTGTGGCCGGCGGTGTAGGCCAGGATGCGCTGCTGCCGTGCGGTGACGGCGCTGAGCGCGTCGCTCGCGTCGGGGTGCAGCCCGAAGTAGCCCTCCGAGCGGTGACCACCGTTGTCGTCACCCTGGATCCACTGTTGATGGTGGCCCATCACGAGCACTGGCACGTCGCTCTCGGCGGTCAGCGTCTCCAGCCAGTCGAGCTGCTCGGGCCGCAGGTCGCCCGTGGTGGCCTCGGGGATCACCGTGTCGACCAGCGCGACTGCCACGCCGGGCAGGCGGATCCACTGGTCGCCGCTGTACCCGGTCTGCCCCTGGTAGGCGTCGTGGTTGCCGCGCACGACGTGCAGGCGTTCGCCGAAGCGGGTGCGATAGCACGCCTCGAACGCGGCCCATTCCTCGGGCTGACCGTCCTGCGACAGGTCGCCCTTCACGATCACGGCGAGCGGGTCGATCGCGTCGATCTCGGCGACGGCGCCCTCGTTCATCACCTCGGGGTAGGGACGCTCGCCCGGCTGTGCACGCTGGATCGGTCCCTGCGGGCTGTTACCCACTCGGCCGGCCTCCACTTCGCCGAAGTGCACGTCGTTGACGGTCGCGAACACGCAGAGCAGTTCGCCGTCCGGACGCGGCAAGGTGGTGACCTCGTGACCGAGCAACGTGTAGGTGGTGGCCGGCTGCAGGTCGGTGAACCGCGCCACCGCCATGCCGTCGTGCAGTACTGCCAGGTCGTCGGCGACGGTCGTGATCTCCACGGCGGTCACCGTAGCCGTGCGCGCCGTGCGATCGCCGAGCGCGTCTTCATCGGTCGATCAGTCGCGGACGACGATCGAGTTGATGATCTTGTCGTGCCAGGTCTGCTGCTCCTTGTCCCACAGCATCCACAGGAAGCCGAGGTAGCAGAGCCAGCCGGAGATGGTCTGTTCGAACAGTGTGCGCCCGAGCGCCCGCCCCATGCCGATCGGCTGACCGGTCTTGATGTCGACGACGCGGATGCCGAGCATCTTGCGACCCCAGGTCTGGCCGGTCTTGCCGAGCTGACGGATGTAGATGACCGCGACGACGATGAGGCCGATGACAGCGATCACGATCGCCGCGAACAGCAGACCCGGCTTCAACTGGTCACCGGTGCAGTCGATCGAGGTGGCGCCATCGGTCGTGGACGTGCTGCAGTCCTTCACTGCGGCAGCGCCGAGGAATGCGGCAGCGACGGCGAAGGGCGCCAGCAGCAGTCCGTAGAGGATGTGGTCGATGATGAAGGAACCCAGTCGGACGCCGAAGCCGGCGCGCTCGCCCCGGCCGTCGTAGGCCTGTTCCGGGAAGGACGTCATGCCGGCAGGCGGCGGAGGGGGCGGAGGCAAGCTGCTCATGCCCGCGACCGTAGCGCGACCACGACGTCGACCTGTGTGAACCACCTGACCGCGGGCGACGGTCGCGCGCTGCCGAGTGGTTCCCCTTGACCGGTGTGACAGGGGCGCGGCGGGACGGAGCGCCAGCGGAGGATCCGCACGGAGGGAGCAGTCGAAGCGAAGCGGAGACCAGTCCCGACCATTCGGTCGGAGACCAGTCCCGACCATCGTCAGCGGAACGGTCGGTCGCGGCGTTGGGGCAGCGGCTTGGCCCACCAGCGGGCGCTGAATCGCCACGTCGGTGCGCGCAGCGGGTTCTGATCCGCTGCCAGCATCACCGGCTTCGGCCACATCGCCTCGACCGCGGCGACGATCGCCACCGCCTCCTCGTCCGTCGGCGCGGGAGAAATCTCAGGATTCACAGCGGGACGTTCCCATGCTTCCTGCGCGGGAGCTCTTCACGCTTGGTGCGGAGCATGCGCAGGCCCTGGACGATCTTCTGGCGGGTCTCGGCGGGGTCGATCACGTCGTCGACGTAGCCACGCTCGGCGGCGTTGTACGGGTTGGCGTAGCGCTCGGTGTACTCGGCCACCAGCTCGGCGCGACGGGCGACCGGGTCGGCGGCCTGCTGCAGTTCACGGCGGTAGACGATCTCGACGGCGCCCTGCGGGCCCATCACGGCCAGCTCGGCGGTCGGCCACGCGTACGCCAGGTCGGCGCCGATGCTTTTGCTGTTCATCACCACGTACGCACCGCCGTAGGCCTTGCGGGTGATGATCTGGATGCGCGGCACGGTGGCCTCGCAGTAGGCGTACAGCAGCTTGGCGCCGTGGCGGATGATGCCGCCGTACTCCTGGTCGACACCGGGCA
>JBMOGW010000087.1:0-13309 GCA_049318165.1 Ilumatobacteraceae bacterium
GCGCTCGGCTTCCCGGTGGCGATGTTCACCGTGCTGTTCGCCATCCCGCGCACCGCCGGCTGGCTGGCCCACTGGCAGGAACTGTTGGGCGACAAGGACCAGAAGATCAGCCGCCCGCGCCAGTGGTACACCGGCGAGAGCACGCGCGACTACGTCGACCTCGGCAACCGCTGAGCACGATGACGGCCATCCGGACGGGACGCCGCTCCGAACGGTCGACATGAACGAACCTGCCCCCGCACTGCCCACCATCGCGGTGGGCCGCGGCGCGGCGGCCGTCGCCGGTCTCGCGAGCGGTGCGTTGGCGGTCGCCGTGGGCATGCTGCTGGCTGCGCTCACCGACGTGGTGTCGCCCATCGACGCGGTCGGTGGTGAGGTGATCGACCGGGCCCCATTGTGGTTGAAGGAACTGGCGATCGACTGGTTCGGCACCGACGACAAGACCGCATTGCGCGTCGGCATTCTCGTGCTGCTCGCCGGCATCGCCGCCGGTATCGGTGTGCTGTCCCGCACGCGCTCGTGGGTCGGGCTGGCCGGTTTCATGATGTTCGGATTCGTCGGTGCGCTCGCCGCCGGACATCGGCCCGGGCAGACCGCCGGCGCGGTGGTGCCGAGCGTCGTCGGAGCCACCGTCGGCGCCCTGGTGCTGCGCCGCGCAGTGCGGCCGCGACCGATCGAGGTGCCCGGCCCGTCGAAGGCACCGCTCGAATGGGACCGCCGCCGGTTCCTCTTCACCACCGGCGGCGCCGCGGCGGCCGCTGCGGCTGCGGCCGGAGTGGCGCGAGCGCTGGAGGGCGACCGCGTGTCCGACGTGCGCGCCGTCACCGAGCAGCCGCTGCCGTCCACGGGCGGATCGAGCGTGCTCGACGGAATCCCGGCCGACGCCACGGTCAGCCCGGCCACTCCGTTCGTCACGCCGGCCGACGAGTTCTACCGCATCGACACTGCACTCTCGTTCCCCCGCGCCGACCGGGCGAAGTGGGCGGTCGAGGTGAAGGGCATGGTGGACACGCCGCTGCGTCTGACCTACGACGACCTCCTCGCACTCCCGCAGGAGGAGCGGGTGATCACACTGTGCTGCGTGTCGAACGAGGTGGGCGACGAGTACGTCGGCAACGCCGTGTGGCAAGGCGTGATGCTGAAGGACGTGCTGACCCGGGCCGGCGTGCAGCCCGGCGCCGAGCAGGTGTTCAGTACCAGCCTCGACGGGTGGACCTGCGGCTTCCCCGTCGAACTGGCGATGGACGGCCGCGACGCGATGATCGTGCTGGGCATGAACGGCCGCTCGCTGCCACTCGAGCACGGCTGGCCCGCACGCCTGGTGGTGCCCGGCCTGTACGGCTATGTCAGCGCCACCAAGTGGCTGCAGACCATCGAACTCACCACGTGGGATCGCCAGGGGTTCTGGGTGCCGCGCGGATGGAGCCGCCTCGGGCCGGTGAAGACCCAGTCACGTATCGACGTGCCCCGAGGGGGCAGCACCGTCGCGCCGGGCAGCCAGAAGGTGGCCGGAATCGCGTTCGCGCAGCACACCGGAATCGCCAAGGTGGAGGTGCGCATCGACGAGGGCGAGTGGCAGGAGGCCCGACTCGGCTCCGACGTGTCCGACGATGCATGGCGCCAATGGGTGCTGGACTGGGACGCGCCGAGTGGCGAGCACACCATCGAAGTACGTGCCACCGACAAGTCCGGCTACACCCAGACCGACGAGCGCACGCCGGTGGCCCCGGACGGCGCCACCGGCCACCACACCATTCGCTTCACCGTCGGCTGACGCCGGGCCGCGTCACCGGACGGTGACGACGATCTTGCCGGCGTTGGCGTTGGCCTCCATGTGCCGGTGCGCGTCGGCAATGCGGTCGAACTCGTAGCGGCTGTCGATCACCGGTCGCAGTGCACCCGTGGCGAACAACGGCAGCATCTCGGCGGCGAAGCGGCGCGTCACCGCGACCTTCTCCTCCAGCGGCCGTGTGCGCAATGTGGTGCCGACCCAGCTGGCGCGCCGAGCCAACAGCAGTCCGACGTTCACCGCGGTGCTGCCGCCCCCCATCAGGCCCACCTGCACGATGGTGCCGCGCACGGCCACGGCCTGCAGGTTGCGGTCGATCTCCTCGCCGCCGATCACGTCGAGCACGGTGTGGAAGCCGTCCGGCACTGCGGCCCGGGCGTCGGCCAGCCAGTCGTGCGGCGACCGCTCGAGCACCAGGTCGGCGCCCAACGCGCGGCACACGTCGGCCTTGCCCGCCGAGCAGGTGACCGCGATGCGCGCACCGATCGCCTTGGCGATCTGGATCCCCGCCGTGCCCACGCCGCTCGCGCCGGCGTGCACGAGCGCCCAGCGCCCGCTGGTCAGTCCGCCCTGCAGCACGAGCGCGTCCCATGCGGTGAGGAACACTTCCGGGATGGCTGCTGCGTCGGCGAGGTCCATGCCGTCCGGCACGGCGAGCAACTGCCGCTCGTGCGTGACGATCCGCTCGGCATAGGCGCCGCCGGCCTCGATGGCCATCACCCGATCGCCCGGACGCCACATGGTCACCCGCTCGCCCACTGCCGCCACCGTGCCGGCGAACTCCAGGCCTGGGATCTCCGGCGTGCGGCCACGCGGGTCGGGGTACAGACCCATCCGCTGCAGCAGGTCGGCTCGGTTCAGCGCCGTGGCGGCGATGTCGACGAGCACCTCGTCGGGCCCGGGGACGGGATCGTCGGTCTCCACGATCGTGAGGACCTCGGGACCACCATGGGAGTGCAGGACGACGGCGCGCATGGCCGCAGTCTCACACGAGGTCGAGCACGTAGGCGAGGCCCAGCACGCCGTCCCAGTCCTCGTCACGTTCCGGGTCGCGTCGGTAGCCAGCACGTTCGTAGGTGCGCTTCGCGGCGGTCATGCACTCCAGTGTGTGGATGCGGATGCGCGGCTTTCCGTCGGCCACTGCCTGCGCCGAGAGCCACTCGAGCATCATCGAACCGACGCCCGCACCCTGCGCCTCCGGCGCCACCGCGAATGCTCGGAACGTCGCCGCCTCGGGGTCGTCGTGCTCGGCGTGCGGATGGTCGTGCTCGGCGATGTACGTCGCACAGCCAACCACCACACCGTCGCGCAGGGCGAGCAGCACCGTCGCCGCGTCCATCCGCCCGGCCACGTCGCCGATCTCCTCGTCGTAGACCGGATCACGCGGATAGCCGGGGATGGCGAAGTAGGCCCGCTGCACCACGCCGCCGGCAGCGCCGAGGTCGTCGTCCGACCGAGCCGACCGGAGCTCGAGCTCGCTCACGCCGGCCAGGCGTCGCGCAGCTTCTGCGCGGAGAACGAGAGCGGCTCGGGCAGCGTGCGCGCCTCGGCCACCGCCGTCATGAAGTTGCCGTCGCCCGTCCATCGCGGCACGACGTGCACGTGCAGGTGCTCGCTGATGCTGCCCCCCGCAGCCCGGCCCATGTTGATGCCGACGTTGATGCCGCCCGGTCGGTACGCCGTCCGTACGGCCGTGACGGCCGCCGTCACGGTGGCCCACAACTCCGCCGTCTCGCCGACGCTCAGATCCTCCAGGTTCGCCACCTCCCGGTACGGGAGCACCATGAGATGTCCGGAGGTGTAGGGGAACGCGTTGAGGATCGCGAACACCTCATCCCCGCGGTGGACGATGTGTGCGTCCTCGTCGGACATGCCCGACGCGAGGATCTGCGAGAACACGCTGCCGGCCTCCGGCGGGCGCCGGTCGGCGAGGTCGTTGACGTACTGACTTCGCCAACCGTTCCAGATCCTGTCGAGCGCGGTCACGACACGAACCTAGACGGCGCCGGGCAGCGAGAGCACGAGCCGGGACCGAGACGGATCGTCCGCGACCGGACGCACCTCCACGAGCACGTCGAGGGTGCGCGCCATGCCGCGCGCCACGGCCATCGCCAAACCGGAGCCGGGGATCGTGTGGCTCTGCGCGAACGGCACCCACAGGGCGCGCACCACGGGGGCCGACGCGTCGGCGACGAACTGGATGCCGGCCCGCGTGCCGCGCACGAACTCGCCGATCTCGATGCCGCCGTCGGCGATCGCCAGGGAGGCCTCGGCCAGCAGGACGGCAGCGGTGAGGAATCGCGACCGATCGGTGACGACGCTGGCCTCCTGTCGACCGGCGGTGCGGGTGATGCGATGCGGCTGCCACCACGGCTCGTCGGCAGCCGCGGCGAGCACGTCGTCGACGAGGTCGGCCACGGGGACGCGCTGCTCGTCGAGGCGGACGAGCCCCTGATCGAGCTGGCCGAGGAGCAGCAGGTCGTCGACGATCTGCACCATCCGGCCCACGCCACGCTGGATGTGCCCCACGTGAGCGCCGGCGGGTTCGATCAGACGCAGTTCGGCGAGCAGTTGCGTGTAGCCGTGGATGACGTTGAGCGGCGAGCGCATCTCGTGGCTGATCCGCGACAGGAACGCGCGTTGCGCCTCGGCGGTGGCCGTCACCATCGCCAGCTGGGTGCGCGCGGCCAGTTCCTCGGTGCGCTCGACGAACTCCAGCACGAATCGGTCGCCGGCGAGCACGAGCGTGAACTCGACGCTGCGTTCCTCGGCATCGGGCCCGACCACCGGCACCCAACCGGAGCGGGTGACCTGGTCCTGCTCGAGCATCGTCCGCGCCATCTGCAGCAGCTCGGCCGGCGAGAACACCGATGTGGGGTCGAGCAGCGGGCGGTGCCCGGTGGACTGCCCCTGACCTGCGGCCGACCACAGCAGGGTCAGCTCGACCAGCTCGCGGCGCTCGAACTGCGGCTCGAAGACGGCGATCGTGCCGAACGCACCTTCGCCGATGGCGCGCAGCACTCGATCGCTGCGTTCCAGCTCGGCGCGGGCGGACTCGCGCGACGTCAGCTCGCGCACGCTCATCATCACCTGGTCGTCACCGACCTCGGTGAAGGTGGCCTCCAGTGACACGCGCCGGGCGAGCACCTCGCGCTGCAGGTACCGACGCACCGGCGTGACCTCGCGCAACTCGGCCACCGCATCGACGACGATCTCGCGGATACCCGGAGGCAGCGGTTCACCGATCCGCAGTTGCGGCGCGGCCACCAACGCTCGAGGGTTGGCGTAGGACAGGACGAAGACGTCCTCGCCGGCGTCGTCGATCTCGCGCTCGAGCAGCATCAACCCGTCGATGCTGGCCTCGGCCATCAATCGGAAACGCTGATCGGCCGAGGCCAGTTGTTCGATGATCGTGGTGTCGACGGAGACCTGGACGATGTGGTCGGCGGCGCGCATCGTCGACACCTCGTAGCGCATCGTCGTCGGCCGGTCGCGGTGCACCCCGCGGCGCTCGATGCGGTACGGGTCGGGCCGCCGTCCGTTCCACGCCTCGTTGGCGGCGTCGAGCGCGGCGTGCACATCGACGAACACCTCCGACACCCGCACGCCTTCGACGATGTGCTCCGAGAGCAACACGTGGCGCGCTGCCTCGTTGACCATCACGATCTCGAGGTCGACGATCGTCCCGGCGGCGTCGAACACCGGCTTGTACAGGTACACGGCCTGCTGCAGCGCCTCGCTGTCGATCAACAGCCGGACGCCGTCGTCGGTGAGCACTTCGACCGAGGCCACGGCGGCGGCGCCATCGGCGTGGGCACGGAACGGTTCGGGTGACGGTGACATGGAGCGACGTGTGGCGACCGGCGCCGCCACGGCAAGGATAGACCGTCCACCGTCTCACCTCTCCGCCCTGTGTCCACTTCGGTACAGTGGGCCTGATGGCCACCGACGACCTGCCGACCGGAGTGTTCGACTCGCTCCAGGTCGGCGTGTGGACCATCGATCCCGACGGCGTGTCGACGTACGTCAACGATCACCTGCTGCGCCTCACCGGCCTGGATCGCACCCAGGTGGTCGGCGCGCCCGTGCTCGAATACTTCCACCCGGACGACCGCCACACGGTGCTCGATCACATGCGACTGCGCCGGATGGGGGCCAGCGACGCGTACGACGCTCGCCTGCTCACTCGGACGGGCGACAGTCTGCATGTGCGCATCCACGGCAGCCCGCTGCTGCACGGCGGCGAATTCGTCGGTTCGGTGGCGGTGGTCACCGATCTCACCGACCTCTCCGTGGCGGCCGCCGAGCGCGATCGAGCGCTCCAGGCGGCCGAGGACTCGGGCATCTCGACCACCCGGTTCGTGTCGTGGGTGAGCCATGAGCTGCGTACCCCGCTGAACGCCATCGCCGGCTTCGCACAGCTGCTGGAGGCACGGTTGACGGACACCGCGATGCAGCAGATGGCCGCGAACATCGTCACGGCGTCGTCGCACGTCATGGGTCTGGTGCAGGACCTTCTCGACTACTCCAAGGCCGATGCCGACATGCTCGCACCCCAGCTCGATCGGGTCTCGATGCGCGACGTCATCGACGAGTGCCTGACGCTCGGCTCCGGCCATGCCACCGACCTCGACGTGACGATCACCACCGACGTCGTGGACGAATGGGTGACGGCCGACCGCCGCCATCTGGTGCAAGCGTTGCTCAACCTGCTGTCGAACGCAGTGAAGTACGGCGGCCGCGGGACCACCGTTCGCATCGTGGTGACCCGGCAGGCCGACCGGGTGCTGTGTGCGGTCACCGACCAGGGTCCGGGCATCCCGCCGGAGTTGCAGCAGCGCATCTTCCGACCGTTCGAGCGGCTCGGCGGCACCGGCGCCGAGGGTGTCGGCCTCGGCCTCTCGATCGCCGAGTCGTTCGTGCGCGCGATGCACGGCTCGCTCACCCTCAGTAGCCCGGACGGCCTCGGAGCGACGTTCACGATCGACCTGCCGGCTGCGGCGACCCCGGGGCACGACAGCCCGCCGCCGACGCCACCGGAGCAACTCGCGAACCAACTGGTGCTGTACGTGGAGGACGAGCCGCTCAACGCGTCGCTGGTCGAGAGCATCGTCGGCCTCCTGGCGGGCCGGTCGCTCCACGTCGAGCCGACTGTCGCCGGCGGCATCGAGGCGTTCCACCGCCTGCGCCCCGCCCTGGTGCTGCTCGACCTGAACCTGCCGGACGGCACCGGCTTCGACGTGCTCGCCGTGGTGCGCAACGACGCCGAGTTGGGCTCGACACCCGTCTACATCCTCAGTGCCGACGCCACGGAGCAGGCGACGTCGCGAGCCCACGAACTGGGCGCCGACCGGTTCATCACCAAGCCGTTCGACCTCAAGGAGTTCATCGCCCTCCTGGAGGCGGCCACTCCTGGCGCGTGACCACCACGTTGCGCGCTCACATGCGGTGCTCTCACCGAGTTTTCACCAAGAGAACCGCAATTGTGGCCCTCCGTGGTGTAGAACTGTGTCATGAGGCTCCGGCGGGCGCTCAGGGCGAGTGGGACGATGCTGGGCGTCCTCGCGCTCACGCAGTCCCCCGTGTTCGCCTCCTCGTCGGTGTCGAACGGAAGGTACTCGTGCACAGTCACCGCCATGCGCGCCACACTGATCGGCACCGCCCTGACCCCGAACGCGACCATCAGTTGCACCAGCGCCGCGAACGTCTCCGTGTTCGTCGGTCTCAGCGAGATGGACGGACGGCTCGAGCAGGTCGTCCAACGCCCCGCCGCGATCGCGGTGGGGGTCGCCAGGGCCAACACGCCGTTCGCCATCGCCGGCAGAACGGTCTCGTGCCTCAACACCGAGGCCGGGAACGAGGAGTACGCGACGAAGATCGACGTCGTGCTCACCACCAGCACCGGCGCCCAGGTCAGCTCCACCTGGGATCTGTCCAGCCCCGGCATCGACACCTTCAGGTGTTGATCGACCGCGCTGCGCAAATGATGCGATCACGATCGACCGCACTTCCGTCGAAACCGCTCGCCAGCAGGTCGTATGCACGGTACAACGGAGCGAGTCGGGACTTGCAGATCCCCGCGACCGACAGCTCCGCCTGCTGACCGAAATGGGGTACAACTGAGGCATGACCCGGCAGCGGAGGGCGGCATGAGCACGCAGCGGCGCATCGTGCGCTGGGTCGCGCTCCCGTTGCTGGCTGCGCTCGCAGGCATCGCCACGGTGCTGCGCCCCACGGCACTCCGCCTCGACGGCACGGTGCTCACGCTGTCGTTCCTCGGCGGGTGGCTGACCGCCATCGCCGCCGCGATCGCGTGGGGCGTCACCGTCGTCGTCCATCACGCCGACTGGCAGGACTACCTTCCTCATCTGACGGCCGCCGGCGCTGCGCTCGTCACGGCTGCGATGCTGCGCCACCCACGCGACCCCGGCAGGCTGCCGAGCCGTCACGCAGCGCGTCTGCTCGTCATCGTGGCCGCCGCGGCCGCGCTCGGGATCCTCGAACGGGCCGTCACCGGCGACCTGACGCACGGCGGCTCCGGCGCCCTCGCCACTGCAGTGTTCGGCCTGCTCGCGGGCGTCCTCATCGCCGTCGCCATCGTCTGGCGACCCCGAGGAGCCGGCACGGACTCGTCCGTCTTCGCTGCGACGCTCGCGGCCGTCGCCACCGTCGCCGTGCTGCTCTTCACTCTCGGCTTCTGGGAGCGACAGGACCAGGCATTGCTGCAGACCGCCGCCGACGCCGTCTCGGTGGGGTTCGTCGCCACGATCGCCGAGGACCAGAACGTGATCACCGCGAAGGCCGACACCTCGGCCACCGAGGATTTCGGCACCGAGGCGTTTCCCGACCGCCTGCAGACCGTCGTCTTCGGCCACAGCTCGATGCCGGTGGCGTTGCTCGTGCAGGTCGGTGACGATGGCGCGGTGCGGACGTTGTCGTCGGTGTCGACGCTCGGCGACCAGTTCGTGGGCGAACTCTCCCAATGGAGCGCCGGTCAGCGGCCGACGCTCGAGACCGTCGCCGCCAACGGCACGCTGACGTTCGTCGGGCTTTCGCAGTTTCCCTCACCGGACGGCGACATTCGACCGTATGCGATCTTCGGGACGCCGCTGGTGCCGCAGGCCAGTGTCGAGACGACCGGCCCGCTCTTCCTCCTCGTGGGAATCGCGGTCGAGACGGTGGTGCAGGCCGCGGTCGCCCCGACCATCATCTCCAACGATGAGGCACACCTGACGGTGTTCGCCGGCTCAGGCAGCGGCGATGCGCTGGTGCCGGTGTACAGCACCGAGGAGCGCCCCGACGCCAACTCGGCGAGCGCCACCGACAGCACCGAGGACTTCGCGCAGTCGATCACGTTCCTCGGCGCCACCGAACTGGTCTTCGTCACCCAGCGCGGCGAGGATCTGGGCACCCCTTCGGGGGCACGTCGGCTCGTGCTCAGCCTCGAGGCACTGGCCGGCCTGCTCGCCGTCGGCCTGGTCCTCCTCAACGGCAACCACCGCATGCGACGCGAGGACGAGCGGGTGCGCCGCGAGGCGCTGCTCTCCGCAGCGCTCCACGGCTCGGCCGGTTGGACCGGCATCATCGACGAGCACGACGTGGTGGTGATGGCCAACGCCGAGATCCACGGTGCCGCGGCCGGCTCGCCCGTCACCACCGGCTCCCTCTGGCGCGGTGACGCCGGAGCGACCGACGAGGTGGTCGGCCTGCTGCGCCGCGCTCGCCACGGCGAGTCCGCGTCGGTGCAGCACATCTGGACCGACCCGACCGACGCCAGCCACGCGATGCGGATCTTCGAGATCGAGGCACGGCCACTCCCCTATCCGGGTCTGGTGTACCTGCAGTGCGTCGACGTCACTGAGCGCCGCGACCGAGCGATGCGCACCGCACAGTCAGAGCGGATGGAGGCGATCGGTGTGCTCGCTGGCGGCCTCGCCCACGACTTCAACAACCTGCTGTTCATCACGCTCGGCTATCTGCAGATGCTGGAACGCCAACCGCTCGTGGAAGGCGACCCCACGGCCCAGATGTACGTCACCCGCGCCATCGAGGCCGTCGAGCGGGGCGCGGGGGTGGCCAAGTCGCTGCTCTCGTTCGCTCGCAGCCAGCCACTCACCGCAGTGCCGGTGAACCTGCGCCAGTTCCTCGACGATCTCCGCCCGTTGATCGAGCAGGCGCTCGGCTCGAAACACGAACTGGTGCTCCACGCCGAGGGCACCGACCTCGACGTGGTGGTCGACCCGGGCCGCCTGTCGAGCAGCCTGCTGAACACCGTCTTCAATGCACGCGACGCGATCGAGGGACTTGGCACGGTCGAGATCCGCGCCGAGCACTGCGTGGCCGCACCCCTCGGCGGCTCCGCCGCATCGGTGATCGCGCTCTCCGTCCGCGACACGGGCAGGGGGATGCCACCCGAAGTCGTCGGTCGCGCGTTCGAGCCGTTCTTCACCACCAAACAGCTGGGCAGCGGCACCGGCCTCGGTCTGTCCACCCTGTACTCGTTCGCCCAGCAGAGCGGCGGCTGGGCTGCCATCGAGAGCGCCGAGGGTTCCGGCACGACGGTCACGCTGTTCCTGCCGCCCGCGCTCGACACGCAGAGCGGCACGCTGCCGTCGCGTGTTCCGCGTTCGGCCACACGCGCACTCGTCGTGGACGACGAGCCGGCGCTCGCCGACCTGGTGGCAGGCTGGCTGCAGGACCTCGGCATGGAGACGCGGGTCGCCAACAGCCCCGAGCAGGCGCTCAGCACCGCCGAGACCTTCCGGCCGGAACTGCTCATCTCGGATGCGAACCTGGGCACCGAGATCGACGGACTCGAATTGGCGCGTAGGCTGGTCCAGCGTGATCCAGGACTCCTCGTGGTGTTCATGACCGGGTTCTCCGAACGGATCCGGGCTCTGCAGGCGGCCGGCGTGGCAACCCTCGCCAAGCCGTTCTCTCGCGATGACTTGATCGCCAGCCTGCGCCCGCATCTCGGCGACCGCCTGGCCGGGGACCAGCGATGAACGAGCGTCCGCGCCTCCTGGTCGTCGACGACGATCCGGCGATCTGTCAGCTGATCGCGGCCATCGCGACGCGTTGGGATTACGAAACCGACATCGCCAGCACGCCCGACGAGATCGACCGCCTCGTCGGCGGCGGCCACGACCTGGTGATGCTCGACCTGTCACTCGGTGAAACCGACGGCATGCGCGTGATGCGCGACCTCGGCGAGCGTCAGCCCGGCGCACGTCTGGTGCTGCTCACGGGCGCCGACACCTCGGTGCTGCAAGGCGCCGCAAAGGTCGCCGAGCTCAGCGGCTTTCGCCTGGTGGGCGCGTGCGGCAAGCCTGCCGACATCGCCGAGATCGAGGCCGTGCTCGAACCCGAGCCGGCGGACGTCCAGCCGGTCGACCCCGAGGACGACCTCGCCGCACAGGTACTGCGCGCACTCGACGAGGGAACCCTTTACCTCATGTACCAGCCGATGATCGATCTGCACACCGGCAAGGTGTGCGGTGTCGAGGCGTTGGTGCGTCTCGACGTACCGGGCCTCGAACAAGTCTCGCCGGAGCGCTGGGTGCCGATCATCGAACACGCCGGCCGCAGCATCGACCTCCTCGAGATCGTGCTGCGCACCGCTGCCCACGACCGGGCCACCGTGCCGGCGCTGGCGGCCCTGCCCGACATCTCGCTGAACCTGTCGGTGCTCGACCTCGCCCACCTCGACCTTCCCGAGCGCGCCGAGCGGATCCTGTGCACCGCTGCGAGCCCCGACCGGTGGACGCTGGAGATCACCGAGACGGCGGAGGTCGGCAAGCTCGCCGACGCGCTGGACGTGCTCATCCGTCTGCGTCTGAAGGGCTTTGGCCTGTCGATGGACGACTTCGGCTCCGGCACCTCCACCCTCCACCGTCTGCGCGAGTTGCCGTTCACGGGCGTGAAGGCCGATCGTCGCTTCGTGCGCACCGAGTTCAACGACTCCGACAGTCACGCCGTCAACATGCTTCGCGCCGCCGTCGACCTCGGCCGGGCACTCGGTCTGCGCGTGGTGGCCGAAGGGGTCGAGACCGCCGACGAGGTCGAACTGGCGCGCCAGGTGGGCTGCGACCTCGCGCAGGGGTACCACATCGGCCGTCCGGTGCGCCCGGAGGCGCTGGGTGTGCTGGTCGTGACGTGGAACCGCGACGTCGAGGACCACTGGCCCTCGCCGTCACCGGCCCCGACGAACGGTTAGACGACGTCGAGTTGTGACTCGATCTCGGCCCGCAGCCTGCCCACGAACTCGTCGACCGTCACGCCGCGCTCCACGTCGCCGCCGCGCGGGTTGACACCGAGGGTACCTGCGGCAACGTCGTCGTCACCGACGACGAGCACGTACGGCAGCTTCTCGAGTTTCGCCGTGCGGATGCGCTTACCGAGCTGATCGTCGGCGCGAACGAGGTCGGCGCGGAAGCCCTCGGCCTGCAGCCGCGCCACCACCTGCTCGGCGTACTCCTGGTGCCCCTCCGCCACCGGCAGTACCCGGGCCTGCACCGGCGCCATCCACGACGGGAACGCACCGGCGTAGTGCTCGACGAGCACTCCGAAGAAGCGCTCCACCGACCCGAACAGCGCGCGGTGCAGCATGATCGGGCGGTGTCGCTGGTTGTCGGCGCCGATGTATTCCAGGCCGAACCGCTCGGGCAGGTTGAAGTCGCACTGGATGGTGCTCAGCTGCCAGCGGCGGCCGATCGCGTCCTGCACGTCGATGTCGATCTTCGGGCCGTAGAAGGCGGCGTCGCCGTCCTTGATCTTGTAGTCCAGGCCGTACTTCTCGAGCGCCATCCGCAGCGCGTCGGTGGCACGGTCCCAGTTCTCGTCCGAGCCGACGTACTTCTCCGGGTCCTTCGTCGACAAGTAGGCCGTGAAGTCGTGGAAGCCGAAGGCGCGCAGCACCGACATCACGAAGTCGAGCAGCGACGCGATCTCGTCCTGCAACTGGTCTTCGGTGCAGTAGATGTGGCTGTCGTCCTGCGTGAAGCCACGGATGCGCATCAAGCCGTGCAGCGTGCCGGCCCGCTCGTAGCGGTAGACCGTGCCGAGCTCGAACAGGCGCAGCGGCAGTTCGCGGTAGCTGCGCTGGCGACTGCGGAAGATCAGGCAGTGCATCGGGCAGTTCATCGGCTTCGGGTAGTACGTGCCGTTGTCCATCTCCATCGGCGGGTACATGCCGTCCTTGTACCAACCGAGGTGACCGCTGGTCTCGAACAGGTTCGCGTTGGCGAGGTGCGGTGTGTAGACGAACTCGTAGCCGCCCTTCATGTGGCGCTCGCGGCTGTAGTCCTCCATCAGCTTGCGGACGATGGCGCCCTTCGGGTGCCACACGGCGAGGCCGCCACCGAGTTCCTGCGGGAAACTCAGCAGGTCGAGTTCGGTCGCCAGCTTGCGGTGGTCGCGCTTCTCGGCCTCCTCCAGGCGGTGGAGGTGCTCGTCGAGCGCGGACTTGCTCTCCCACGCCGTGCCGTAGATGCGCTGCAGCATCGGGCCCTTCTCGTTGCC
>JBMOGW010000088.1:0-13237 GCA_049318165.1 Ilumatobacteraceae bacterium
GTGGCCACGGCTCGGGTGGTCAGGTCGAGGTTGGCGTACACGTTCTTCCACACGCTGGGCATGCGGCCGGTGGGGTCCTCCACCTCGGCGACGCTCGACGAGATGTAGGCGAAGCCGTGCGGGCGCTGCTCGTCGGGGAAGTTCTGGCGGTGCACGAACTCGGGCATGGTGAAGGTCTTCGCGAAGTCACCGCCCAGGTCGCCCACCACGGCCAACACCTGCTTCTTGTCGGCGGTCAGAACCAGGTCGGCCGCACGCGCCATCTCCGGCGTGCATCGTCGGCTGCGGTGATCGCTGGCATCCATGCCGTGCTCACGCAGCATCGTCACCGCTTCGGGCAACGCGGGCAGGCCCTCTTCGTTGAAGCCGGCGGTCTCCACCACGAAGCGACCGTCGTCGCCCAGGTGCTGCCGCAACAGGGCCGCCGCCATCACCGACCTCGTGCGGTTGTGGGCACACAGCACCAACACACGGAACGGGAGCTCGGTCATTTCGCCTTCTTCGACTTGCCCTTCGCCGGCGCCTCATACGCGGCGTAGCCCTTGCGATAACCGTAGCCCTGCCCGTACGGGTCACGATCCGGATCCACACCGTTCAGCACCGTGCCCACCAGCGGGGCAGCGGAACGCGTCAACAAACCCACGGCCTCACGCAGCTGGCGGTCGGTCGTCTGGTCGGCACGAGCCACCAGCAACACGGCATCGGCCAGGCCTGCCACCACCACGGCGTCGGTCACCGGCAGCACTGGCGCCGAATCGATGACCACCACGTCGAACATCCGGGTCAGCTCGTCCAACACCGCACGCATGCGCTGGCTGCCCAGCGTCTCGCTCGGGTTGGTGGGAATCGGCCCTGCGGCCATCACTTCCAGGTGGCCGGCCGGCAGCGCCACCGGCCACAACAGATCCATCGTCGGCTGACCCAGCAACGCCGACGTGAGGCCACGCGTGCCATCGCTGCCGAACACCTCGTGCAGCCGCGGACGACGCAGGTCGGCATCCACCAACACCACACGCCGACCGGTCTGCGCCAACAGCACCGCCAGGTTGGCGGCCGTCGTGGTCTTGCCCTCGCCCGGCAACGGGCTGGTGACCTGGATGGTCTTCATCGGTCGCTCGAGCGCCGCGAACTGCAACGCCGTGCGCAGACCGCGATAGGCCTCCACCACCGGCTCGCCCGGTTTGCTCAACGCCACGGGTCGCGGGTCGGGCGACGTCTCGTCGGGCACCGTGGTCAACACCGGCAGACCACCCGTCGCACGCTCCAACTCGTCGGGCGTGGTGATCGAATCGTCCAGATAGTCGGCCAGGAACGCGGCGCCCAGGCCCAACAGCAGACCGACGATCAACGCCAACACACCCGTGCGCAGCGGGCTCGGCTCGACCGGGCCATCGGGCACCTCGGCCGAACGCACCGGCTGGGCGCTGCCGGTCTGCACCGACGCATCCACCTGCAACTGGTCGAGACGCGACTTGAACACCGCCTGCTGATCCACCAGACGCTGACGCTGCGCCTCGAGCGCAGGCTTGTCGTTGTCGCTCGCGCTCGAGATCTGCTGGTCCAGCGCATCGATCTGCGTCTGCAGATCGCTCACCTTCTTCTGCACCTCGCCGGCGGCATCCAGCAACGTGTTCTCGTTCTGCTCGCGGCGCACGTCGATGTACGCATCCACGTAGGCGTTGGCCAACTGCGCCGCCGCCTGCGGGTCGTGGCTCTGCACCTTCACCGAGATCACGTCGGTCTGGCCCACCGCGCTGCCCGACACGTTGGGAAGGTCGCCGGTGATGCCCAGGTTGGTGCGCACACGGTCTTCCACCGTGTTGCCCTCCAGCACGCGGATCTCGGTCTCGATCAACCGCGCCGCGTTCTGCGCGCTCTGCTGATTGCTGCCGAACACGCTGTCGCCGTTGGCGCTGCGCACCAACATCTGCGCTTCGCCCTCGTAGATCTTCTTCTGCTGGCTCACCATCGCCATCGCGCCGGCCACCGTCACCAGCACGGCCAGCAGGATCAGCCCGCGGCGGCGCACCACCACGTGCCAATAGTCGAGCATCGTCATCTCGGGCGCGTCGTCGAAGACGGCCCGGCCGCTGGCGGTGGTCTTCATCAGGCGCCCGTCGTCTCGCTCGCGGGCACCGAGCCGTCAGGCGCCACCGTCGTGGCGGGCACCTTCACCTCGGGCAGCGTGGTGGGACGTCCGCCCAGTGCCACACCTGCCAGCGCTCCAACGACCACGACGCCCGAGACGAGCGGCCACTTGGATCGCTTCATGCTGCTCCCACACCCGAAGGACCCCGAAGGGGGGTCGTCACTTCTTGTTGACGACCTTCAGGCTAGTCGTGGCCGACGTCGAGCCGGTGCCAACCGCAGTGACGACGTAGTCGACGGTGCTGGCAGCGGGCGCCTTGAACTCCTTCTCGGCGCGACCCTTCTTGTCGGTGCTCAGCACCGGCACGTTCACCGAGGTGGTGCCGTTCGAGATGGTGATGGTCACCTGGCTGCACGGGGGGAAGTTGCGAATCTTCAGCTCGACCTCACGGCCGGCACGAGCGGTGGAGGGCGACACGCCGACGAACGCCTTCTTGGCTTCGTACTTGCCGTCGTCGTTCACCTCGCTGCCGCACTTCTTGCCCTTGTCGTCCTTGTCCTTGTCCTTGTCGTCGGACTTGGCGGGCGCAGGTGAGAGGCTGGCGACCTTCGAGCCGGCGTTGGAGATGGCCTCCGCGCCCGACTTCACGTCGTTCGACTTGATGGTCGTCGAAGTGGAGCCCTTCGCCTCGGTCGAGCCGTCGCCCCCACCGATGATGAACGCGCCGACGACGACGCCGACACTGAGAACCACTGCAACAATCGCGAGGATGCGCTTCACGGCGACTTCGTCCCTTCTCCCGTTGGGCGAAACCCTACCAAGTTTGGGCGCAATTGTGAATGGGTCGATTCGATCAATTCGGTGACATGCGGTGAGGTGAATACCGGGCGTCCGTACGGTGAATACACTGCGCCCCGATGGGAGCCGCACCCCCCGACGTGGCCTCGCCCTACCCGGTGCCGGTGCTGGCGATCGTCTCGATCGCCGCAGGCTTCCTCGTCACCGCAGGTCAGGTGCACCCGACGGCCTATCCCACGTGGGACGTGCTGCTCGTCGGGGTGCTCGCCGGGCTGGTGGTCTTCGTCGCCACCGAAGCCCCGTGGTGGTCGCTCGCGCTCGTCGCGGTGCTCACCGGCGCCACGGTGGCGCACAGCGGCCAGTGGCCGCTCGTCGGCGTGTGCGTGGCGGCGCTGATCACCGCGTTGATCACCGCGCGCTATTGGTTGCCGCTCGTGTCGGCCGCCTCCGCAGCACTCAGCATCGGCGTGCTCGCCCGTCTCGACGACGGCCACTTCTTCGGCTCCACGGCCATCATCGGGCTCACCCTCGCCACGTTGATCATGGTCACCTCGATGCCGTACCAGTCGAAGGTGTGCCGCCGGGTGGTGTGGTTCGGGCTGTCGGTGATGGCCGTA
Source organism: Ilumatobacteraceae bacterium (assembly GCA_049318165.1). Lineage (GTDB taxonomy): Bacteria > Actinomycetota > Acidimicrobiia > Acidimicrobiales > Ilumatobacteraceae > UBA668. The sequence goes on from JBMOGW010000088.1 coordinate 3,505, forward strand.
CTGATGCTCATCGGCGGCATCGGTTTCGGCGTCGCCGCCGTGAAGGCGTCCGACGCCATCACCCGCGGCAACGACGCAGCGCGCCGCGGCATCAGCTCGCTGAAAGCCGGCGACTTCGACACCGCCGCGTCGCTGTTCGACAAGGCCGGCACCGCATACAGCGACGCCCAGGACCAACTGGCCACCCCGTGGGCGAAGGCCGGCCGACTGGTGCCCGTGGTGGCCCAGAACCGCCTCACGGCGATGCGGGTCATCGATTCCGCCGCCGGCGTGGTGGGCCGCGCCGAAACCGCCGCATCACAGATCGACCCCGACGCGCTGAAGGTGGTGAACGGCGCGGTCGACCTGGCCGCCGTCGACGCACTCGCCACGCCGGTGGACGACCTGCAAGCCGCCATCGGCGACCTGCAGTCCACGCTCGCCGAACCGGTGTCCGGCTGGGTGCCGTCGCAGGTGACCGATCGCCTGGCCACCGTGCGCACCGACGTGGACCGCTACCGCACCACGGTCGACAACCTCTCGCTCGCCGTGCACGCCGCGCCCGGACTGCTGGGCAGCGATCGCCCGCGCCAGTACTTCGTGGCCTTCAGCACCCCCGCCGAAACCCGAGGCATTGGCGGCTTCATCGGCAACTACGCCATCCTCACCACCGACAAAGGCGCCATCTCGATGAGCGGGTTCGGACGCTCCGACGACCTGCGCCTCGACGCACCCGCCGACGGCATGGACATCACGCTGCCGGACGACTTCGCCCGCCGCTACGGCCCGTTCAACTTCGTCGGCGCCAACGGCCAGGTGGAGCCGATGGCCTGGAAGAACATCGGCGTCTCGCCCGACTTCCCGACGATGACCGACATCACCACGCAGATGTGGAAGGCCACCTACGGCAACGACATCGACGGGCTGATCCTGCTCGACCCGTTCACCGTCGCCCAGATGCTGAACTACACCGGCCCGCAGACCATCGACGGCTACGACCAGCCGATCACCAGCGACAACGCCGCCGACTTCATCCTGCGCACCCAGTACCTGGTGCTGCCCCAGACCGAGCGCGTCGACGCCCTCGCCCAACTGGCGAAGCAGACCATCGACAGCCTGCTCGGTGGGGCGATGCCGTCGCCGATGACCGCAGCCAAGGAACTCGGCCCGTTGGTGCAGGAACACCGCCTGATGATGTTCACCACCGACCCCGCTGAACAGCGGATGTTCGACGCCGTCGGCCTGTCCGGACGCTTCCCGCTGCAGACGCAGAAGGCCGCGTTCGCCGTGAACTTCCAGAACGCGGCCCCGAACAAGATGGACGCCTACCTGGCCCACCAGGTGACCGCCACCCAGCGCACCGACGACGACCTGGGCATCGACGTGGTGGACGTGACGCTGACGCTCACCAACACCGGCAAGCCCGACGGCCTCACCGACTATGTGGCCGGCAACAGCAGTGGCCTGCCGCGCGGCACCATCTACGACTACCTCAGCGTGTACGGCACCGTCGGCGTGGTGGACGCCGTGGTGGACGGGAAACCGCTGGCCATCGACACCGACCAGGAACTCGGGGCCGTGGTGGCGTCCACGTATCTCGAGCTGGCGCCCGGCCAGACCGCGGTGCTCACCTTCACGTTCGAGGCACCCGGCCCGGAACCAGCCGGAGGTTGGACCGTGTTCATGGCGCCCATGGCGCTGCCGAGCACCGCTGTCGACGGCTAGGTCATACGGCTCAATTGGGGTGGATGGACCGCCCCGAGAGGTGGCGATTGTGTGAATTCGGCGTCCGGGCGCTGGCCAACGGCGTATCGATCCCGTAGCGTCTGAACCCGGAGAACGGGAGATCTATTGGCCACCGACGACGGGCATTCGTTGCTGCACAGCACGACCGACGAGGTCGCTGGCGCGCCCCTGACGTCCACCGCCGGCGCCGACGAGGCCGCCCACCTGGTCACGCACGCCGCCGACGAATCGGTCGAGGCGCCCGGCGGCGGCCACCTGCGCACGTTCTGGCGCGCCAATTCACTCAAACTGATCCTCATCTCGGGCGACACCGTCGCGCTGCTCGTCGGCTCGGTGCTCGGCCACTGGATCAGCGGCTACCTGGTGCATTCCGCCGCCTGGCAGCGCGCCGCGGTCACCCTCATCACGGCCGTGGCCGGCGTGTGGTGCATCCGCAGCCAGGGCCTGCTGCTCGCTCGCACCAGCGCCGTGCGCGTGATGGAGCTCAGCAAGCTGGCACGGGCCGTCATGCTGCTCGGGTTCGTCCTGCTGCTCGCCGACCGAGTGCTCGAACTCGGCCTGCACATCGAACAGGCGATGGTGGTCTGTGTCGCCGTGTTCATCTCGCTCGTCGTCTGGCGCGGCGCCTACCGAGCCTGGCTCAGCCACTCACGTTCGCTCGGGCGGCACCTGCGGCCCACGCTCGTCCTCGGCAACGGCGGAGAAGTGGTGCGGCTGGTCGACCTGCTCGTCACACATCGCGAACTGGGCATGAACGTGCTCGGCCTGGTGGGCGGCACGGCCGAGGGCGAACTCGCCGACATGTGGCTGGGCGACCTGGACCACGCCGAGGAACTCGTGGCCGCCAGCGGCGCCGGCGGCGTGATCGCCTCGCCCGTGGGCATCGACCCCACACGCTTCAACGAACTGGTGCGCAACCTGCAGCGCGACGGCGTGCACGTGTTCGTGGCCACCGGCCTGTCGGGCATCGAGTCGCGCCGCCTGCGCAGCATGTCGCTCGCCCACGAGCCGATGCTCTACGTCGAGCCGCCCAAGTTCAACCGCGCGCAGGCCCTCGCCAAGCGCGTGTTCGACCTCGTCGTGGCCGGCGTCCTGCTGGTGCTGGCATCGCCGGTGCTCGCCCTCGTGGCGCTCGCCATCAAGCTCGGCGACCGCGGCCCGGTGTTCTTCCTCCAGGAGCGCATCGGCCGCAACGGCACGTCGTTCAAGGTGTTCAAGTTCCGCTCGATGTACGTCGACGCCGAGGAGCGCCTGGCCGCCCTCGCCGCCGACAACGAGCGCTCCGGTCCGCTGTTCAAGATGCAGGCCGACCCGCGCGTCACCCGGGTGGGCCGCTGGCTGCGCGACAGCAGCCTCGACGAACTGCCCCAGCTGTTCAACGTGGTGCGTGGCGAGATGAGCCTCGTCGGCCCGCGGCCGGCGCTGCCGAGCGAGGTGGAGCACTTCTCGCCCGAACTGCGCACCCGCGAACTGGTGATGCCCGGCATCACCGGCCTGTGGCAGGTGGAAGCCCGCGACAACCCGTCGTTCGAGGCGTACCGCCGGCTCGACCTGTTCTACGTCGAGAACTGGTCGCTGACGCTCGACCTGCTGATCGTGCTCGCCACGATCGAGCACATCGTCGTGCGTGTCGTCACGATGCTCGGCCGACGCGGCCGCTGAGCCGCAGCGAGGACCCGACGCTCGTCGGCGTCAGGCAGGTGCCCAGTAGCAGCCGGCCGAGTACTTCTGCTGGTCGGGTGTACCCCAGATGACCACCTTCGCCGGCTCGACCTCGGTGGGCAGCGCGGCCTGGCCCATGCCCAACGACAGCGGCACCTTCACCGACTGCTCACCGGTCGGCGAGTCGAACACCGCCCACACCGCGGACAGGTTGTTGGCCAGCGCCACGGCGACGTGGTACCCGTCGCCCGGGTCGGTGACGTCGACGCGGCAGAACGGGTAGCCGTACTTCGCCTTCGGTGCGCCGCCACCACTGTCGCTGCCGCCGCCCGCCGTGGACCCCGACGAGGCGTCGGGTGCGGGCTCGCCGGTGGTGACGGCCTTCACGAACACGAAGCCGGTGAACAGCGCAGCCACGCCGACCGCGACCAACTGCCACACGGGCGTGTGGCGTCGCGTCGGCGCCGCATCCGGCGACGCGGTCGCTGCCGCCTCGCTCGCCGGGGTGTCCGCCTGCTCGTCCGTCATCGCCGCGAATCGTAGGGGTTCCGGTTCGCACCGCGACGGCACTCGCCGGCGAACGGTGTCGGCCGCGCTCGACGAACTCCGTCACACCCCTTCGGCATGATGCGGACATGGACCTGTCGCACCGAGCTTCGCCGTCGGAGATTTCTTCGACAGAGGTGTTGACAATCGAACGTATGTTCGATACAGTCGGAACCATGGACGAGACCTTCGATCTCCTCTCGACGGCCGCCGAGGCGGCACGCGGGTTGGTCGGGCAGTCCACCGTGCCGGCCGATCTGCGCCGCTCGCTGCTCCAGCTGCAGGCGCACCTCGACGCGATGAAGGTCACGCAGTCGTTGCTGTTCAACGAGGCCGAGCGCACCCAGGCGTGGCTCGGCACCGGCGCCCGCAACATGGCCGACTGGCTCGCTGGGAAGACGAACTCGTCGTACGGCGACGTGAAGCGCAAGCAGAAGCTCGGCAAGGCGCTGTCCGAGTCCGAGAAGCTGAAGGACGCCGTCGACGAGGGCTCGGTGTCGCCCGACGCGGCCGAGCAGCTGGCCGACGCGGTCAGCAACCCGCCGTCCAACGCCACCGAGGACGACATCAACTCGCTCATCGACGCGTGCAAGGGCTCCGACGTGCGCGACACCCGCGACGCCGTGAACCGCTTCCGCGAGATCATGTCGAAGGAGACCGAGGAGGAAGCCGTCGAGCGCCGCTACCGGGCTCGCTCGCTCACCTCGTCACCCGCCGCCGACGGCTTGATCACCAGCACGCTGGTGCTCCCTGCCGCCGAGCACGACCAGTTCATCAAGGCGGTCAACCACGCCGCCGGCCCGCTCGACGCCGACGATCCGCGCACGCTGGCGCAGCGGATGGCCGACGGTGTCATCAATCTGTCCAAGGCGTACGCGAAGGGCACCGTCACCGGCGGTCGACAGAAGCCGACGATGTTGCTCGTGTGGAGCGAGGAGGCCTACCGCGGCCTCACCGACCAGCCCGCGTACACCGACCTCGGCACCTGGATCCCCGCCGCCGACGCGCGCCGCATCGCCGAGCACGCCGAACTGCGCCGGGTGGTGATGGCCGGCAACGCCGTGCTGAACCTCGGCCGCAGCGCCCGCCTCGCCTCCGACGACCAGTACCTGGCGTTGGTCGCACGCGACGGCGGCTGTGGCTGGGGCCGGTGCCGCGTGCCGGCCGCGTTCTGCGACGTCGACCACATCGTCGAATGGGGCGCCGGCGGGCCGAGCGACCTCGACGACATGTGGCTGCTGTGCGATCACCATCACCACGAACGCCACCGCCCCGGCGTGTGGCTCGAGGGCAATGCGAACGACCTGACGATCCACCTGGCCGACGGCACGGTGATCCACCGACAATGGCGAACCCAGGCGGCGGCCTGACGCTCGAACCGAGCATCCCGACTTCCGGGCCCGATCCGAGGGCCCGAGGCAACCCATCACGAACCCGATCGGCGTGCCCCGGCACGCCCTTCGGCGCGTCCCGCCGTCACTAGTGACCCTGGATGGGCTGCGGGGTGTACGGCGACTCGAGCCGCTGGATCTCCTCCGCGGTGAGCACGATGTCGAGCGAGGCCAGTGCGTCCTCCAAGTGCTGCGGCTTCGTCGCACCGACGATCGGTGCACTGACCGCCGGGTGCTTCGCCACCCACGCCAACCCCACCGCCGCACGCGACACACCGCGCTCGGCGGCGATGGCCGCCAACTGCTCGACGATCTCGATGTTGGCCGTGTGGTACAGCGTCTTGCCGAACTCGTCGGTCTCGCGTCGCGCCGTCGACTGGTGCGGGTCGCGGGTCAGGAACCCACGGGCCAGCGGGCTCCACGGGATGACGCCCACGCCCTGGTCGATGCACAACGGCATCATCTCCCGCTCCTCTTCTCGGTAGACGAGGTTGTAGTGGTTCTGCATCGTCACGAACTTCGTCCACCCGTGGGCGGCGGCCGTGTGCTGCGCCTTGGCGAACTGCCACGCGTACATCGACGAGGCGCCGATGTAGCGGGCCTTGCCGGCCTTCACCACGTCGTGCAACGCCTCCATCGTCTCCTCGATCGGCGTACGCGGGTCCCACCGATGGATCTGATAGAGGTCGACGTAGTCGGTACCCAACCGCTGCAGGCTCTGGTCGATGTGCCACATGATCGCCTTGCGCGACAGACCCGGCACGTTCGGGTCCTTCGGTCGATCGCTGAGGCACACCTTGGTGGCGAGCACCAGCTCCTCACGCCGACCGAAGTCCGCCAGCGCACGCCCGAGGATCTCCTCGCCCGACCCGTCGCTGTACGCGTTCGCGGTGTCGAAGAAGTTGATCCCCGCGTCGATCGCACGACGGATGAACGGCCGGCTGGTCGCCTCGTCGAGCGTCCACGCGTGGTTGCCGCGATCTGGTTCGCCGTAGCTCATGCAGCCGAGGCAGATGGGGGACACGTCGAGGCCGGTCGAGCCGAGCTTGCGGTACTTCATGCGCCGGATGCTAGGCGCGGGCCGCACGAGCACCCGCTGGCCACGCATCACCCGCGGTGTGACGGGGACACAGTCGGACACGGTGCCACCACCTTTCGCGGTTCGGAATGCACTGTGTTCGAAAGTCCCTTGTGGCTCGCCGACCCGCCGTCGCACGCTGGGAGGCGAAGGAACACCACGCGATGAAGGACTGGCAGGACCGCAACCGATTGCTCCTGGAGCACGCATCCGACGTTGTGTTCACCGCGGACGCGCACGGGCTGCTCGACTGGGTGTCACCGTCGATCCGCAAGATCACCGGCGAACCGCCGGAGCACCTGCTCGGCAACCCGATCACCGAGTTCATCGTCGAGGACGAACGCGCCCCGGCCACCGTGCTGCTCGCCCGCCTGCTGCGCGGCGAGGAAGTCGACTTCGTCGGACGGGTGGTGCGCAGCGCGGTGCGCGAAACCTGGGTCGCCGCCAACGTCGGCCCACTGCGCGACGACAACGGGACGATCATCGGCATCGTCGGCACGGCCCGCGACGTCACCGACGTGGTGCACGCACGCGAGGCCGAACGCCACGCGGTCGAGGCCTACGAGATGCTCGCCGAGCACATGAACGACGTGGTCTTCCGGCTCGACCCGCAGCTCTACGTGCGGTGGGTGTCGCCGTCGGTCGAACGCGTGCTCGGCCACCCCTGGTCGCATGTCGCCGGCCAACCGATCGAGGCACTCGTCGACCCGGGCGACTGGGCCGCCCTCGCCGTGGAACGGCACCAACTCAGCGACCCCGAACACCCGCTCGCACCCGACCACCCGATGGTGCTGCGCGCCCGCCACGCCGACGGCACCCTGCGCTGGATGTCCAGCCGGCCGTCACCGATGACCGACGCCGACGGCAGGCTGCTGGGCATCGTCACCACGTGGAGCGACGTGCAGGACCTGGTGCTCGCCCGCGAGATCGCGCGCAGCGAACACGAACGACTGCGCGCCACCCTCGACTCGCTCCTCGACCCGCACGTGCTGCTCGACCCGGTGCACGATGCGCACGGCGTGATCATCGACTTCGTCCACGTCGAAGCCAACCGTGCCGCCTGCGCGTACAACCGACCCACAGCCGAACCGCTCGTCGGCCGACTCCTCGGCGACGTCACCCCGAGGTTCGTGTTCGACGAATTGCTGCCGCTGCTGGTGGACGTGGTGCACACCGGCGAACTGTTCGAGGTCGACGAACACCGGTTCATCCATCAGGACGGCACACCGGACAGCCGCTTCGTGGACCTGCGCGCCACCAAGGTGGGCGACGCCGTCAGCCACAGCTGGCGCGACTCCACCGAACGACACGTCTACGAACAGCAGTTGTCGCACCTCGCCACCCACGACCCGCTCACCGGGCTCGCCAACCGTGCCTCGCTCTCGGACGAACTCACCCGCGCCCTCAGCGCCGCCGCACGATCCGGCCGGTCGGTCGCGGCGATCATGCTCGACCTCGACCACTTCAAGGCCGTCAACGACCTTCACGGCCATCCCGTCGGCGACGAACTGCTGCGTGCCGCCAGTCGGCGCATCGACCGCTCGGTGCGCGCCGGCGACCTGGTGGCCCGCGTCGGCGGCGACGAGTTCGTCGTGGTGATGCGCGACCTCGAGGATTCCAGCGAGGCACTGCGCGTGGCGATGCGCATCGTCCAGTCGTTCCGCGACCCGGTACCCGTACGCGGCAACGAGCTGCAGACCACCGCCAGCGTCGGCGTCGCCATCAGCACCCCCGCCAGCCACGCCGACGAACTGCTGCGCGAAGCCGACGACGCGATGTACCGCGCCAAGTCCGAAGGCCGTGACCGTGTGTCGCTGTACAACGAGGACCTCCGCGTCGCCGCCAGCGAACGGGTGACGCTCGAAGCGCAGCTGCGGCCGGCCCTCGACCTCGGTGAACTGGCCGTGCACTACCAGCCCGAGATCGACCTGTGCACCGGTGCGGTGTGCGCCGTCGAAGCCCTGCTGCGCTGGCATCACCCCTCGGGCGAGCTGTACCCCGCAGCGAGGTTCATCGACCTCGCCGAGGAGATGGGCGTCATCGTCGAGAGCGGCAACTGGGTGGTGCGCGAAGCGTGCGCTCAAGCGGCGCGTTGGGCGGCGCACCGGCTGACCATGCGCGTCAACCTGTCGAAGCAGCAACTCAACGAAGGCGGGCTCGTCACGGCGTTCGAGAAGGCGCTGTGCGACAGCGGCCTCACGCCCTCGTCGGTGTGCGCGGAAGTCAGCGAGTCGGCGCTGATGCTGTCCACCGCGACCGCGCAACGCAACCTGGCGGCACTGCGCGACCTGGGTGTGCGTCTGGCGATCGACAACTTCGGCACCGGCTATGGCGCCCTGGCGTACCTGCGTGATCTCGACCTGGTGAAGCTCGACCGCACCTACGTGCGCGACCTGGAGACCAACGACTACGCGCGCCGCCTCGTGTCCGGCATCGTCGCCCTCGCGCAGCGCATCGGACTGCAGGTGGCAGCGGAAGGCGTCGAGACCGTCGAGCAGGTGCGCCTGCTGCGCGAACTCGGGTGCACCACCGCACAGGGCTACGTGTTCCTCCGGGCGCTACCGGCCGACTCGATCGAACCGCTGCTCCAGCATCGCTTCCCGGTGAGCTAGCCGCGCCGTGTCACTCGATGTGGGCGCGCACGGTGGGGCCCTGCACCCAGCCGTGCTTCGCTGCGAACGCGATCATCCCGTCGAACCCTTCCGCCCAGGCGGCGCGCTCGTCGTCCGGCACCGTCGCGCCGGCTGCCTCGCGCAACGCATCGATCGACAGCCACACGTGATCGCCGTCCACCGTGCCCAGGTCGCCCAGTGCGTCGAGGTGTGCGCGTTCGCCACACACCACGGCGAGCCGCTTCAGGTCGGTGGCCTCGTGGACCGACGGGCCGTTCTCGTTCACCTCGACGTGCATGAGCGGCAACCTAGCGACCCGGCGTGCGATCACCTCGCCCTGCAGCGAGCAGGATGCCACGTTCACCGCGGTCGTGATCGGCTGGCTGGCACTCGGCGCGTCCGTCTCGATGGGCGGCGGGTACCACTCGGTGGGCCAGACTCAGTTGGAACCGGCCCTGCACCACGTTCGGGCCCTGATCACGGAGCTGCTCACCCGTCGATGACTCATGTCGATCCGTTGGTCCACGTCGACCAACCCGACCTTCCGGACCGTGAGGCGGACGCGCGCGCCTGGGCCGGCAAGGCGATCCGCGACCTCGGCCACGCGCTCGTCGGCCACCACGCCGACCTCGAACTGATCGACCGCGTGTCCACCACGCTTGACGGACTCGTCGAGGAACTGCACGCCGGCGCGCCCCGGTCTCGCCCCGGTCGCAGCG
>JBMOGW010000089.1:0-13083 GCA_049318165.1 Ilumatobacteraceae bacterium
GCACCGTCCGGTTCTTCACCAACGACGACGTCTCGATGACGGCGCTCGCCAGCGGCAGCTACGCGGGCACACCGGGTGCACACCTCGTCTACGTCGGCTTCCTGCCCGGGCTGATGCTGAAGTGGGCGTACACGGCCGTCCCGTCCATTCCGTGGTACACGCTGATGCTGTATGCCTGCGGACTGGCCGGAGTGACCGCGGTGACGTGGGTGGTGTGGCAGGCGCGGCGTTGGAACGCAGGCAGGCTCCTGGGGCCGATGATCGTCATCACCGTGTGCTGGGGCTTCATGCTGTTCGTGCGACCCGGCTTCACGATCGCGGCCTTCGCCCTGGGTACCGCCGCCATCTGCCTCCTGCACGCCGCCGCACGACTCGAGCCGACGATCGCTCGCCGGTCCGGTCTGGCCGCGGCAGCGCTGTTCGGTGCCGCGGCGGCGATCCGGTGGGACTCGATGATCGGCACCCTTGCAATCTGCCTGCCGATGATCGCCGTCGGGCTCACGCGAGTCGACCGCCGGTTGGCGCTGCGCATCGTCGGCCTCGCCGTCGCGGTGGTTGCAGTCGTCAGCGTGTGCAACTTCGTCGCCGACCGGCCCACCGACTGGGCCCACTACGCCGACTTCAACTCGGCCCGGGAGGAGTTGCACGCCACCCAGCGGCTGGGCGCAGTCCTCGCCTCGCCGGACGATCCCGACGTGCAGGCGATGTTGACGGCGAACGACTGGACGATCAACGACGTGTTCATCTTCAACACGTTCTTCCTGGAGGATCCGGCGTACTACGACACCGAGAAGGTGGAGCGGCTCGTGGCGGTCTCGGAGCGGCCTCAGTTCGCCTCAGGGTGGAGCGACGCCTGGAGCGACATCGTCACCGGCCGTAGCGTCCTGCTCCTCGCCGTGTGCCTGAGCGCCGCGCTCGTGGCGCTGCGCAACCGCCGTGTCGCCGCAGTCGCACTGGTGCAGTTGGGTTGGGCAGGCGGGGCATGTCTCTACGTGTCCCACGCCCAACGCTTCCCCGAACGCATCGCCTTCCCCATCGCGATCATGCTCTCGCTGGGACTGCTCACACTGGGGGCCACCACACCTGCAGCCCCACTGGGATCGCGATCCTGGCAGCGGTCACGCGACGTCGCGACGTGGGTCCTCGCCGGCTCCTTCGTGCTCACCGCTGCGCTGCCGATGCTGCGCAACTACTCACCAATCACCCTGTCGAGCGGCAATGACGCTCGGGTGGATCGTCTCGTCGACCAGTTGCGCACGCTCGACGAGATCGACCCGGAGGGCCGCTTCGTCGCCGTCGCCAGCGCCGTGGACTTCGCCGGAGCAAATGCTTTCTCGGTCGACCCACTGTTCGAAGACGGCCGAATCCTCTGGTCGTCGTGGAACAGCCAGAGTCCCGCGCAGCTGCGCCGACTGCAACGGATGGGCCTGACGCAGGACCTGCTGCGCAGCCTGCTGGACCAGCCGCACCGCTACCTCGTGGTACGCGACACTCGGGCGCTGCGCTTCCAGCGCGCGTACACAGAACGACTCGGCGTGCGCGCCGAGTTCGTACCATTGGGATCACTCGGCGGGGCAACCGTCTACGCCATACGCACCAGAGAGCGAGCGAACGGATGACCGACCGTCCCGAACCTGCCGACACCGCCGAGGGGTTCGTGCACTCGATCGCCGTCGTCATCCCCGTCTACCGCGGCGAGGCGACGCTGCCGCCGCTGCTCGAGGAGCTGTCGGTGTGCTTCACCACGCAGACGACTCCCGGCGGGCACCGCTGGCGCATCGACGAGGTCGTCCTCGTCCACGACTGCGGACCCGACGGCTCGGCGGGTGTCATCCGCGCGCTGGCCGACGCAGAGCCGCGGATCACACCCGTGTGGTTGGCCCGCAACTTCGGCCAGCATCCGGCCACCCTCGCCGGCATCAGCAGCACCGCGGCCCCCTGGGTGTGCACGATGGACGAGGACGGCCAGCACGTGCCGGCCGACATCGCCCTGCTGCTCGACGCTGCGCTGCGCGAGCGCTGCGGCCTCGTCTACGGCCATCATCAGGACTCCGCCCCGCACGCGCGCTGGCGCAACACCTCCAGCCGCACCGCGAAGTGGATCGCCCGATCGATCAGCGGCGTGGACGCGTCGGCCTTCACCAGCTTCCGCCTGATGAGCGGGCCGCACGCCCGCAGCATCGCCGCGTACTGCGGACCGCGCACCTACCTCGACATCGCGCTCACGTGGGCCATCGACCGGCACACCGTGGCCGAGGTCAGCACGCGGCCGGAATGGCGCGCCGACTCGGGCTACGACCTGCACAAGCTGATCTCCCACTTCTGGACACTGGTGCTGAGCAGCGGCACGCGCCCGCTCCGCGCCATCTCGATCAGCGGATGCATCGCTGCGGTTGCGGGGTTCCTGGGCGCCATCATCATCGCGATCCGCGCCCTGCTGTCCGAGTACTCCGTCGCCGGATGGGCCTCGGTGATGACCACCCTGCTCGTCACCGGCGGGCTGATCCTGCTCGCGATCGGCGTGGTGGCCGAGTACATCGCCGTGCTGCTCCGCGTGGCCCAGGGACGGCCGCTCTACATCGTGCTCGACGACCCGTCCGACCTGCCGATGAACCGGTGACCCGATGCGCACGCTGGTGATCGGACGCGGCCTGCTGGGCGGCGCCGTGGTGCGGCGATCGGCCGGCACGGCCGAGTCGGCCGATCACGTGCCGTGGTCGACGCCCGACGCAGCGGTCGAACACCTTCGCGACACGGTTCGAGCGCACACCACGCAGCCGGGTTGGCGCATCGCATGGTGCGCCGGTTCGGGCACCGTCGGCTCGCACCAGGCAGCGCTCGACACCGAGACGAGTTTCCTCGAAGCCGTCCTCGACGCGGTGACGCCCGGCTCCGGCGATGGTTCGAAGTTCGTCCTGGTCAGCTCCGCGGGTGGTATCCACGCCGCCGGCACCCCGGAATGGATCGACGAGGCGGCGCCGCCCGCGCCGCGCTCCCCCTACGGGTTCAACAAGCTGCGCCAGGAGGACCTGACACGCGACTGGGCCGCGCGTGTCGGCGCCGACCTGCTGATCGCCCGACCGAGCAACCTGTTCGGCCCCGGCCAACGACTCGGAAAGCCCCAGGGGCTGGTGAGCCAGGTGCTGTATCGCACGTTGCGACGCCAGCCGATCACGATCAGCGTGGCCGAGGAGACCCAACGCGACTACGTCTACGTCGACGACGCCGCGGGTTGGATCCTGCGATGGATCACCCAACCGCCCCACGGCCGGGTCGACACCAAGATCGTCTGCGCCGGACGCTCGGTCACCATCGCCCATCTCCTGCGCGTCGTGCGGGCCGCCACGGGCGTCGAACCGCGTATCGTCCGCCGAGCCACGGCAGCCTCCACGCTGCAACCTCGCCATCTCCGCTACCGCAGCACCGTGCACCGCGAACTGGACGCACCCGTGCGCACGCTCGAGGCAGGCATCGCGCTCACGTGGGCCGATCTGCTGGCCCGGTTCGCCGCTGGCGAGCTAGCGGCGCACGATCGGCCGACGAGTCCCCGGGGTACCCTCTCGGCGTGAAGATCCTGGAACGCACGCTGAAGAGCGCCCACGTCTACGACGCCTCGCGACGACTCATCGGCGCATCGAACGAAATGCAGACCCTCGTCGATCGCGTCGCCAAGCCAACCGCCGACGAGCGCGTCCTCGACTTCGGCTGCGGCAACGGCCGCCTGGTGCCCTTCCTGCCGCCCTGCAAGTACACCGGCGTCGACAACAACCCGTCCTACATCGAGGCCGCACAGGCCGAGCACGGGTCCGCAGACGTGTCGTTCGTGTGTGCCGACGTCAAGGACCTCCGCCAGTTGGGCGTCAGCGACTTCGACCTGATCATCTCCCTCGGCGTCCTCCACCACCTGCCCGACGAGGTCGCACAGGAGGCCCTCACCGCCGCGCTCGGGTTGCTCACGCCGACCGGCCGAATGGTGACGATGGACCCGTGTTACGAACCGTCGCAGCACTCGATCGCGCGGGTACTGATGGCGCTCGACCGCGGCAAGTACGTGCGCCATCCGGCCGACTACGCACGGCTGATCCAACGCGCCGGCGGCGTGGCCGAGCAGCAGATCTGGACCGACGTGTACAAGTTCCCCTACACGCACTGCATCCAGGTGGTCCGGCCGGTCACCCGGCCGACGGAGGACCTCGCCGGATAGGGTTTGCACCCATGTCCCGCATCGCCGTCATCGGAACCGGTTACGTCGGTCTCACCACCGGCGCCTGCCTCGCACACCTCGGCCACACCGTGGTCTGCGCCGACGTCGACGAGCGCAAGGTGGCATCGCTGCAGGCCGGCGTCGTGCCCATTCTCGAGCACCGCCTCGACGAGCTCGTGGCCGAGGGCATCGACAAGGGGAGGCTGTCGTTCACCGCCGACAGCAAGGCCGCTGTTGCGGATGCGGAGGTCGTGTTCCTCTGTGTGCCGACCCCCCAGGGCGACGACGGCTCGGCCGATCTCAGCTACGTGCAGGCCGCAGCCGCCGAGATCGCCGACGCGCTGCCGTTCGAGTGCATCGTCGTCAACAAGTCCACCGTCCCCGTCGGCAGCACGCAGGTGGTCGCCCGTGCGATTCGCCGCGGCGACGTGCGCGTGGTCAGCAATCCTGAGTTCCTCCGCGAGGGTTCTGCCGTCGACGACTTCCTCAACCCCGACCGTGTGGTCGTGGGTTGCGACGACCCCGACGCAGCGCGCAAGGTGGGCGAGCTGTACGAATCGGTGAAACCGCAGTTGATCATCACCGACCCAGCCAGCGCGGAACTGATCAAGTACGCCGCCAACGCCTTCCTCGCCACGAAGCTGAGCTTCATCAACGCCATCGCGACGATCTGCGAGCAGGTGGGTGCCGACATCGACGACGTCGTGGTCGGCGTGGGCTACGACCCGCGCATCGGTCCGCACTTCCTGCGCCCGGGTCCCGGTTGGGGCGGCAGCTGCTTCCCCAAGGACACCCGCGCACTGCAGAAGATCGCCGCCGATGCGGGCTACGAGTTCAGCCTGCTGCGCAGTGTCGTCGACGCCAACGAGCAGCAGTTCGACCGCACGGCCGACAAGGTGCGGGTTGCGGCCGGCGGCAGCCTCGACGGCGTCGTCGTCGGCGTGTGGGGGCTGACCTTCAAGGCCCGCACGGACGACCTGCGCGACTCGCCGTCCATCGCCGTCATCGAGCGCCTGCTCGCTGCCGGCGCCCAGGTGCAGGCGTTCGACCCGACGGTCGCCGGACCGAAGCGGGGCCTGCCCGAGGGCGTGCGGGTCGCGGGCGACGCAGTGGCCGCGGCCAGCGGCGCCACCGTGCTGGTCGTGCTGACGGAATGGGACGACTTCAAGTGGATCGACCCGGCCGACGTCGCCCCGGTCATGGACGGCCCGCACGTGATCGACGGCCGAAACATCCTCGACCGTGCGCACTGGTCGCGCGCCGGTCTCCATGTCGCGGGCATCGGCCGCTGAGCACTGCGGACGCTCTCCACGTGACACGACACCACCTCATCAGCGGCGGCGGCGGCTTCATCGGCTCACACCTGTGCGACGCGTTGCTCGCCGCAGGCGACCGGGTCACCGTCGTCGACAGTTTCGTCACGGGGCGACGGGCCAACCTGGCGCACCTCGCCGGCCATGACCGGGTCACCGTGGTCGAGCACGACATCACCGAGCCGCTGCCGGCGGCATTGACGGCAGCACGGTTCGACACCGTCCTGCATCTCGCCAGCCCGGCATCCCCTGTCGACTTCCGCACGATGCCGCTGGAGATCCTCGAGGTCGGCTCCACGGGCACGCGGCGAATGCTGCAGCTCGCCACCGACCAGGGCGCACGGCTGCTGCTGGCGTCCACCAGCGAGGTGTACGGCGACCCGCTGGTGCACCCGCAGCCCGAGTCGTACCTCGGCAACGTCGACAGCATCGGGCCGCGCAGCTGCTACGACGAGTCGAAGCGATTCGCCGAGGCGCTGACGATGGCCTTCCACCGCACGCTCGGCACCGACGTGCGCATCGTGCGCATCTTCAACACCTACGGCGAACGGATGCGAGCCGACGACGGCCGCGTCGTCAGCAACTTCGTGGTCGCCGCGCTGCAGGGCGAACCGCTGCACCTGTACGGCGACGGCACGCAGACCCGCAGCTTCTGCCACGTCGACGACCTGGTGCGCGGCCTGCGCGCCGTGCTGGACGACGACGAGGTCGGTCCGGTCAACGTCGGCAACGAGGCAGAGTGCACGATGCTCGAGTTGGCCGAGACGGTGATCGAGCTGGCGGGCTCGTCCAGCGCGCTGGTCGTCGAACCGCTGCCGTACGAGCGCACCGGCGACCCGGCACGCCGCCGCCCCGACCTGACCGTGCTGCGCGAACGGCACCAGTGGCAACCCGAGGTGGACCTCCGCACCGGGTTGCAACGGATGATCGACTGGTTCCGGGCGACCGGATCGGGCGCCTGAGCCGCCCTAGGCTCGCTGCCATGACCATCCTCGTCACCGGCGGCGCCGGCTACATCGGTTCGCACACGGTCCGCCGGCTCCGCGCCCTCGACCGGCCGGTGGTGGTGCTCGACTCGCTCGAGTTCGGACGCAAGGAGTCGGTCCTCGACGCCCCGCTCGTCGTCGGCGACATCCACGACGGCGGCCTGGTCGGGCGCCTGTGCCGCGAGCACGGCGTCACGCAGGTGGTGCACTTCGCGGCGTACAAGGCCGTGGGCGAGTCGATGCAGCAGCCAGGCAGGTACTGGCGCAACAACGTCGGCGGCACGGTGGATCTGGTGGAGGCCGTCCTGGCGGAGGGCGTGCGCGAGTTCGTCTTCTCGTCCAGTTGCTCCGTGAACGGCACTCCTGCGGAGGTGCCGTTGCGGGAGGACGCACCGATCCGGCCCGAAAGCGTGTACGCACAGACCAAGGCGACCACCGAGACCGTGTTGCACTGGTACGGGGTGACCCACGGGCTACGCACCGTCAACCTGCGCTACTTCAACGCCGCGGGCGCTTCGAGCGATGGGGTGATCGGCGAGGACTGGACCTACTCGCAGAACCTCGTGCCGCTCGTGATGAAGGCCACGCTGGGCCGCATGCCCGAGCTGCAGGTGTTCGGCGACGACTACCCCACCCCGGACGGCACCTGCATCCGCGACTACATCCACATCGAGGACCTGGCCGAGGCGCACGTGCTGTCGCTCGACCACCTCGCCCGCGGCAACGACGGCGCATCGCTCAACGTCGGCTCGGGCGTCGGCACGAGCGTGCTCGAGGTCATCCGGGCCACCGAGCGGATCAGCGGGCGCACCGTGCCGTACCGCATCGTCGAACGCCGACCAGGCGACCCGACATCCACCTACGCCGACCCGGCGCACATCGAAGCGACCCTCGGCTGGAAGGCCGAGCGTTCGCTCGACGACATCATCCGCTCGGCCTGGGAGTGGCACTCGGCGCACCCCGACATGTGAGCCCGCGGCGGAGGGCTCAGTCGGCGGCGCGCACTCGCTGACGGTCCAGCCAGCCGAGCAGCACGGCCACCGCCCGAGGATCGTGCCGCAGCCGGTGCCCCGCGCCGCTGATCACCCGCAACTCGGCGGCGCCGTGCGCTTCGACCAGTTGGCGGGCGTCGGCCGTCGGAACGCTCTCGTCCTCGTCGCCGTGCATCACCAACAGCGGCCGCGGCGCGAAACGGCGCGCCGCGTCCACCGGGCGGAACCGGCGGAACTCGCGCGCCCAGTCGTCGAAATGCTTGGGGAAACCGGGCGCGCGGATCGCGCCGATCTCGCGAGCGTGCTCGAGCAAGCGCCTCGGCTGAGCAGCCCAGTCGTCGAAGTCGGCCCGCGGGCTCAGCAGCGCGGCGCCACGCACCCGCGGGTCGTCGGCGGCCACACACGTGGCGATCGAGCCACCGGTGTTGGTGCCCACCAGCCACACGCTCGACGGGCCGGCTTCCTCGATCAGATGGTCGATCGCTGCGCGCAGGTCGTCCACCCACCCCTGCAACGAGAAGTCGCCCTCGCTCTGGCCGCAGCCGCGGAACGTGAACGTCATCGCGACCCAACCGAGGTCGTTGGCGGCGCGGTCGATCAGTTCGGGGAAGGTACCGGCACTCTGGCGGGCGTCGAGCGGTCCGATGGGGAAGCCATGACACAGGATCAACCCGGGCAACGGCCCGGTGTGCCCCGACGGGACGGCGAGGTACCGCTGCAGCGTCAACGAGCCGGAGCGGAAGCTGCCGTTCACGGAGCTCAGGCGCGGGGCTTGCGGTGCCGGCGGGAGGCACCGGGCGTGGCGAGCGTGTAGCCACGGTTGCGGGCTTCGGCCAGCGTGTCGGGACCGAAGCAGATACCGACGTCGCTGCCGACGATCTCGTCGATCACGGCCTCGTCCGTCCACTCGTCGAGGTCGTAGACGAGCTGGGTGCGCTTGTCACCGAGGAAGCGGGTGTGTTCGAAGCGGGACGGGCGTTCCATGCGGCCGGAGTTTAGGATGCCCAGGTCCGAGGAGTCAGATCGCAACCGATGGCCGACCATTCGCCGCGTCTCAACGTGGTGCTCTCCCCCTTCCAGAATGCCTTCTTCGCCGAACTCGCGGAGGTGGTCGTCGCGGAGTTGGAGCAGGCCGCAGTGGAGTGCCGTCTGGTGACCGAGCCGGACACGATCGCGCCCGACGAACGAGACGTGTTCGTGCTGCTGCCGCCGCACGAGTGGGTCACCGTCGAGGGTGACGCATGGCTGCAGGACGACCGGCTCGCCGCGCGCACCATCGGCATCGGCGCCGAACAACCCGGGTCGCCCTTCTTCGAGCGCAACGCGTCGATCGGTCGCCGTTTGGGCGTGCTGTTCGACTTCAGTGCCCGCGCAGTCGACGCGTTCCGCGTCGGTGGCCTGGAGGCGCGCCACCTGCCCTTCGGCTACACCGCACGATGGGACCGCTTCACCGACGACGGCAACCTCGACGGCCCGGACGTGCTGTTCATGGGCAACTTCAAGGCGCGCCGACTCGACGCGTTGGCTCGGATGGCACCCGCGCTCGGGCGCCACCGCAGCCATTTGGTGCTCGGCGACAACACCGCGCCCAACACGGGTTCGTCGCGCTGGTTCGTGGCCGGCGAGGACAAGCGCCGTCTGCTGGCCTCGACGAAAGTGCTGCTCAACATCCACCAGGCCGGCGAGCCGTACTTCGAATGGCTCCGCTTCACCGAGGCGGCACTGGCGGGCGCCGTGGTGCTCACCGAACCGTCGACCCACTGCGACCCGTACCTGACCGGCCGCGACTTCGTGGAGGCCGGCGCCGACGAGCTGGCGGACGCGCTCGATGCCCTGCTCGCCGATGACGCCACGCGGCGACAGGTGCGCCGACACGCGTACGAATCGGTCCGCGCCAACCCGTTCGCCAAGGGCGTCCGCGGGCTGGTCGAGGCCGCGGCCGAACTCACTGCGCGGCCGGTTCCGGCCGCGCTGCCGGCTCGCACCCGTCGCCAGGCGTTCAGTCACGCCAACGAGGTCGCGCCGGTCGCGCCGCGGCGGGTGTGGACCGATCCGCCGCGGCCGGTACCCACCGAGATCGTGGTGGTCGGCGACGTCGCCGTCGACGCACCGGCCGCCACGCCCGCCGGTCCGGTCACCGTGACGCGGGTCGCAGACCGTGCCACAGCGCTGCGCACGATGCACGCCTCGTCGGCCGCCGCGGTGGGCGTCGTCGACCGCCCCGGGCAGGTCACACCCGCCGGACTCGCCGCCCTGCAGGGCCTGCTGGCCGGCGGGGCCGACGCGGCGTGTGCGATGGTGGCCGAGCCCACCGCTGCGGCGCCGGGCGCCCTGCACCGGCTGACCGGCCTGTGGCAGCCGGTCGGCACCTCGTTCGACCCGTACCGGACCGACGACGGGTGGTTCCTGGTGCGCCCTGCATCCGTCGACCCGGAGCGCGGGCGCATCACGGCCACCCACCCGGCGCACGCGCCGTTGCCGGTCGTCGTCGCCACCGCCCCTCCGCCGCCCGTCGTGGTGGTGGTGATGGCGACGTTCAACCCGCGTCCCGAGCTGTTCCACCGCCAGGTGCAGTCGCTGCGCGCACAGTCGCTGACGGACTGGGTGTGCATCGTCACCGACGACGCCTCCGACGCCGACCGCCTCGCCGCCATCCGCCGCGAGCTGTCGGGCGATGATCGCTTCGAACTGCTCGCGCACGACGAGCGAGCCGGGTTCTACCGCAACTTCGAACGCGGGCTGGCCGCCGCTGCGGCGCGACGGCCCGAGTTCGTCGCACTCGCCGACCAGGACGACCTGTGGTACCCGCACAAGCTCGAGCAGGCCGTCGCCCGGTTGCGCGACACCGGGGCCAGCATGGTGTTCACCGACGTGGCGCTGGTCGACGACGCCCGCCGCCTGCTGGTGCCGACGTTCTTCGGGCGGCGCCACCCCACCACGGACGACGTGCTCGACCTGACGATGATGAACGCGGCGATCGGCGCCACCAGCATGTGCCGCGCCGATCTGCTGGCCAGGGCGCTGCCGTTCCCGCCCCAGCGCTACCGCAGCTTCCACGATCACTGGCTGGCGCGTTGCGCGCAACTCGACCGCGGCCTGGTGTTCGACCCGACCGCGTCGATGGAGTACGTGCAGCACGGCGGCAACGTGCAGGGCTTCATCGCCAAGCGCGCTCGCTGGGGCGCAGCGAAGCTGATGCTCACCGCCCGCACCGTGCGGCCCGACGAGGACCATGCACGTGCGCTCGACACGGAGATGGTGCGCGGTCGCCTGACCGAGTTGCACGTGCTGGCAGACCGCTTCGACACCACGCCGGCATTGCAGCGGGCCATCGACCGGCACGAGTCGTGGGCCCGCGCCGACCGTCGCGGCCTGACGAGGCTCTTCGCGATGTGGGCGCACGACCAGTTCCTGCGCCGCAGGCCCCGACGCGAGAACATCGAGATCTACTACACCCAGGCGTGGCACGACATCCGCGCCGGTCAGCGAGGCGACCATGACGACTGAGCCCGGCGACGCCCACCACCTCGGCCTGCAGCACGACCCCGTCGTGTTCCTGCGCGGCCTCGCCGCGTCGATGGACGCGACGTCGACCGTCATCGTGCGGGCGCGCAACGCGGCGTCGCTCGACGCCCGCCTCGCACTCCTGCACGGCACCGACACCTGGACAGCCGACACCGGCCGGCCGTTCACGCGGCAGTCCCTGTTCGCCACCGTCCAGGCCGCCGGACTGGTGGTCACGTCGCTCGAACGCGTCCCACGGGCTGCCGCAGCGCCGTCCGGCGCGATGTGGACGCTGGTGAGCGACCTGGTGCCGCTCGACCCGAACGCCGCCACCGAGGCGTTCGTCGCCACGCTGCAGTTGCCGAACGCTGCGAACGCCGCCATCGCCGAGGCGCTCGCCCAGACCCTCACCGACGAGGAGTCGGCGGCCGCCGCGCAGGTCCGCACGCTCGTCGAGGCACATCAACGCGAGCAGGCCGAGTTGCTGGCCGGACGGCAGGAACTGATCGCCGTGCAGAACGGCAAGCTGATGCGCTGGTCGCAGTTCCCGCGCCGGGTGTACCGGCGGCTACGGCGTCTCGTCGGACGCGGGTGACCTGCTGCCCAACTCGGCCTGGATGTCGGTGATGTCGTCGGGCGGCGCCATCGGCCCCACCGCGCCGATCGCCTCGAAGTAGGCGAGGTGCGCCGTCACGACGTTCACCGCGTCGACGTCGTCGAGGATCTCCACGCCATTCGCCTCGGCCTCGCCCAGGAGGTACGCGGTGAGGCTGTCCTCGCCGATCACCACGGGCGTGCTGATGTCCTGACGGCGGTCGATGACGTTGGACGGCTGGAGACCCTTTGCGTGCAGCCACTGCATGTGGAACCGCAACAGCAGCTCCAGCTCGTCCGGGGTGAGTCGGGCCTGAGTCTCGGGCGGGAGGTACTCGGCGACGAACTCCATCGCCTCCTCCGGGATGTACACCGAACGGGGCGCGACGGCATCGAGGCGGTGCGCCTCTCGGCCGACGACGACGGCCGCCATCACGAACACGATGACGGCGGCGACGAGGAGGTACACGAGCACCGTGGTGGACACGGCCGTCACCCTACCGTCGGCCGGAAAACGACGAACGGCCCGGGGCGAACCCCGGGCCGTTCGTGCAGTCGTTGCGACGTGGCGTCTGATCAGATGCCGATGCGCTGCGCGAGCAGCTCGCGGTGGTACGTCGGGTCACCGAACAGCAGCTCGCTGCTCTTCGCACGCTTGAAGTACAGGTGCGCCGGGTGCTCCCAGGTGAAGCCGATGCCACCGTGGATCTGGATGTTCTCGGCCGTGGCGTGGAAGTACGCCTCCGAGCAGTAGGCCTTGGCGAGCGAGGCCACCGAGGGCAGCTCGTCGTTGAGCTCGGCCGCGCACCACATGCCGTAGTAGGCCGCGCTCTTGGCCGACTCGACCTCGAGCAGCATGTCGGCGCACTTGTGCTTGATGGCCTGGAACGAACCGATCGGGCGACCGAACTGCACGCGCACCTTCGCGTACTCGACGGCCATCTCGAGCACCTTCTGGGCGCCACCGACCTGCTCGGCGGCGAGGCCGACGGCGGCGAGGTCGAGCACCTGGTTCAGCACGGTCCAGCCCTCGCCCTCGGTGCCGAGCAGCGTCGCCGGGGTGTTGGCGAACTCGAGCTTGGCCTGCTTGCGGGTCTGGTCCATCGTGCTGAGCGGCGTGCGGGTGAGGCCCGCCGCGTCGCCGGCAACCGTGAACAGGCTGACGCCCTTGGCGGTGCGAGCGGCCACGATGATCAGGTTGGCGGTGTGGCCGTCGAGCACGAACATCTTCGTGCCGTTGAGCGTGAAGTCGCTGCCCGAGCCGCTGGCCTCGAGCGTGATGCCGCTCTCGTCCCACTTGCCGCTCGGCTCGGTGAAGGCCACCGTGGCGATGGTCTCGCCGGCGGCGATGCCCGGCAGGTGCGCAGCCTTGGCGGCGTCGTCACCCGAGTGGATCAGCGTGTTGGCGGCGAGCACCACGGTGCTGAAGAACGGCGCGCACAGCAGCGAGCGGCCCATCTCCTCGAGCACGATGCCGAGCTCGACGTAGC
>JBMOGW010000090.1:0-13038 GCA_049318165.1 Ilumatobacteraceae bacterium
GTGTGGCCCGAAGTGTGGCCCGACGGGATGGGCTCGAAGCGGGGCACCGGCTGGGCCGCCCCGGTCCGGGCCAATGCCCTGACGGTGCTACGGACCTTGCACGGGTCCCTCATCTCGGCGGAAGTGACGTATTGCGTCCGCCAGTCCGCAGCGATCAGTCGCTCGTGACGCGCCTCGTCCTTCTCGATCGCCTCTGGCGAGTCGTGGAACTGCCGGCTGTGCGCTTCGATGGCGAGTCGGAGTTCAGGGATGGCGAAGTCGACCCGCGCGACGAAGCGGCCGTCCGCGTCGCGGACCTCGTACTGGCGGACGACGCCCTCGATCTCGCTGAGGATCGTGTCGAGCCTCACTTCCAACGCGCTCTCGGTGGCCCGTCCCTTCAGGCGTGAGTCCACGATCAACTCCTGGATCGCCTTGGTGCCATGTTGGCCGGGACGGTGCAGTCGGTCGACTGCCGCCTGCAGTGTCGCCAGATCAGGGCGCGCTCGCCAGTACCACTCGAACGCGAGTCGCAGAGCGAACTCGTTGATGACCGAGCCGAGATCGCAGAGGGTGCGCTCGAGGTTCGTACACGGGATCCCATCGATCTCGACGACGTCAGCTGGATCGAGCGGACCGACGTGGACCGTCACGCGCTCCAGGTGGATCCGGCGGGGTGCGATGAGGAGCAGCACCAGCGGCTCACCCCAGTTGCCGTCGACCTGGTGAAGCAGGGCCGCGGACTCGTAACCGGCGATGCCGGCGGCGTTGCACGCGAGCGTCGCCACGGCCATGTCCTGGAGCCAGCCTGAAGGATGCAGGGTGTCGACCAGTACGCCTGGAGCGGGTTCGCGAAGGGCCCCCGAACCAAGGAGCGTGCCGATGGCCTTTGCGTGGAGGCCCAGAGAGGCAGCCTGGCGACGGGTGAACGCTCCATGGCGAGAGGCTGCAAGCTCGCTCACAGAGCCGGGAAGGGCAATGCGAGGCATGCCGGGGCACCATATCCACGCGTTCGCGGAGGACCACCTCACCCGACCGCACTGCAGAACTTAAGTTCTGCGGGCGGAAGGCTCGCAGAACTTAAGTTCGGTGGGATCACATGGTGCGGCCGCGCTCCTGGATGGCTCGGCGGCGTGCCTCGACCTTCTCGGGGCTGAACTGCTCCTTTCGCCAGCGGCGGGCGTTGGCCGCCTCGGTGGTCCAGCCGTCGGCGTCGTGGGTGATCTCGGCGTAGGTGGCCTTCATCTGGCGGACGCCGGCCTGGTCGTTGCCGATGATGTCGAGCGCGAGGCGGCGCGTCACCGGAATCAGTTCGTCGTGGGCGACCACGCGGTTGACGAGGCCGAACTCCAGCGCCTCTTCGGCGAGCATGAAGTTGCCGGTCCAGCTCATCTCGCGCGCCTTGCGCACACCGACGGCCTGCGGCAGCAGCACGGCCAGGCCCCAGCCCGGCATCACGCCGACGCGGGCGTGCGTGTCACCGAACTTGGCGCGCTCGCTGGCCACGAGGAAGTCGCAGTTCAGCGCGAGCTCGAACCCGCCGGTGACCGCGACGCCGTTGACGGCGCCGATCAGCGGCTTGGTGAGCGGCGGGAACGGGCCACGCACGCCATCGGCGTTCTCGCTGCCGTCCGCGCCGGTCGACGACAGGTTGGCGCCGCTCGAACCGAGCTCCTTCAGGTCGAGGCCGGCGCAGAACGCCGGGTCGGTGCCGGTGAGGATGATCACGTCGACGTCCGGATCGGCCTCCGCCTGCTTCATCCGTTCGGGCAGCGCGCGCAGCACCTCGCTGGACAGCGCGTTGCGCGCCTCGGGGCGGTTGAGGGTGATGGTGGCGATGCGCTCGCTCACCTCGTACAGCACGACGTCGCTCATCCGCCGACCATGGCACAGTGCGGCGCGGCCGGGCGACCCGGACCATGTCGCGCCGCGGCGACGGCTCAGGGCAGGTCGGCGAGCTTCACCAGCGTCGCAGCGATCCAGCCGCCGAGCGCGCCGAAGTGCTCGTCCAGCAGCGTGCTCGCGCCGTCGTCGAGCGCCGCCTCGGCCAGCTCGTAGAGCCCCTCGTAGGTGGTCTCCACCGCGTGCTCGGGCACGTCGTCGGCATCGGCGAACGCAGTCTCGGCGGTCACGCCGACCCGCTCCAGGCGGCCGTCACCGATCAGCGGACTGGTGTCGGGGGTGATCGCGAACACTGCCGTGGCGGCGAGTGGGTCGGCCATGCCCTGCACTCGGAACACGATCTCGATCTCGATCGCGGGCAGGCGGTCGAGCACCTCCTCCACGTACCACTGCCGGTACGCGGTCTGGCTCCACGACGGCCAGTCGAACGTGATGTGCGCCACCACCCGCGGCGGGTTGTCCTCTCCGGGGAGGCCGTAGCTGGTCTCCCATGTCAGGTCGCCGAGCAGCACGTCCGACTGGAAGTGTTCCTCGAACGCCTGCCGCTCGAGGAACGCGGACTCGAAGGCGTCGCGCAGGGCACTGATCGCATCGGTGAACACGTGGTCCAGCACGCCGTGGACGGTAGCGGGCGCACGGGCACCGTTGGCTACGGTGGCCCCATGTCGCTCGTGCTCGTCGACGTGGCCGACGCTGTCGCCACGCTCACCCTCAACAACCCGTCGGAACGCAACACGCTCACCAAGCCGATGGTGGACGAGATCGTGGCCGCCATGGACCGCATCGAAGGGGACGCCACGATCGGCGCGCTCGTCGTCACCGGCACGGCGCCGGCGTTCTGCGCCGGAGCGAACCTCGGCAACCTCGCCGAGTCGTCGAAGGAGAGCCTCGGCACGATCTACGAAGGCTTCCTGCGCATCGCCCGCAGCCCGCTGCCCACGCTGGCGGCGGTCAACGGCGCCGCCGTCGGCGCGGGGATGAACCTGGCGCTCGGGTGCGACGTGCGCCTGGCGGCCCGCCGCGCGAAGTTCGACACCCGCTTCCTGCAGATCGGCATCCACCCCGGCGGCGGGCACACGTGGATGCTGCGCCGCATCGCCGGCCCGCAAGCGACCTTCGCCGGCGTCGTGTTCGGCGAGGTGATGGATGGTGCCGAGGCCGAGCGAGTGGGTCTGGTGCACCGTTGCGTGGACGACGATCAACTGCTCGCCGCAGCGCACGAGATGGCGGCACGCGCCGCGTCCGCCCCGCGTGAGCTGGTCATCGAGGTGAAGAAGACCATCCAGGACATGGCCGACGTGCGCACCCACCCGGAGGCCGTCGACCGCGAGTTGACGCCGCAGGTGTGGAGCACGCGCCAGCCCTGGTTCGCCGAGCGCATCGCCGCGCTGCAGGCGAAGATCTCCAGCAAGAAGTAGGTGACCCGACCGGTCGGGCGGAAAAGCGCGCAGAACTGTTACCGAAAGTCCCTTTCTCGATCGGGGGCATGGGTCTACGGTTCTCACACGGAGAGCAGCCGTACGTTCCGACACACAACGGAGGTACCAATGAGCCAGCGCCATCGCAGTCACGACGTGGCACCGCCACCGAAGATGGATTTGCGAGCCCACGCCCACAACGAGCGGCATCGCATCAACAGCGAGTTGCAGAGCGTTGCGGCGCAGGTGAGTGCCGGTTACGAGCCGGACGAGGTGCACGAGCCCGGTCGGGCGTGGGTGCCGGGGCACCGGCACGACGCCGACAAGGCATTGAAGAAGGCCTCGTCCCCGCGGCGGATGCGCCACTGGAAGATGAAGGACTGGAAGCGGCGCACCTCGGTGCGCAAGCAGAAGGCGATCGCGTTCCGCCTCGCCGCCGACGACGCCTGACGTCGACCCGTCAGGCCCGTCGGGTCATGTGATCTGGTGCTCGACTGGGGGGTCCGCGCGCCGGGAGTCAGAGCCAGACCGCCGCGAGTTCCTCGCGGCGGTCGGCCCACTCCTCCGCGGTGATCGCGTAGCGCACGTGGTCCTCCCACGTGCCGTTGATCTCGAGGAACCGCTGGGCGACACCCTCCTCGCGAAACGCGAGCACTTCCATCACTCGCCGGCTGTTGCGGTTGCGCGGCACGATGCAGATCTCCAGCCGGTGCAGATGCAGCTGCTCGAACGAGAACCGCACCACGGTGACGACGGCCTCGGCCACGTAGCGGTTGCCGGCTCGGGCACGGTCGATCCAGTAGCCGATGGTGCCGGACTGCAGCGCCCCGCGAGTGACGCTGTTCAGGTTCACCTCGCCGGCGAAGTGGTCGTCGACGAACAGACCGAACCCGTACGCGACGCCCATCTGCCGGTCGCGGTCGCGGGCGCCGCAGCGTGACATGAACGCTTCGCGGTCACGCGTCGGGTCGAGCAGGTTGGCGGGTCGCATCGGCTCCCACGGGGTGAGCCACTGCTCGTTGCGCTGGCGCACTTCGGCCCACTGCGGCCAGTCGGCCGGTGCGAGCGGGCGCAGCATCACCCGCTTGCCGTAGAGGCGAATCGCCGCCGTCGACAGCGACGGGTGCCCGTACGGTCGGCTGCTCACGAGGCCACCACCCAGGCGACCTCGGCGCGCAGGAATCGCAACACGGCCACGGCGACGCACGCGGTGCCCATCACGTCGTGCACGGCGTCCTCGGGTAACCCCGGGTTGTGCAGCCGGTCGGCACGGCGTTCCGTCACCAAGGTGCGGAACACCTCCTCGGCTGCCTCCCGGGGCAGCTCGTGGGGGAGGGGTGCCGACCCGCCGATCTCGACGTCGGCGAGCACGGGCAGCAGATGACCGCACAACTCGATGCGCTCGGCCCACATCACTTCGGGTACTTCGCGCTCGATGTCCTCCATGTGGTCGAGCACCAGGCCGACCGCGTTGGTCAGCTCCTCGGGCTGCGGCGGGTCGCGGCGCAGGTCCGCAGCGAGCGACATCGGCCCGACGGGGATCTCTCCGTGCTGCTCGTCGATGTCGAACTCGACGGCCGCCGGATGGAACGTGATGCGCAGCGTGCTCATGCCGGGTCCTGTTCGTCCTGCTGTTCGCCGAGACGGTCGGCGACCCAGCGGCCAACGGCGTCGTCGCCGCCGGCCAGGAAGTAGGCGTAGTGGGCGTGGAGGCACTTCACGCCCTCGCGGGTGCCGGCGACACCACCGGAAGGACGCGGGCCGGTGTGGTCCGCAGGGATGGCGGCGTCGCGCTCGGCGGCGTAGCGCACATGCGCGGCCGCGACGTCGGCGAGCGGCACCTCGGCCTCGGCGCGGCGCACCCCGCCGTCGGCTTCCAGGCGGCTGACGAGCAGGTTCGCCCGGCGGCCGGCCAGCCAGTAGCGCGTCGGCATCGGTGTGCCGTCGTGCAGGAACGGGGCGTTGCGCAGCACCACCGGTTCGCCCTGCTCGTCGCGCACGACCACTTCGAAGTCGCTCTGCGGGGCGCGGCCGAGCAGCTCGGTCACCACGTCCAGCTCGTCCATGCCCGTCCCGATGGTTACTTGCGCAGGCGGCGCAGCACCAGCAGCAGCACCACCAGGCCGCCGATCGCGGGCAGCAGGCGCTTCAGCAAGGCCGAGCCCGCGACGTCGGACAGCTCGATCGGCTCGGTGGCGGGGCCCTCGATCTTGCGCACGGTGGGCGCCGCCGCGGCCGGGGCGGCGACCGCAGCAGCCGCAGGAGCCGCCGGAGTCTCGGGCACGTGGGCCTTCACCTCTTCGGCGTGGTGCACGGCTTCCTCGACGAGCGCCTCGGCTTCCTCCGGAGTGTCCTCCTCGGCGTCGAGCATCGAGTTCAGGTTGTTGGCGAACTGGGTCATCAGCTTGGCGCTGACGTCGCCCATCACGCCGCGTCCGAACTGGGCCACCTTGCCACTGATGTGCAGGTCGGTGGAGACGACGCACTTGGTGGCGTGCGTGCCCACGGCCTCGAGCTGCGCCGTGATCAGCGCGTCGGCGTTGCCCTTGCCGCCGGTGTCGCGGCCCTCGCCCTTCAGGACGGCTCGGTGGTTGACGTCGTCCTTCTCCACGAAGTGTGCCTGGCCCTTGAAGGCGGTCGAAATCGGCCCGAGCTTCACCTTCACCACGCCGCGGTAGACGTCGCCCTCCACTTCCTGGAGTTGGGCGCCGGGCATGCACGGGGCGATCCGCTCGACATCGGTGAGGACGGCCCACGCATGGTCGATGGACCGGTTGACGGTGAACTCGTTCAGCAGCTTTTCCATCGTGCGAGATCCTCCACGGTGTCGATGTCGTCGACTGAGCCTATGCATGGTACGCGGCACACCCACTCGGGGTGCAGTCCGAGCAGATCTCGTGCCCCGTGGTCGCCGCGGTCGGGGAGCAGGGGCCACACCTCTGCCGCCAGCCGGACGGGGTGCGGTCCGGGACGGCCGTCGTAGGTGGCGACGACGATCCGACAGTCGTCGTGTGCGGTGCTCACCGCCCGCCACGCGTCGGCGGTCACGAACGGTTGGTCGGCGAGGCCGATCGTCACGGACGTGGCGCCGAGTTCGCCCGCAGTGGCCGTCGCAACACGCACCGAGGTGGCCTGACCGTCGGCCCAATCGGGATTGTGACGAACGATGACACGATCGCTCACGGCGGCCGGAACGACGAGGTCGACGGCGCCGGTGACGAGCACGACGTGGTCGAAGCCAGCCCCGAGCGCACGGTGCAGCGACCACTCCCAGACGGGCCGCGACTGCAGCATCGCCTGCAATTTGTGGGTCGGGCCGGCATATCGGGTGCCGGCTCCGGCGGCGAGCAGCGCGGCGAGTCGGGGCACGTCGCGACCCTAGTCGCGCCCGTCGCCGGGCCCGTCAGGCGACCGGATCGTGACGTGACGAGCGTGACACCAGATGACGGATGGATGACGAAAAGTTTGCGAAGAGGTTGATTGTTGCGAATTGATGACGCTACCTTGTCGACCGTTACGGCAGCGGCGGATCAACGACCCCAGGGGCTACGGCTCACGGTCAGACAGTCCTCCGCTCCACGAACGGAAGGACGTCACCCCGCATGACGTTGCAACGCAGTGCCCAACTCAGCCTCGCCGCCTTGGCCCTCAGCCTCGGCGTGTCGGTGGTGCCCACGGCGGCTCACGCCGAGCAGGCGCCCACCTCGAACGGCCCGGCCCGCGTCGCGTTCGTGTCGGTCGACCACGTGTCGTCCAACGAGGTCGGCGACGACCCGCTGGTGCCCTTCGCCACCGAGGCGCTCGAGGCCTGGCAGCGCTTCGGCAGCACCGGCGACCAGAAGGCTCTGGCCGAGTTCAACGGCCTGCGCAGCCGCATCGCCACCGAGGCGGCGGCACGAGTCGGCACCGATGCCCGCACCATGCGCACCGCCTGGGCGAAGGCCGACCGCGAGCACCAGGTGGCCCTGATGGTCGCCTTCACGCAGCTCGGCACCCCGTACCGCAGCTTCAAGCGCATCCCGGGCAAGGGCTTCGACTGCTCCGGCTTCACGTCGTGGGTGTGGGCGCAGACGGGTGTGCAGCTCGAGCGCTCCAGCCGTGAGCAGATCCGCACGGTCACCAACGTCGACCGTTCGCAGGCCCAGGCCGGCGACCTCGTGTACTACCCGGGTCACATCACCATCTACCTCGGCGTCGAGAACTTCATCATCCACTCGCCGCAGACCGGCCGCAGCGTCGAGGTGTCGCACATCCGTCGTCACTCGGTCCGCTTCGGCGACCCGACCGCCTGACGCACTGCGGTCAGCGGCCGGCGTCGCGGCTCAGCCGTGGATCGGGCCGGCGCTGTCGCGCAGCGACGGCGCGAGCTTGCCCGTGCGTCGGGCGATGATCTCGGCACAGATCGAGACAGCGGTCTCCTCCGGCGTGCGCGCCCCGAGGTCGAGGCCGATCGGCGACATCAGCCGATCGAGCTGCTCGGGGCGGCCGACGCCCACCTCCGCCAACCGCTCGAGGCGCTTCGCGTGGGTCTTCCGGCTGCCCATCACGCCGACGTAGCCGACCGACGTGGCGAGGGCGCCCTGCACCGCCGGCACGTCGAACTTCGGATCATGGGTGAGGATGCACACCGCGTCGCGCGACGTCAGCGTGTGGCCGCGGCGCTCGAACAGCGGACCGGGCCAACTGACCACCACCTCGTCGGCCATCGGGAAGCGCCGCCGAGTGGCGAACACCTCGCGGGCGTCGCACACCGTCACCCGGTAGCCGAGCACCTTGGCCACCTTGCCGAGTGCCGCCGTGAAGTCGACCGCGCCGAAGATCCACATCTGCGGCGGTGGCGCCCAGCTCTCCACGAAGGCACGCACGATCGGCGTGCCGACGAGGTCCTCCGGCGTGGTCTGGCCCTCAGGTCCGTAGTTGCGGATGCCACTGCGACCGGCTTCCAGCTCCGCCAGCGCGTCACGCACGGCGATGCGGTCGAGCTCGGGATGGCCGAGCGTGCCCTCCGGCGGGTCGTCCGGCGTGATCAGCAACTTGCTGCCGACGCCCGGCCCGTCGATGACGGTGATCAGTGCCACCGGCCGTTCGGCGCGCAGCAGTTCGCGCAGCCGTGCGTACATCGCGCTCACCAGTCGAGGGCTTCGATGTAGAGGCGGATGATGCCGCCGCAGGTGAGCCCGACGGCGAACGCCTCGTCGTCGCTGTAGCCGAACGTGACGATCCGCGGCGGTGCGTCGCCAGCCAGGATGGCCAACGCCTCGGACACCACGGCGCCCTCCACGCAGCCGCCACTGACGCTGCCGGCCACCTCGCCGTGCTCGTTGACGGCCATCGCCGCCCCAGGGTCGCGCGGGCCGGAGCCCTCGATGTCGACCACGCGCGCCACCGCGACGCGTGCACCCGCTGCCTGCCAGCGGTCGATGTCGTCGAGCAGTTCCTTCATTGGCGCCTCTCCGTCGCGATCACGGTAGCGAGTTCTTCCATCGCCGCCATGCTGTGGCCTTCCACGAACGAGTCGATGAACGGCAGGGCCGCCGCCATGCCGCGGGCGAGTGGCGCGTACCCCGGCGTCACCTTCAGCGGGTTCACCCAGATGATGTGGTAGGCGATGCGCTGAAGGCGCTGCATCTCCGCGCCGAGCACCGCCGGGTCGCCGCGGTCCCAGCCGTCGCTGAGGATGACGACGATGGCGCCGCGGGCCATGCCGCGCACGCCCCACTGGTCGTTGAAGTTGCGGAGCGACTCGCCCAGCCGAGTGCCGCCGCTCCAGTCGGTCACCCGGTTGCCGGCCTGCGCCAACGCGGTGTCGGGATCGCGGCTGTTCAGCTCACGCGTCACGCGGGTGAGGCGGGTGCCGACGGCGAACGCCTCCACCTTCTGGCGCCCGGAGACGGCTGCGTGCACGAAGCGCAGCAGGGCACGGGCATAGGGCTCCATCGAGCCGCTCACGTCCACCAGCAGCACCAGGCGGCGCAGACGTTCGCCGGGCTCGAGCCAGTGGCGGCGGATCGGTTCGCCGCCGGTGCGCAGCGCCGACCGCAGTGTCGCGGGAAGGTCGGGCTTGCGGCCGCGTCGCGAGCGGCGTTGGCGGAACGAGTGACGTGGCGGGCCGATGAACCGCAGCCGCGTCATCAGCTCCTGCGCATCGCGCAGCTCGTCGTCCGAGTAGTTCGCGAAGTCCTTGTGGCGCAGCACCTCGACGGCCGAGAACCGCAACGTCAGCTGCGGGTCGTCGTTCGGCTCGGCGTCGCCGCCACCATCGTCGCCCTCGTCGCTGTCGTCGTCGACCGCGAGCGTGATGTGGATCGGTTCGGCTTCCTCCGGCTGCTCCTGGCCGCCGGTCACCGCCAGCCAGAACACGGCGAACGATCGGTCGTACAGCGGCACGTCCTCCGGGTTGCGCACGAGGGTGGCGCGGCCGGCCCAGTACACGTCGTCGCGCTGATCCAGGCGCAGCCGCCCGAGCGCGTCGACGAAGATGATCACGCTGCCCATCGGCACGCGAAGTCCGGCACCGCGCAGCACGCGGGCGAACGCCACGGCCATGCGTTCCGCCGGGGTGTGCGCCTCGAGCCCGTGGCCGGTGGCCGTCGGGCTCATCAGCCCGGGACGGTCCGCTCGAACGCCTGCTTCACCAGGTCGGCGATGCCGTGCTGGCGGGTGCGCTCCTGATCCTCGCGGTACTTCAGCACCGTGCCGAGGGTGGCGTTGACGACGCGGTCGTCCAGCTCGGAGACGCCCATCGCCGCCAGTGCCTGCGCCCAATCGATGGTTTCGGCGACGCCCGGCGGCTTGTAGAGGTTGAGGCTGCGGAGCGTCTCCACCGCTCCGGCAACCTGGCGGGCGAGACGCTCGAGCGCCTGCGGCACGCGCATGCGTACGATGCGCACCTCCCGCTCGAAGTCGGGGTGCTCGACCCAGTGGTACAGGCAACGGCGCTTCAGTGCGTCGTGCACGTCGCGGGTGCGGTTCGACGTCAGCACGACGATCGGCGGGCGCACCGCGGCGAAACGGCCGAGCTCGGGCACGGTGATCTGGAACTCGGACAGCACCTCGAGCAGATAGGCCTCGAACTCGTCGTCGGCGCGGTCCACCTCGTCGATCAGCAGGACTGGCGGCACCTCGTGCTGATGATCGATCGCGCGCAGCAGCGCCCGCTTCAGCAGGAACCGCTCGTGGTACAGCTGCTGCTCGAGCGCGTTGGTGGTGAGACCGAGCGACTCGCCGGTCGCCTCCGCGGCACGAAGGTGCAGCAACTGGCGGCTGTAGTCCCAGTCGTACACGGCCTGAGAGACGTCGATGCCCTCATAGCACTGGAGGCGGATCAACTCGCCGCCCGTCCACCGACTGAGCACCTTGGCGACCTCGGTCTTGCCGACACCCGCCTCGCCCTCCAGCAACAGTGGGCGCTGCAGCACCATCGACAGGAACACCGAGGTGGAGAGGCCCTCGTCGGGGATGTACCCGTACAACGACAGGGCCTCGTGGACATCGGCAGGGGACGCGGGCATGATCGCCATCGTCGTGCAGGTTAGATGCCCGCGGCCCGCCGCGCCGCTCTTAGGCTGGAGCGGATGGGCCCCGCTTCGAGTCGTCAGGTGCGTGTGCGCGCCCCTGGGGCTGCGACGGTGGACGTGCTGGTGCAGCGCCGTCTGGATGGCGCGGGCGTGACGGCACCGTCGCGCACCACCGCCACCCGTGACGCCGATGCCGATGGATGGTGGACGGCGTCGTTCGACGCGGCCGACGGCGACCTGTATTGGCTGTCGGTCGATGGCGGAGCGCCGGTGTTCGATCCGCACTGTTGGGACCTCGACGTCACGCCGCACGGACCTCGCAGTGTCGTGCGCCGCCCGTGGGAACCCCGGCCGCAGGGTGCGCCGCTGGCCGACCCGCCCGTGGTCTACGAGCTGCACCCGAAGGGTTTCCCCGGTGGTGGCCTCGACGGTTCGCGCGGCGGCTACCTCGCGTGCATCGAGCACCTCGACCACGTGGTCGCCGTCGGTGCGAACGTGATCGAGCTGATGCCGGTGCACCCGTTCGACGCGCGAACCAATTACTGGGGCTACATGCCGTTGGTGTGGGGTGCCGTGCACCGCGGTTACGCGCAGGACCCGTCGCGTGCGGCCGAGGAGCTGGCGACGATGATCGCCGCCGCGCACGACCGCGGGCTGCACGTGTGGATCGACGTGGTGTTCAACCACACCGGTGAGGACGAGCCGGCGCTCGGCGGGCAGGGCCTCCGCGCGCTCGACCCCTCCGTCTACCGCCGCCACGCCGACGGCACGCCCACCAACGACTCCGGTTGCGGCAACGACATCGACCCGGCCGACCCGTGGGTGCGCGACCTGGTGCTGGAGGGGCTCGGCCGTTACGCCGATCTCGGCGTCGACGGGTTCCGATTCGACCTGGCCTCGCTGCTGACGCGCGACCGGGGAGGATTGGTGACACGCATCACCGACTGGGCGATCGAGCGCGGTGTGCAACTCGTCGCGGAGCCCTGGGACATGGGCGGCTATCAGCTCGGCCATGGCTGGCCGTGGCCCAGTTGGCTGCAGTGGAACGACCGCTTCCGCGATCAGGTGCGCGGCTTCCTTCGCGGTGAGCCGGGCCTGGCGCGTGCCGTCCGTCAGCGCGTGCAGGGCAGCCCCGACCTGTTCGGCCCCGACGGCGCGGTGCGGTCGCTGAACTTCATCACCGCGCACGACGGCCTGACGATGCACGACCTGACGATCATGAACCACGATCGTCACCACGCGTGGGACTGTGGTCCGTCGTTGCGGCTGCAGCAGTTGAAGAACTACTTCGCGCTGTTGCTGCTGAGCGCCGGCACGCCGATGTGGGTGATGGGCGACGAGTTCGCTCGCACGCAGCAGGGGAACGACAATCCGTACGACATCGACGGACCGGTCAGCTGGGTGGACTGGTCACGCCGCGACGACTGGGCCGCACTGACCGACTTCGTGCGTGCGCTCACCGCGCTGCGCCGGCGGCACTCGCTCGCGCGGTTCACGTTCCACGGTGTCGGCCCCGAGCCCGACCTCGGGTGGGACTCGCACAGCCTCGCCTGGTGTGCCGGCGACCTGTACGTGATGGTCAACGCGTGGTGGGAGCCGTTGACGTTCGAAGTGCAGCAGCCCGGCACGTGGCAGCTCTCGCTGGCCACCGCCGGCACCAAACGCAAGGGCAAGGGCTGGACCCTCCCCCCTCGCACCGTCGTCATCCTCGAACGCTAGGAACCGAACGCGGTCCGGCGCTCGGCCGGTCAGCTGTCGAAGCCGAGGCCGAAGCGGTCGAGGCCGCGCAGCCACAGGTTGCGCCTGCCGGTCTTGTCCTCGTGGTCGAGCGAGTAGCGCGTCGCCTGGATGCCGATGAAGCGGAACGGCTCGGGCGGGAAGGGGATCGGCTTCGTCTTCACGAACTCGGTCTCCGTCGCCTTCGAGCGGCGGCCGTCGAGGATGTCGAGCATCACCTCGGCGCCGAAGCGGGTGGACGCCACACCGAGGCCGGTGTAACCCACCGAGTACGCCACACGGCCCTGCATGCCACGGCCCCAGAACACGCAGAACCGGCTGCAGGTGTCGATGACGCCGCCCCACGCGTGCGTGAACTTCAGTCCCTCCAACTGAGGGAAGGTGTCGAAGAAGTGCTTCGACAGCTTCGCCCACGTCTCGGGGCGGGTCTCCAGCTCGGGGTTGATCTTGCCGCGCCAGTAGTAGATGACGTCGTAGCCGCCCCA